>DASYYN010000086.1:0-19987 GCA_035933815.1 Acidobacteriaceae bacterium
CGATGCCGCCTCAAGCCGCCCCCACCACCACGCCCAATGCCTCCGCTGCCGGACACTTCAACCTCGGCGACCTCACCGTTAACCGCCTCGGCTACGGAGCCATGCGCATCACGGGCAAAGGCATCTGGGGACCGCCCGCCGACCACGACGCCGCGCTCCGCACCCTCCGCCGCGCCGTCGAACTCGGCGTCAATTTCATCGACACCGCCGACTCCTACGGCCCCAACGTCTCAGAAGAACTCATCGCCGAAGCCCTGCATCCCTACCCTGCCGGCCTCGTCATCGCCACCAAAGGCGGATGGGAGCGCGTCGGCCCTGGCCAGTGGATCCACAACGCCAGCCCCAAACATCTTCGCCAGGCCGTCGACGGCAGCCTCCGCCGCCTCCGCCTCGACCACATCGATGTCTACCAGCTCCACATCCCCGACCCGGCCGTCTCCTTTGACGCCTCGATGGAAACCCTCGCCGACCTCCGCGCCCAGGGCAAGATCCGCCACGTCGCGCTCTCCAATGTCACCCTCGAACACGTCGACCGCGCCCGCAAAATCGTTCCCATCGTCTCGGTGCAGAACCGCTACAGCTTCGCCGACCGCGAGTGGGACTTCCTCCTCGACCACTGCGAGAAGAACGGCATCGGCTTTATCCCGTGGGCTCCGCTCGGCCAGATGCGCGAGGCTCACGATCTGCTCGAACGCATCGCCAAACAAATTGACGCCTCGCCGCTGCAGATCGCGCTCGCCTGGCTGCTGCGCCGCTCGCCCGTCACGCTGCCCATTCCCGGCACCAGCTCGCCGCAGCACGTCGAAGAAAACATCGCCGCCGCCGCGCTACGCCTGCCCGACGACGCCTTCCGCCAGCTCAGCGCATTCCAGCCCAAACCCGCCAGCCTGCGCTGAACAAAAGCAGAGTTGTCATCCTGAGCGGAGGTCGCGCAGCGGCCGGAGTCGAAGGACCTGCGGTTGTTCCTGGCTTTGTCGTCCTGAGTGCCCCAGGGTGCCCCACGTCTCCCGCTGTTGGAGACGTGGGGTCGCGCGCATCCCGTTTGCCTGGACCGCTCAGTCCCTGCTAACCTACCCGGTTTTCGCATCTCTAAGACTGCAGAGCCCTCATGACCACCGCCGCCCAATCCGTCCCCGCCACATCGTCCTCCACGTACCCCTTCACCCTCACGGAAGACCAGGAAGCCCTCCGCCGCGAAATCCGCGACTTCGCCGCCCGCGAAATCGCCCCCAACGTCCTCCGCTGGGACGAGGCCTCCGAATTCCCCATGGACGTCGTCAAGCAGCTCGGCCAAATGGGCTTGCTCGGTGTCATCTTCCCGCCCGAGCTCGGAGGCGCCGGCCTCGGCTACGTCGACTACATGCTCGCCATCGAGGAACTGTCTGCCGTCGACGGCTCCATCGGCATCATCGTCGCCGCGCACAATTCTCTCTGCACGAATCACATCTTCCTCGCCGGCACCGATGCGCAGCGCCAGAAGTACGTCCCCAAACTCGCATCCGGCGAATGGCTGGGCGCCTGGGGACTCACCGAGCCAGGCTCCGGCTCCGACGCCTCCGCCGCCCGCACCACCGCCGTGCGCAAAGGCGACCGCTGGGTGCTCAACGGAAACAAGATCTTCATCACCAACGGACACTACGCCGACGTCAGCGTCGTCATCGCCGTCACCAACAAAGAAGAAGGCACGCACGGCCTCTCCGCCTTCATCGTCGAGAAGGGCACGCCCGGCTTCCGCCCCGGCAAGAAAGAAAACAAGCTCGGCCTGCGCGCCTCCGACACCTCCGAGCTCATCTTCGAAGACTGCGAAATCCCCGCCGAAAATCTCCTCGGCCAGGAAGGCGAAGGCTTCGTCGACGCCATGCGCACCCTCGACGGCGGCAGGATTTCCATCGCGGCGCTCTCCCTTGGTATTGGCCGCGGCGCCCTCGATGCCAGCGTGAAATACGTGAAGCAGCGCAAGCAATTCGGCAAAGCCATCGCCGAATTCCAGGGCATCCAGTGGAAGCTCGCCGACATGGCCACCGAACTCGACGCCGCCCGCCTGCTCACTCTCCGCGCCGCCGTCCTCAAAGATGCCGGCCAGCGCGTCACCCGCGAATCCAGCATGGCCAAGCTCTACGCCAGCGAGGTCGCGGTCCGCATCTGCGACGAAGCCGTCCAGCTCCACGGCGGCTACGGATTCATCAAGGACTACCCGGTCGAGAAGTTCTACCGCGACGTCAAGCTCTGCACCATCGGCGAAGGCACCAGCGAAATCCAGCGCATGGTCATCGGCCGAGAAATCCTCAAAGTCCACCCCTCGCGCGGATAACGACAAACGCTGTCATCCTGAGGAGCGCAGCCACGAGATATCTGCGTTTGCTTTTGACCGGCGTTTGCCCTGTCACCCTGAGCGCAGCGCGCAGCGCGACTCGAAGGACCTGTATTTTTCCCGACTTGTCATCCTGAGCGCAGCGAAGGATCTGCGTTTGCTTTTGACGTTGTCACCCCGAGCTCGCACGCACCGCGCAGCGAACGGCCTGCGCTCATCCTCTCCTTTCCCGCTGCCGTTCCGCGTCCTCCAGCCAGCGAGCCAGCTTCCCGTCCTCCGCAGCGTACTCCGCCCACCCCTGTGCCGTGCTGTTCCACCGATGATCCCTGACGTTCATGTCGATGCCGCGATCGATCAGGAATTGCATCGCCGCGTAATTCCGGTGCCACACAAGTTCATGCAGCAGACTCGCCGGCTCATGCGAACTCCAGGTCGTGTTGATGTCCGCGCCGTGCTCAAGCAGGAAATCAGCCACATCGAGATGGCTGTTGATGACCGCCCAGGCTAGTGCCGCGTCGAGCACGCGCTGCTGGCTCGGGGGTCCCCATTGTCGTGCGTATTCCTCGACGCGTTCCTTCGGCATGTACGGACTGCACGGGTACTGATTCTCCAGGTCGCCCAGCAACGGCGCGCCTGCCGCGTCGAACAACTGCTTCACCCGCGCCAGATCGCCCAGGCCCGCTGCATGCGGCAGATCGTCCGGCAGCGGCCAGATGCGCGTCAGGACCGGAACAACCTCTGTGTTCGCGTACGTGAACGCGAACTCGATCGCCTGCGATTGCGGCGGCGGCTCACGCCGCAGCACCGCCGGATTCAGCTCGAGCAAAGACGTGATGAATTCCCCGCGCCCCACCAGCGCTGCCCGCGCGATAATTGCTGCCTGAAACTCCACAAAGTCCTCACCCAGCAGCCACGCCTCACCATGCAGCAGGCGAACGAACGCCGGCAAATCGCTCCCTCCGCGTCGTTCCTTGAACGACTTCTCGCCGCCACTCCAGGAATAGACCGCCCGGCTGACCTGCTCCATGACAAACGTCTTCCAGAGCCCGGCCTCGGCCACCTGCCCGGGCCGGTTCTCGATGAAGTACTTCACGAAGCCCGCTCGTCCCCCGCCGGCGTCGACGCGTGCGCCGAGCTCGGGATCGAGCGCGATGGCCCGGTCCAGCAGCAGCGACGCTATCCCTTCGTGCTCGAAGCTGCAGGCAATCGTAAATGCTTCCGTCACTGCGGTCAGATCGTTCCCACTTTCAGCGAGAGTCGTGCGGACGCCTTCGAGATCGCCCAGCGCAGCGAGAAACCTGAGCGTGCCCGGAAGCAGCGCCTTCCTCCGAAACAGCTGCAGCAGCCCCCTGGCGCGCGAGCTGAGAAGCCCGTCGAACACTGACGGCATCACCACCGCGCCCGCATCAATCAGCAGCTCGGCGCACTCCGCGCGGGTGAATCGCTCTTCTCTGAACGGGTCGAAGCTGTCCCCATACGCGGCGGTGGCGAATCCCATCAGGCCCTCGCGCGCGCCACGCCGGTCGCTGTGCCAGGAAAGCAGCGCAGGATGCTCCGCGAGCAGTTGCTTCAGCCCTTCGACATCGTTGTCGTGAATGATGCGTTCACCCTGCTCTGCCGCCCAGTGCAGACCCTCGCCGAGCCGTCCTCTCACGTCCGCCGTCAGGTTCTGCCAGCCGGCGTAGCCGTACTCGCGCGCGATCACCAGTTGCGCATTGCGCTGCGTCAGCGGCAGCTGCATGTTCGGCAGATGCGCACGCGCCCTCGCCATGGCGGCGGCATCTCCGGCTGCAATATCGCGCGCGAGCTTCTTTGCCTGTTTACGGAGGGAGTCGAGAGACGGACGAGCGGGGAGAGACCTGGAAGTGGTCATTGCGACCTCCTTTCATGCTTCGCCTGTGCCCGCTGACGTCAGGCTGAAAGAAGGTGCACACGCACGCGGCTTCAGACCAAAACAGGTGGGAGTATTCCCTTGCCGCGGGTGGGTGGCGCCCTGTAGCGCACTGCCTGCACTATGAAGCGCCCGCCGCTTCTCTGTCAAACGCAATCCTCACACCGTTAATTCGCGGAGTGCGGAGAATGCGCAGAATGCGGACGGTGTAGACAAAAATCGACAATTTCCCAGGCTGTCATCCTGAGGAGCGAAGCGACGAAGGATCTGCGTTTGCCTTTCCCGAATCAGACCGCGCTGGTTGTCCTCTCCGCATTGCTGGTAATCCGCCGACAATCCGCCTCATGGTTTTCGTGCTTGGAGTGCCAGGACCGCTGCGATAGAGTCTGGTTATGGCGCGAATCTGGAGAGAATCAGGAGATGGCAGGCGCTTCGGAGATCGCACGGCGGAGCCACTGCCACACTATGCGCGCTCGCTGATCAAGCCTGATGCCATTTGCGTGCACGTCTGCTCTTTCACATTCCGCTTCGTGAGCAAAGACGAAATTGAGGAATACATACAGTTCTTTCAAGCGAAGACACATCCCACCAGCCGCGTGCCGGCAAGGATGTTGCCCAACTGCAACTTTCGTCACTGGCACTCTCAACGATGGTATGAACGGCTGCCACTCTTCCTTCAGGAGGAGCCGAAGCGGGAGAAGGTCCTGAAGGCCTTGAAAGAGGCAGTCGTGATGATCGAAGCAGGCAAACTCTGAGGAAAAAAACCCACCATTCGGCAGTGTTGTGGGCGAGTCGTCTGCTTTTTGGAAATCACCAGTTCGATCAGCGCACAGGCTCACCGCAGGATGAGACACGGCTTCAGCCGTAAACCGACGCCGCGAAGCGGTCGTGCGTAGCACGACGACGGTAGAAGCCACGGGCTTCAGCCCGTGGAATAGCCGCTCCACTCACCCGGCCTTCAGGCCCGGCCGTTGCATCAGAGCACGGATTCACACCTTTTGTTCCTTGAAGGGGCACGGCTTCAGCCGTGCAAAAAGATCGCGCGCGCAGCGCGCTTCCTTGCTGCCGCAGGCTCCTTCGCGGAGGGGCTGCGCCGCAGCCAAGCCGGTAACGTTACTGCGGCAACAGTCGCCCACTGGCAGCGCCCCTCACACATCTGTCAAGAGGCGCCCCCATCAAACGAAAGTAACTCGCCCTCATTCCAGACCACTTACCCGCACTATTGCACAAATATAATTGGCACTCCAGTTCCCCTAACTTGGTACACTAAACTTATAAAGTAAAAACAAAGGTCCGCCGCCCGCGGACCTTTTCCTTTGGAGCGTACATGATTGCCGAATGCACCTGGCTCTATCCCGACGGCCGCCACTGCCGCCGTCTCCCGCGACGCGGCGAGTCCCTTTGCCGCGACCATCGCCGCCTCGCCGCCCGCCGTCCCGCCCCTGAAGCCACCGACCGCGACGAAGAGGCCTTCGACCAGCAAATGCGCCAGGCCGCCGAACAAATCCGCGCCATGACGCTCCCCGCAAAACTCGAGCACCTGTGCGACTGCCTCAACACTCTCCACGACTTCATCGAGGCGAAAGCCTCCTCCGCCGAGCGCTCCAGCTACACCCGCGCGAGCATCGCCGCCGTCGCCGCACTCGATTGCGCCGTTGCTCAGTCGCGAGTCTTCGCCGAGACCTTCCCGAACCTCAGTCCGGAAATCGTCACCGCTGTGACCACCCTTTTGCACTTCGCCGGACCCGTCCCGCGCGCAACCAGTCGCCCCGGCAAACCGCGGCATCGGCTCCTCCGCCCCCAGGCATTTGACAATAGACTGCTTGTCGACAAGCACTTTCAAATCAACGCAGTTCAGCAATGCGCTCCACCGTCACAATGAGCAAAATCAATTGCTTACGCCATTCAAGCCAAAACATATCATCAAAAAATTGCCCTCTAAGTAGCCACCTAACTGATTTGCTAACTCGCTAGCTTGCTGACTTGCTGGCTCGCTAACTCGCTGCCAATGTCTTCTTGACGCTGGAACGCTTCTTTATCAGAACGATTCTGTTGTGGAACAATAATCCTGTGGAAAAGCCCAGGCGCCCCGCACAGCCCTCCGAACACCGCACCAACGCTGCCTTCCTGCTGGCTCAGATCGGCTCCCATGCCGCCGCCCGCTTCGCCGAGCGGCTGCTCGCCGTTGGACTCGCGCCCCCGCATGCCGGCATCCTGCGCATCCTGGGCTCCAGCCCCGGCCTCACACAGCAGGCGCTGGCCACCCGCCTGCAAATGGTTCCCAGCCGCCTCGTTGCGCTGCTCGACACGCTGGATACGCGAGGTCTCGTCGAGCGCCGCCGCAATCAGGACGATCGCCGCAGCCACGCCCTCCACCTCACCGCCGAAGGCCGGAAGATGCTCGCCACCCTCGGCCAGATCGCCCGCGAACACCAGACTTCCCTGCTCGCCGCGCTCACCGAGGACGAGCGCCGCATGCTCCACGATCTGCTCGAGCGTGTGGCCGCCCAGCAGGGTCTCCCGCCCAACGTCCACCCCGGCTACAGTTCGCTCGGATCAGGAGCCGCCGGCCCCCGCTAAAGCAAAACGGCCCCGCAGCCTTCGCCGCAGAGCCGTTCCACATCTTCGCAGGATCCGGGTGCACCATATCTGCCTGCCCTTGGCAGATGTGGGTCGCCCTCAGTTCGCTCCCAGCGCCGCGCCCGAGCCCGCCGGGGTCGCCGCCGGAGGCGGAGTCGTAGCCTGGCGGTCGGCACTCGCTGCCTGTGCGGCGCCGGCCCCGCTGGCCAGTTCCACCTTGCCGCAGTAGACGGCATTCTCTTCGATCGAGAGACGCCCTGCATGGATATCGCCGCTCACGGTGCTGCCGGCGCGCAGTTCGACGCGCCCGGTCGCCCGAATCTCGCCCGTCACACGGCCGAGGACAATCACATCCCGCGCCGACAGGTTGGCCTGCACACGCGCATGCGCGCCCACGGTCAGCCTGCTGTCGGTCAGGGCAATCGTTCCGTCCACCTGCCCGTCCACCTGCAGGTCTTCGCTTCCTCTCACTTCGCCGCGTATCTGAACCGACTTCCCAATTACCGCCGCTGCTTCACCCGATGGCATTCCGCGCTCCTTTTTTTCTCCCTGGCTTTGCTCGAACTATACGCAAGCCCGTCCGCCATCGCAACCAAATTGCCAACATGGTTACCCCTGCGCCGGATCCCATCGGGGCATAGCCTCTCATCGCGCGAAGCGCGCCTCGCCTGGACGGCCAGTCCCCCACAGCTCGCCCTGCACCGGCCACACCGGCTGCGGCAATCTCTTCAGCGGCTCGAAGCGCTCTCCGAGCCCATGCTTTCTCACCACCGCCCGCACGATGGTCATCACGCGCTCGTGATACGCCTTCGAGACGAATGCCTTGTCCCTGTACCGCGTCTCATAGGCATTCTTCAGTTGCGGAAAATGATCTTCTATGAACTGCAGAAACATCGGCCGCGAGCACGGCTTCAGAAACAACGGCTGCGCCCCAATGAAGCTCGCCCGCGCCTGCTTTGCCCGAATCGCCATCCGCTCAATCGCCTGCGGTGTGTCCGTAATCCCCGGCATCAGCGGCGAGCACAGGATGCCGGTTCTCAGCCCCGCATCGCGCAGCCGCAGCACCGTCCTGAAGCGCAGATCGGGCCGCGGCGCGCGCGGCTCCAGCACCCGCGCCAGCTTCGCATCGGGAGTCGTGATCGTCAGGTGCAGCGTCAGCCTGTTCCGCGCGGCGACCTGCTTCAGCAGGTCAATGTCGCGCTCGATCAGCGTGGACTTGGTCACGATCCCGAGCGTCAGCCCCTCCTGCTCCGCCAGAACTTCCAGCAGGCTCCGCGTCACCTGCGCCCGCCGCTCGATCGGCTGGTACGGATCCGTCGCCGTGCCGATCGCGATGTGCTCGCCTGGCTTCACCAACCGCAGTTCCTGGCGCAGCAGCCAGGCCGCATGCTGCTTGATGTAGATCTCCCGCTCGAACGTCAGCGGGTCAGGCTTGTCCATGAACTCGTGGGTGTAGCGCGCATAACAGTAACGGCACCCGAACTCGCACCCGCGGTACGGATTCACGCTCCACACGAAGTAATCGATTCGACTCGAAACGACCCTGTTCAGCATCGACCGCGGCTCCATCGTCCTGAACTCGACGCCGTGCCCGTGGTCCGCCTCATGTCCTGCCGCCGCAAGCCGAGCAATACCCACCGGCCTCTGCTGGAGGATCGGGAACAGGGTGGCCGCTTCGTTTGTATTCGCCTTTTGTTCGCCCATCACAGAAACGTAGCTCCGCTTCCCTGCCGCAGTCAAGGCTACGGTGTTGACCGCTCAGTTCCCCGCCCGCTTTGCCGTCACGCCCGACCGCGTATCCTCGAAGCACAGTTGCACATGCACCGCACCGGAGGTCTCTTGAAAGCCCTCGCCGCCCCTGCTCTCCTTCTGCTCGCCAGTGGTGCCGCCGCGCAGTCGAGTCCATCCGCGCCCACGTTCCTGGCGGCCACACCCTCCGCCGTCGCCTGGGGATACTACTGGTCGAAAGCAAAACCGGTCCTCACCGTTCATTCCGGCGACACCGTGCGCATCCAGACCCTCTCCACCTGCGGATCGAACGAGCGCCTCGAATCCGAAGGCGTCAAGCCTGCCGACATACCGGCCTATAACCAGCCGATCTTCGATCAGGTGAAAGACAAAGGCCCCGGCGGCCACATCCTCACCGGCCCCATTGCGATCGCCGAAGCCGAACCCGGCGACGTGCTGGAAATCGACATCCTCAAGATCGACATCGATGCTCCCTTCGCGTGCAATGGCTTCGGCGCCGGCCGCGGATTCCTCCCCGACGATTACCCCTACGGCCGGACAAAGATCATTCCGCTCGACCGCGACCGCATGGTCGCCCACTTCGCGCCCGCCATCGATATCCCGCTGCATCCCTTCTTCGGCAGCATGGGAGATGCGCCCCCCGAATCGGCCGGACGCTACAACAGCGCGCCGCCGTGGATGCATGGCGGCAACATGGACAACAAGGAACTCGTCGCCGGAACGACGCTCTATCTCCCGGTCCACGTGAAAGGCGCGCTGTTCGAGGCAGGCGACGGACATGCCGCTATGGGCAACGGCGAAGTCGACATCACCGCCCTCGAAACCTTCCTCACCGGCACCTTCCGCTTTGTCGTGCACAAAGACCAGCACCTGCTCTGGCCGCGCGCCGAAACACCCACCAGCTACATCAGCATGGGATTCAGTCCCGACCTGAAGACTGCCACTGAAATGGCCGTACGCAACATGATCGACTTCCTCGTCACGCAGAAGCATCTCTCCCGCGACGACGCCTACATGCTCACCAGCGTGGCCGTCGATGTGGACATCACACAGCTAGTCGACGGCAATGTCGGCGTCCACGCCATCTGCCCGAAGAACATCTTTCAATGACCGTGAACTCCATCCCGGCCCTCGTCGATCGGCTGCGATCCGGCGACACCCGCGCTCTCGCCCGCGCTATCTCGCTGGTTGAGAATGACGCGCCCGAAGCGCCTGCCCTGCTCTCCGCCTGCTTTCCGCACACCGGGCGCGCCCTGCGCATCGGCATCACCGGCTCGCCGGGAGCAGGCAAGAGCACGCTCGTCGATCGTCTTGCCCGCTACTTTCGCGGAGCTGCGGGGCGCCAGGCCGGACGCACTGTCGGCGTCCTTGCTGTCGATCCCACCAGCCCCTTCACCGGTGGCGCGCTGCTCGGCGACCGCATCCGTTTCCAGGAGCATCACGAGGATCCCGGCTTCTACGCTCGCTCCATGGCAACGCGCGGCTCGCTCGGCGGCCTCGCGCTCGCCACCGCCGATGTCGCGCTGGTCCTCGAAGCGAGCGGCAAAGACATCCTGCTGATCGAAACCGTCGGCGTCGGCCAGGACGAGATTGAGATCGCCCGGCTCGCCGACGTCACGCTCGTCGTCCTCGTCCCCGGCATGGGCGACGACGTCCAGAGCCTCAAGGCCGGCGTCATGGAAATCGCCGACATTTACGTCATCAACAAATCCGATCGCGACGGCGCGCACCGCGTTGAGCAGGAGATCCGCACGCTACAGTCGCTTGCGCCCGATCGCCACCAGGCAGCGGAATCCTGGACGCCGCCGATCGTGCGCACCATTGCGACGGCCGGCGAGGGCACCGATCAGCTGGCGGCCGCGATCGCTCAATTCGAGGAATGGCTGAAAACCGGCGACAGGCGCGCCTCCCGCCGAGCGCTGCACTGGCGCATGCGCCTCGACGCGATGCTTCGTGCTGAGCTGATGCGCCGTGCGCGCCGTCACGGCCTCACCCCGGCGGAACTCGACGAGCACGCCGCCAGAATAGCCTCCGGCCAGGAAGATCCCTGGAAGCTAGTGCCGCAGATAGCCGCGAAGCTGTTTAGCAGTAACGGGGATCAGTGATGATCGTCAGTGATCAGTTTCTGAGGCTTATCCCCGGCGCCAATCGTAATAAGTAATTGCTGATTGCTGAGTCCTGACTCCCGGCCCCTACCCCCTAAACGCTATACGCTATACGCTGCTTCCATGCCCTCCATCGACCACATCGGCATCGCCGTCCACAGCATCGCTGCCGCGCGCAGGCTGTACGAGTCGCTGGGCCTGCGCGTGCTGCACGAGGAGACTGTTGAGCACGAGCAGGTGCACACGGCGTTCATTCCCGCCGGCGACACGCGCATCGAGTTGCTGGAGCCCACCACGCCTGATTCGACCATCGGCCGATTCCTCGCGAAACGCGGCGAAGGTCTGCACCACATCGCATTGCACGTGGATGACATCTCTGCCGCCCTGGAGACGATGAAAGCCCAGGGCGTGCGCCTCGTCTCCGACGAGATCCAGACGGGCGCCGGCGGCCACCTCTACTTCTTCATTCACCCCGCGAGCACCGGCGGCGTGCTGCTCGAGATCTGCCATGATCCCGTGAGCGACGTCTAAAAACCCGGGTGCCCCATCCTTGTCGTTCGGGCAGTTCGAACGACAGGGTGGGCCTACACCCTATCCGCTATACGCTATACGCTCTATACGCTATACGCTGTTCCTGGGATGCTCCTCTCCATCGACACCAGCGGCCCTGCCGGGTCCATCGCGCTTGCTCGGCTTGATCACGAGCAAATCGAGATCCTCGCCGAGGCGCCACTCGCCGGCAAAACGTACTCGGCCCGCCTCGTCCCAGCAATCGGCGAGCTGCTCGCCGCCCACGGCGCCGCGATTCAAGCCCTCTCCGCGATCGTCGTCACCAAAGGACCGGGCAGCTTCACCGGCATCCGCATCGGCCTGAGCGCGGCCAAGGGCCTGGCTGAAATCCATGGCATCCGCATCGTCGCCGTCTCCCGCCTCGAAGTGCTGGCGCATCAGGCGCAGACGCCGGCCGCCGCTCTCGACGCCTCCCGCCACGAGTTCTATTTCGGCCATTACGCGGAGGAGCCCCGGGAATCCCTGCTCACGCTCGACGGATTGCAGGCCGAAGCTGCCGCGCTCGGGCAGAAACTTGCCGTGTGCGAAGCCCCCGTCCACGCGGCCGCCCCCGGCGCAACGCTGGTCGACCCGCCCACCGCCGCCGAAGCGCTCCGTTTCGCGCTCCCTCGCCTCCGCGCCCGCGACTTCGACGACCCCGTCACCCTCGACGGCAATTACCTGCGCCGCTCCGACGCCGAAATCTTCTCCCACCCCGGCGCTCGCCGTCCGAAAGCTCAAACGCGGCAGTCATGACTCCCGAAATCCGGCCCATGCGGCCCGCCGACCTCGAAGCCGTGCTGACCATCGCTGCCGCTTCGCCCGAAGCTCCCGTCTGGCAGCCATCCGGATATGCCGCGTACCTCAATCCGCCGCAACCGCCGCTGCTCCGCGCCGCCTTCGTCGCGGCAGATTCCGGATCTGTAGTCGGATTCGCCGCAGCGACTCTGCTCCTCGACTCGCCAACTACGGCCAGCCCCGAAAACCGCTGTGAACTGGATTCGATGGCAGTGGACCCGACTGCCCGCCGACAGGGCATTGGTTCCGCTCTTCTGGGTGCCGTCCTCGCCTGGGCGGCCGAGCACCGTTCGCACCACTTCGGGCTCGAGGTCCGGGCCTCGAATGCTGCCGCAATTCGCCTCTACGAACGCCACGGGTTGCGCCGCGAAGGTCTCCGCCCCCGCTACTACCGCGATCCAATCGACGATGCCCTGCTCCTGGGCAAGCCATTACTCCCGTGACGAACATTGCCCAGGTTTTCCACCACAAAAGCTGTTGAAGGCTGGGCTTCCACGGTGCTAGCGTGGTACGTCTCACTAGAGTGAGACAATTCGCCCGGCGAACGGTTTCTTTGCCGGCTCCGCCGGGGTAAATCCCGCAGCGGAGGTGTCATCCATGGATCTGGAAGCAAACGGTCAGCCGGATAGTGAAGAGATTCGCCGCCTTGAAGAGCAGCATCGTCACTATTCGGAGAAGTTGGAAGCTCTGCTCCAAAAACCCTGGCTTTCTGAGGATGACCTGATCGAAGAAACTCGCCTGAAGAAACTCAAACTTCATGTAAAGGATCAGCTGACTGCGCGAAGGTCACAGCAGCAACGTGCGTTCAGCGCCGCGTAGCGCGGACGCACATCGCACCATCGTCAACTCCCGCAGGACCAAAGGCATCGCCAGCCGGCGCAGCAAGTGTCGGGTGTCGATGCCCGTATCGTCTGGAGCGCGCCCCATTCTGTAACCGCCGCTCCGCCCCGCTTTCGGATTCCCCTCGCCGCATCTAGAATAGAAAAGACTTCCGCTCATGGTGCGCGACGGTTACTTCTACGGGCTGGCTCTGATTGCGGTGGCGGTTCTGGTCGGCCTGGTGACGGGCAACTGGGGCTGGGCCATTCTCCCGCTGCTGTTCGCCGCATTTTTCCTCTGGTTCTTCCGCGATCCCCGGCGCGAAATCCCGCAGGATCCCGGACTCGTGGTCTCTCCCGCCGACGGCAAAGTCACGCAGGTAGCCCGGGTGAACACGCCCGAAGGCGAGCGCCTGCGCATCAGCATCTTTCTCAGCGTCTTCGACGTCCACGTCAACCGCTCGCCGGTTGCCGGCGTTCTGCGCGAGGTCCGCTACCGCAAGGGCGAGTTCCTCAACGCTATGAATCCCGTCTGCGCCGACCGCAATGAGCAGAATCTCGCCATCCTGGACACGCCGGAGGGCTACCAGATCGCCTTCGCCCAGATCGCTGGGCTCATTGCTCGTCGTATCGTGTTTACGAAGCGGGTTGGCGACCATCTCGCACGCGGTGAACGCGTGGGGATGATCAAATTTGGCTCCCGCACGGACATTCTCATGCCAGGCACGGCCGAAGTCTTCGTCAAAATCGGCGATCGCGTTCGCGGCGGAGCCAGCGTGCTGGCCCGCATCGAGCCGCCCGTCCCCGAACCTGAGCTGGCCACTACCGGCGCGGAGTACTTCGCTTGAACGGCGAAGAACAGCAGCCTCTCTTCCCCGGGGCGCGCCGCCGCAAGCCGCGCGGCATGTTCATTCTGCCCTCCCTGTTCACCGCAGTGAACATCGGGGCGGGGTTCTTTGCCATTACCCAGAGTCTCGAGGGCTCCGTACATTACCCGCATCATTTTGACTGGGCCGCTCTCGCCATCGGCTTCGCCATTCCCTTCGACGCGCTCGACGGGCGCATCGCCCGCCTCACCAATACCGAGAGCGATTTCGGCCGCGAGCTCGACTCCCTTGCCGACGTCATCACCTTCGGCGTGGCTCCCAGCATCCTCGCCTTTTCCTGGGGGTTCCGTTGCCTGCCGGAGACGCTGAACCCGGATCTTCGCTTCAAGCTGATCCAGCTGGGCGGATTCTTCTGCTTCCTGTTTCTGCTGTGCGGCGCTTCGCGCCTCGCGCGGTTCAACATCAGCATCAATCCTGTTCCCAAGAATCCTGGCCGTCCCGGACGCAAGTACTTTGTCGGCATGCCCATTCCCGCCGGCGCCGGCATTGTCGCTGCCGTCGTGCACGCATTCGTAGGCTGGCCCGTTTCCACCTGGTGGGTCGCCAGTATCTGGGGTCTGCTCGTTGCCTTTGTCGGCTTCCTCATGGTCAGCACCTGGCGCTTCTGGAGCGGCAAGGAAATCAATCTCACCGGACGCCAGCCGTTTCGCTGGATCATTCTTCTGGGAGTCGGCATTTACCTACTCGTCTTCTTTTCCCGGGAAGTTCTGATCCTGCTGGCGCTCGCCTACATGTTCTCCGGCATCATTGCCCGGCTCGCGTACTCCTGGCGCCGGCACCATCCCAAATCCCACTCGCAGCCGCTCCCGTCCTCGATCCAAGGACCCAACGGATGACAGACAATTCGAAAATCGCAATTGTAGGCGCAGGCTCGCTGCGCGGCCGAGAACTGAACGACGCTCTCACCGATTCGCCCTTCGGCGGCTCGGACTTCCTCCTCATGGACGATGAAGCCGAGTTGGGCACACTCGAAGCCGTCGCCGATGAGGTCACCTTTATTCAGCGCATCGAGCCATCCTCGTTTGATCGCACCGACTTTGTCTTCTTCACCGGCGATGAGGCGCTCACGCGCAAACACTGGCAAGCCGCCCAGCGAGCCGGAGCCAGCATCATCGATGTCTCCGGCGCTCTTGAGGGTGAGAGCGGCGTTCTCGTCCGCGCGCCCTGGGTGAATGAACCCGGCGCTGCCGCGCCACTGAACGGCCCGAGTCTCGAAACCCGCGCCGTCGTTCCTGCCCATCCGGTCGCCGTCACCCTCGCCCTGCTGCTGGATCGCATCGGATCCGCCTCGGGAATGGCCGCCGCTTCGGCTACCGTTCTCGAGCCTGCCTCCGAGTACGGCCGCGCCGCGATGGATGAGCTGCACCAGCAGACGGTAAAACTGCTCAGCTTTCAGGATCTTCCCCGTCAGGTCTACGACACGCAGGTCGCCTTCAACACCACGCCCGTTTTCGGAGAGCTGGCAAAGGTTTCGCTTGCGAAGAGCGAGGCGCGCATCCGCCGTCATTACGCGCTGCTCACTGCCAATCGTGCGCCGGAAATCGGAGTCCAGCTGCTGCACGCGCCGGTCTTTCACGGCTATGGCGTTTCACTGGCGGTTACGGTCGCCGAGCCCGCGTCCGTCGATCAGGTAGAAGCCGTCATTGCCGGCGAGCACGTCGACATCATTACCGCCGACGGCGATCCGCCGACGAACCTCAGCGTCGCCGGGCAGCCAAACATTCTCGCCCGCGTGCGGCCGCAAAACGGCCGCGCCGAAGATACGACCCGCTTCTGGATCTGGGCCGGCCTCGATAATCTCCGCTTCGCCGCTCAGAATGCCGTCGCCTGCGCGCTCGAACTCAATCGTCTTCGCCCGCATGGCGAAGTTCAGTGAGCGATCCAGCTCCAGATCAGCGCGCCCGAAGCTGCAAAGATTGCCGCCGTCGTTGCCCAGCCGAAAATGTTGGTCGCGCGTGTGTTGGTCTTGTCGCCCATGATGCGCTGGCTGTTCGTCATCAGCAGAATCAGCAGCATCAGCGGAGGCGTTGAGAACCCCTGCACGATGCCGGCGAACACCAGCGCCTTCATAGGATTAATCCCTGTGAAGTTGAGTGCCGTCGCCGCTGCCATCACCACCATGATGCTTCCGTAGAAACCCCTGCCCTCACGCAGCCGCAGGTCCAGCCCGTTCGGCCAGCCCAGCGTCTGGCAAATGTTGTACGCCGACCCCGCCGTGATCACGGGAATGGCGAGGAAACCCACACCGACGATGCCTGCCATAAACAGCAGTCCGGCCGCGTGTCCCGCCACCGGGCTGAGCGCTTTCGCCGCCTCTGCTGCCGTCTCGATATTGTGGTGCCCCGCCTGAAACAGTGTCGCGCCGGTCGCGATGATGATCGCGTACATCACGAGCGCCGAAAAGAACATGCCGAAGACTACGTCCAGCAGCGTTTTCTGCAGCCGCCTGTTGGACGTCCCGCGTCGTTGCCGCAACTTCACCTGCCCCGCCGCGATCTTCTCCTCGACCTCCTGGTTCGACTGCCACGTGAACAAATAAGCCGAGAGAGAAGTACCGATCATGGCGACCAGGATGGCCAGCGCATTGTGATCGAATTTCAGGCCAGGATGCAGGAAGCCCGCGGCCAACGCGTGCAGATTCGGCTTCGCGAGAAACATGGAAGCCACATACGCCAGCAGCGCCAGCGACAAAAACCGAAAGAGATTCGAGATAAGCCGGTACGATCCCCAAATCTGCAGCACGACCGAAATCACTCCGACCGCAACCACCCAGAATGCATGCGGCAGAGGCGCAACGGTGCGCAGAGCTTCGGCAATGCCTCCGATGTCGGCGCCCGCCTCAATCGTATTGCCGATGATGACCCCAACCAGGACGGCGTAGAGGAATCGCTTCGAATAATTGGAGCGAATCGCCGAGAAGAGCCCCTGCCCCGTAACCTGCCCCAGCTTCGACGATAGGTAGACGACGGTCACCATCATGGGCAGGATGAACGGCGCCGTCCACAGCAGCGAATACCCAAAGGCCGCACCGGCCTGCGCATACGTGCCGACTGCCGAGCAGTCATCGTCCGCGGCTCCGGTAATGATGCCCAGCCCAAACGAGCGCAGCAGTGCGCCCCCGCCCCCGGGGGTTTGATTCTTTGCTTCGGCTACGGAGGAGGGCCCGCCCACTTCAGATTAGATGCGCGCCAGCCACTCTGCTTTCTGACGGCCACAACGCGCTGCCACTTACGTTCAGTCGCGGACGGCCGCAGCTTCCTTGCGCGCACGGGGTTTCGTTCGCCCTGGCGCCGGCCCCGTCGATCTGCGCACCACCAGCGTCGGTTGCACGCTGAGTTCGCTGCCCATACCGCCTTCGTGGCGGATGTTATAGAGTGACCGGAACGCCAGCCGCGCAATCTCCTCGCGCGACAGCTTTACCGTCGTCAGCGCCGGCTGAGTGAATGCGCTCAGGGCGATATCGTCGAAGCCGGCGATCGAGATCTCCTCCGGCACGCGCAGCCCCGCCTCGTGAATCGCTCCCAGCGCGCCGATCGCCGTCATGTCATTGGAGGTCAGCACCGCAGTCGGACGCGGGCGGCCCGCCAGCAACCGCACCATGGCCTCTTGTCCGCCATTCACCTGATGATTGCCCTGCTCGATCAGCTCCGCGTTCAGGCCGGCCTTCTGCATCGCCTGCACAAAAGCGTTGCGGCGGATGCGCGCCGACTGCAGCGTTGCCGGTCCGGCGATGAAGGCGATGTCGCTGTGCCCCAGCCCGAGCAGGTGCTCGATCGCGGCGCGCACGCCTGCGGCATAATCCACGACGATGTTGCTGGCCAGCTCGCGCACATTGCCCGTATCGAGAAAGACCAGCGGAATCCCGCGGCTCTCGAATTCCTCAACCAGCCGCGCATCCATCTCCGACGTCATGATCGCCACGCCGTCGACCTTGCGCTGCAGCATGCGGCTCACGCAGCCTTCCATGCGCGCCGGATCGTAGCTCGTGTTCGCCACCAGCACTTCCTGCCCGTGCTGCACGGCGACGTCTTCGAAGCTTTTCACCAGCTCAGGAAAAAATGGATTCGTGATGTCCGAAATGATCAGCCCATACAGGCGGCTGCGGCCCGAACCGAGCGCCCGCGCCCAGGTGTTCGGATAGAACTTCAGCTCCTCGATGGCGCGCTGCACACGTTCCTTCGTCTCCGGCGTCACCTTGTCCGATCCGTTGATCGTCCGCGACACCGTCGCCGTGGAAACCCTTGCCAGCCGCGCCACTTCCCTGATGTTCATCGTCGCAACAGTTATACCCTGGACGCCTCGCTCTGGGTCCCGGCCCGGGGCCTCATTTGGCGGTCGAGGAGGAAGTCGTCCGTCCGCTGCCTTCCGACACGGTATAGATGCCATCGACCGCCGGTGGCTGAACCTTCTCCACCGTTCCGTCCGGCCAGTGAATCTCCAGCGCATCGATCTTCGCCGCATCGCCCAGCCCAAAGTGCACCCGCGGATCATTCGACGACAAATAGCTTCCCCCGCTCAGCACATCGTCGCGCTGGCGGATGCCGCCGGCCGTCAGATACACCGTCGCGCCCACCGCATCGCGCGGGCTCTTCGGGCCGCCCACCAGCTTCAACTCGACCCAGTGGTGATGATCCGCGTTGACGTTCTTCAGCAGCACCGGCAGCCCGTCCATGTTGTTCATCACCACGTCGATCCTGCCGTTGTTGAACAGATCGCCGAACGCGGCGCCGCGCCCGACCACCACCACCGCCAGCCCTGTTCCCTCCACCGCCGGTACCAGCGAGAATTTGCCGTTCTTCTCGTTATGGAACAGCAGAGGACGCTGCGCATACGTCGTCCCCCACTCCGGGTGCTGATCCGCCACCGGATATACATGTCCGTTGACGATCAGCAGGTCCTTCCATCCGTCGTTGTCGTAATCGAGAAATCCGTCGCCGAATCCGACAAAGGGAATTGTCGCTCCCGCAATGCCTGCCTCATAGCTGACGTCCGTGAAATTCCCCTTGCCGTCGTTGTTGAAGAGGATGTCGTAGTCGTCTGAGAACGTCGTGCTGACGATATCCTCATGCCCATTGTTCTGGTAATCGCCCGCCGCCAGCCCCATGTTCGCGGCTTCGCGCCCGTCGGCATTCAGAGCCAGGCCGCTCAGATAGCTGTCGTCTTCAAAGGTTCCGTTTCCTTTGTTCACGTACAGGTAATTCGGTGTCGAGTCGTTCGCGACCACCAGGTCCGGCTTGCCGTCGTTGTTCACGTCGACAAAGAGCGCACCCAGGCCGTAATAGCCTGCCTTGTTGTCGACGCCGAGCTTTTCGCTCACGTCGGTGAATGTGCCGTCGCCATTGTTGTGGAAGAGATGATCGCGTTCTCCCGGCAGCCCCCGCGGACCGCACATGACCGGCTCGCCGCGAAACTGGCAGGTCGCATAATTCACCGTGCGCGAACCCGATACCGGCGGATGCACAAAGTCGAAATGAATGTATCCGGCGACGAACAGATCCAGACGCCCATCGCCGTCGTAATCGCCAAAGGTGGCTCCGGTGGACCAGGTGCCGAGTTGCACGCCCGCTTTCGCCCCAACGTCCGTAAACGTGCCATCGTGATTGTTGTGGTAGAGCCGATTCTGACCGTAGTTCGTCACATAGAGGTCGGGCCAGCCGTCGTTGTCGAAATCCGCGACCGCGCAGCCATAGCCCCAGCGCTCGTTCGCGACTCCGGCCTTAGTCGTCACATCGGTGAACGTGCCGTCGTGGTTGTTGTGAAACAGCGCGGCATGCGGAGCGGGAGTTTTCCCGTTCATCGCGTCGAGCGTCGATCCGTTGACCAGATAAATATCCAGCCAGCCATCGTTGTCGTAGTCGATCAGACAGACGCCCGGCCCCTTCGCCTCCACGATGTATGGCTTATCGGGCGTGCCGGCAATATGGTGAAAGCTCGTCAGCCCCGCCGCCTTCGCCACGTCCTCGAAGACGACTGGCCCGCTCTTCACGAACCCGCCCGCGGTAATCGGCCGATGCTGCGCATCGAATACCGCCTGATGCGCGCCGCCGGTCGCCATGCCGCTTTGCTCTCCGGCCGGCTTTCCGCTCTGCGTCTGCCCTGTCGCCAGCGCGATCGCCGCTGTGCACCCTGCTGCGGCCACCCAACTCCATCCTCTCAGTCGCACCCGGTCCCCTTCCTCCAAAGCCCTATTCTCTCCGCTCGCTGCGATTCATGAAAGCAGGATTAGTATGAAGTGCAATGTTTCGCCCGCTTCTCGTGCTCACGCTCCTGCTGCCCG
Source organism: Acidobacteriaceae bacterium (assembly GCA_035933815.1). GTDB lineage: Bacteria > Acidobacteriota > Terriglobia > Terriglobales > Acidobacteriaceae > Palsa-343. The sequence continues at coordinate 19,966 of DASYYN010000086.1, forward strand.
CCATCGCGCCCGCCCAGCAAAC
>DASYYN010000114.1:0-3410 GCA_035933815.1 Acidobacteriaceae bacterium
GAGCCTGCTCTCCAGCGTGACGGCGGCGATGCGACAAATCGGACTGAGCAGATGGATGTCGTCCTCGGAGAGCGCGGCTGTGGCCGAAGACATCAGATAAACCGCGCCGACGGCTCGTTCCGCGCCGATGAGCGGCATGCAGATGGCGTTCCGGCTTGCGCCATCGGACAGCGATTCAGGCTCAGCCAGCATGCCTGACTTCTCCCACAGCGCGCGGTGCATCAGTTCGCGAGGCACCCGGACGGGCGACTGTCCGCCGTGCCGGCTCCACGTGGTCACGGATCCCGGTTCCTCCGGAGCGTCGGCGAGCATCACGATAGCGCCATGCTCGGCGGGAACGACTTCGAAGATGAGCTGCAGCAGCTCACGCTGGAGCAGTTCTCTGTCGCGAACTTCGCTGATGACATTGCTGATGCGGAACAATGCAGCCAGATCGCGCGCCATGCGGCCCACTTCGACCCCCGACCAGCGGAGTCCCTCGGCTTCTTCCAGCCGCACGGGCCGGGAGAACATGCGGGTGTCTTCGTCAGCCAGCCCGCCACTTGCGTCCTCCTCCGGCCGCAGCATAAAGACCAGCTCGGAATGGCCGACGCGAATCCTGTCGCCATGGCCGATGGATTTGTTTTTTACCGGGACTCCATTGACGAAGGTGCCGTTGTGGCTGTCGAGGTCGGCCAGCTCGTAGCTTTCTCCCGTGCAGCGGATCTGACAATGCCTGCGCGAGACCACCCGATCCGGCAGGCAGACTCCGTTGGAGGTATCTCTTCCGATCGCGATGTCACCGTCCTGCAGCTCGAGCACTGAGCCTGCGAGCGGTCCGGAAATGGCGACAAGCCGCGGCGCCATCGCTCCCTCCTGAGGGCACCAGTGTAGCGAAGTTCATCCTGAAGCTCAGCCAATCTCAGGCCGGCTTTCGCAGTAACCGAATCCTTTCTCGCGGGTATCCGTTTGGATACCACGGGCGCTGATCTGCAGGCTTGCGAAGCGCGCGCTGCGCAGCAGATGCGACCGCAAGTGCCTGAAAACGCTGGCGCAGCTGCCAGAGCTCTCCGCGGGCCCGCTTCCCGCCGAGTTGTGGCACCGCAGATGCATAACTCCGTGGCAGAGACGGTCAGGAAAAGAAAAGCTTCCGACCCTCAATTCCCAGTTTGGATTCCGCTGCGAAGGAATCCCGGCGCGCTCCAGGCGGCCGACCACAAGAGGAGGGCATCATGAAACGGAACATCGCAATCGCGCTCTTCGGGCTGGCAAGCCTCGTCGGCACCAGCGGAGCATTCGCACAGGACGGCAGCGCAGAGGCCAATGTGCCCTTTGCGTTCTCGGTGAGCAACACTACGGTTCCGGCGGGCCAGTACCGGATTACGGCGAGCTCTGGCAACTCGATTCTGATCCGCAACCTGGATCAGGGATTGGCTGTCTTCAGCAGCGTTGCCTCGCCCGAGCGGGCGTCCGACGGCAGCTGCCAATTGGTCTTCCATCGCTATGGCGAACGGTATTTCCTCAGCCAGATTCTGTGCCCATCCAAGTCCATTAGCGTGGATTTGCCGGTCACGCGCCGCGAGAAGCACGCCCGGATGCTGGAAGCCCGCGGACCGGTTGAAGACTCCGTTCTGGTCGCGATGCGCTGAAGAACAACTTGATGCGCGAGCTGCCCGCGTGGTGCCTCTCCGGGCAGCTCGCATTTTTCGAGCGGCTCAAACAACAGCGAAGGCCATCCCGGAAAGGGGTGGCCTTCTTCTGTTTGGTATTACCGCTTCTGAGGAGTCGCGGCCCGCATTACCACCGGTATCATCAGTCGGGCGCGGGCGCGGAGCGCCGGTTCTGAGCTGTGCCGCTGCTGCTCGAGCAGTTCCATGGCTTCGTCGCGCAGATCGGGCTCCTCGGCGGCGAGGAAGGCGAACGCCTCGAGCCCCATCGCGCGAACGGCGATGCGCTCCTCGGCGAGACGCGCGCGGATAAGCGGCAACAGACGTTGGCGCTGCGCGGGCTTCGTCGCGTTCAGCGCGGCGGCGACAAGGACGTAGCCGCGCGCCTGCCATTCTTCCGTGGGAAGCTCAGCCGCGACCTCGGCAAGCAGATCGGCGTAACCAGCGAGGACTCCCGGCTGGCGGCGACTCACGAGGCGCGCCAGCTCGGCGGCGCAGCGATGGTCGGACGGATCGTCACTACACAGCTCCTGCATCAGCTCGCGAGCTGCGGCGTTGGGCGCCATCGAGAAGAAGATTCGTACCGCCGCCGCGGCATCGGTGGATTTCCAGCTGCGCGGTTCATGGGACGCCGGCTTGCGCGGCCGCTTTGGGATACCAGCAGCGCGCCGCGACCGCGAATTTGCGCGTGTGACCATAGTGCGTCCTGCGACGCGCCAGTATACGGCGGGTTCGTAGCGAGGCATCTAGAATTTGAGCAGTATGAAAACCAGCATGGTCCGCAGTGCCTCTCGGCTCCTGCTGCCGGCGGGGATGCTTCTGCTCGCAGCCGCCGCCCACGCCCAGTTCTCGAATCCGTTGCCGCAGCACACCGAGGTGCATAACGCGGCGCCGCTCCATCCGCCTGCGGGTGCGCGGGTGGCCATCGTCGAGTTCGAGGACATGGAGTGCCCGGACTGCGCGCGCGCCAATCCAGTGGTGAAGGCTGCGGCCGAGAAGTATCACATCCCATGGGTGCGGCACGATTTTCCGCTGCCGTTCCATACGTGGAGCTTCCAGGCAGCGGTCGACGCGCGCTGGTTCGACACGAAATCGAAGCGGATCGGCGACGAATTCCGCGACGCCGTTTTTGCCGCGCAGCCGACGATCCGCTCGCAGGGCGATCTGCAGGCCTTCGCGCAGAAGTTCGCCACGGATCACAAGCTGAAGTTCCCGTTCACCGTTGATCCGCAGGGGCGGCTCGCCGCGATGGTGAAAGCCGACACCGCGCTCGGGCAGAGCGTCGGCATCCAGCACACTCCGACGATCTGGGTCGTCACGAACCGCACCAGCGGCGAGCCCTTCGTCGAAGTCGTCGACCGCGCGAAGCTCGATGAGCTGATCGAGCAGGCGAAGGCAGGGGTAGGCCGCTAGCTGGCCCTAACCCGCTTGCAGTGCCCTCCACATCGCTGCGGAGCGCCGGAACCTTTTTGCCGGCCGCAGTGTCTATCTCCTCACCAGACGAGCGCGGCCCCATGCGCCAGTGTCCCCCGATCCTGTCCAGCTTTCGGAATCCTCATTTGAGGTGCGTTGTTCAGGCTCCTGAGATCCGTTGAGTCGCAGCGGAGGAAGTGATGCCGAATCCCGCGACGTTGTTCCAAAGCCGCTCGCGCGCCGCGACGCCCGAAGAGTTCTCGCGCATCTGCGCCATCGCCACCATCGCGTGGCTCCCGGCGTGGCTGGCTGCGGCCGCGGTCAGCCATGCTCCGCATCACGCGCACGGAT
>DASYYN010000121.1:0-10758 GCA_035933815.1 Acidobacteriaceae bacterium
CGTCCCTCATTGCCTTACAGACTGCTGGCCCCGTTACCGCCGTCGTCCTGCTGCTGATCCATCGAGTTCAGCTGCTGGAACACCTGAGAATTTTCATCCAGCGACTGCAGATCGTGAATCACCGGAGAATCCGCCTGCGTCGGCTGCGGGTGATGGACAAACATCCCCTCATACAGCCCGCCGCCTACCGCCAGCACCAGCGCCAGCGCCGCCGCGGCCAGCGGACGCATGTTCACCTTCTCGCCGTAAGCAAAGCGAGCCCGCAGGCGCTCCCACCAGCCGGCCGGCTCCGCTTCTTTCTCTTCTCGCAGCAACGCCTGCATGCGCCCGTCGAAGTACGGCGACACCTCGGGTGCTTCCCACGCATCCATCAGCGACATCGTCGCCTCGAGCTCGCGCATCTCCTTTGCGCAGTCCGCGCAGCTCTCCACATGGGTCCGCACATCGGCTGCCACCGACTCGGGCGCCAGCAGCAGATCCGGCATCTTCGATTTCACAGTACGGCAGATCATAAACATCCCCAGTTCTTCAAATCTTCAGCCCTGCTCGACAAACTCTTTCAGCCGCTCCCGCAGCGTCTGGTAGGCGCGGAACAGGAGCGACTTCGTTGCCGACTCGCTCAGATGCAAAACCGCGCCGATTTCCTTATAGTCCAGCCCCTGATACTTGTGCATCAACACAGCCGTCCGCTGCCGCTCCGGCAGCGCCATTACGTGCTTGCGGATGGCCCGCATCCTCTCGTCCCGCACCAGCTCTTCTTCCGCGCTGGCGTGCATATCGGCCACATCCGGCGTGGTTCCCGTCTCCTGATCCGGCTGGTCCAGGTAGATGGTCTGCGCTGAGCGCTCATTCTTGGTGTCGCGCGCGTAGTTCACACCCAGATTCGTCGCGATCCGGTACAGCCACGTCGTAAACTTTGCTTCCGCCCGGTACGTCTCCCTTGAGCGGTAGACGCGCAGAAACACATCCTGCGCGAGCTCCTCGGCAATCGACTGATTGTGAACCATGCGATACATAAAGTTCACAATGGCCTTGCGGTACTTCTCGATGAGGAAGTTAAACGCTGCATCATCTCCCTCGCGGACGCGGAGCATGATCTCCGCATCGCTCATCGCCTTCCAGTCGGCCCGGCCCGCTGCCCGGCCAGCCTGTGCCCCACCGCCCTGCAGCACGTTCGGATTCAGAGCAACGGTCGCCATACCCCTGCTAACCCCATCTGGGTCGTCAGGTTGCGCGGAAATCTCGGTCTCCAGGTCATCTTTTTGATCGTTTTCCGGCACTTCGTCCAGATCGTCTTCCAGCCCCTCGGCCCAGGTCTCCGGGTCGGCGCCGGCCCCCTCGTCCTCCCCGGACTCGCCGGGGCCGCCGCGAGGCTCAGCAGGCCCGTCGGAGGGGTCGCGGGGATCGCTGCCGAAATCGTCCGAATCGTGGGGTCGAGGCGACCGGTTACCGAAGGGCATACGTGCTGCATCATTCTATCCCTGAAGAGCATAGGGGCAGAACCGGGGGCGGGGCGGCGTTATCCCAGGTTGTCATCCTGAGCGAGCTATCGAAATTGGCTGCGCGGGCTTTTCGCGCAGCACAAATTCAGGCAGCGAGCCGAAGGACCTGCATTTCGGACGCTATCGGGAAGGCCCGAGTGGCGCGTTGGCGGGCTCCGGTTGCCGATGATACTCTGAAACCACCTGCCAACCGGACCCCCGGGCGCATAACTCAGCGGTAGAGTGCCACCTTCACACGGTGGAAGTCGTAGGTTCGAATCCTGCTGCGCCCACCAAATCAATAATTTATAGCAGTGATCAAACCTGCAGCTTGAGCAGCCAGGCAGGCGAACCGCGCACGGCCGCGGACGCCCTCAGCGGCTCTTCGCCTTCCTGGGGCGCGCTTTGCCGTCGCTCTCCTCAAGAAGGACAATCGACTCGCTGACCTGATTCTGGAAGTAGCGGCGCATCACATCGAGCAACTGAAAGATCAGAGGGTCGCGAACGGAATAGAAGACCTGATTGCCTGATTTGCGAGCCGTTACGATCTGTCGCGCGCGCATGATCGCCAGATGCTGCGACAGGTTCGATTGCTCCACCTCGAGACGGCTCACCAGGTCGCCCACCGTGAGTTCGCCATCCCTCAGCTCATCCAGAACGGCAATCCGGGTGGGATTGGCCAGAGCCTGAAAGATCTCGGTTTTGAACTGGCGCAGAGAATCGGGCATGCGCCCTATTATGCCAGCATGGGCGCATGAGCGGATTGTCATATGCTAACCTTTTAATTCCGATCTCCCATTCCCCCAAGCTGCACGTCATGCTGGATTGAGAAACCGTTGACGCTCCCACTGCATGCTGACGGCCAGAACAGCGAAGTTCCACGCACACACAAAGTCCTCATCGCCGATGACGACAAAATGCTCGCAGACACGCTGCAGCTCCTCCTGAGCCGTGCAGGATTCGAAGCCATCGCAGTCTACGAGGGCGAACCGGCAGTGGAAACCGCCCGGCAATGGCGGCCGGATCTGTTCCTTTGCAACCTCATGATGCCGTTCATGAACGGCCTGCAGGCGGCCATTCGGATCACGTCGTTCCTTCCCGAATGTCACGTCTTTCTGACCTCCGGAGAAGAGATCGCGGACGGCCTGATGCAGGAAGCCCGGAAGCATGGTTACCATTTCGAGCTTCTTCATAAGCCGATCGAGCCAGGTGAGCTTCTTGAGCATCTGCACCTGAGGCTCAGGGCGAGTCGCGCCAAATCCCTGCAGTGCAGTTAGTGGAATTGCGCAGCGATCGACCGCGCATTTGAACGACACCGAAAAGACTTCAACATCATCCTGGGGAGATGGGATGGAACCACGGCCACGACTTTTGTTTGTTGACGACGAACCCAGCATCCGCACGCTGCTATCGGCCATTTTGAAGCAACGTGGTTTCGATGTGACCACCGCTTCGACCGTGTCTGAGGCGCTCAATCTCATCGCGACGCAGAAATTTGATGTCCTGCTCTCCGATCTGAACATCGGCGAGGCCGGCGACGGCTTCACGGTTGTCAGCGCGATGCGGAGAACGCACCCCGAGACGGCGACCTTCATCCTCACCGGCTTTCCGGCATTCGAGACGGCACTCGAAGCCATTCGGCAGCAGGTCGACGACTACTTCGTCAAACCGGCAAACGTCGAGGCCATGGCGAGCAGGATCATCGCCCGGCTCAATGCCCCGCCCGGCGAGCGGAGCCGGCTCAAAACACGAAGGCTACCGCAGATTCTCCACGAACACAGGGATGAAATCCTGGCCTGGTTTCTGGAAAGCGCCAGAGCTGACGCGCGCATCATGTCTGCCGGATTGTCGGACGAGGATCTTGCCGATCACCTCCCCGCACTGCTCGATGAAATCATTGCCGACTCGAGCGATCTGCGGCTGTCGAAGGACGCTATGATCGCCGCTCAGGGCCATGGAAAGGTGCGGTACCAGCAGGGCTGCAGCGTGGTGGCCATCATCCGCGAGGCCCACATTCTGCATGGGGTGCTCTGCCGCACGGTCAATGACAACCTGCTGAGCGCGGACATCAGCTTTCTGGTCACCGACATCATGCGCATCGGCGAAGCCGTCGAAGCATTCCTCGAGGAATCGCTGCACGCGTTCTTCGACGCGGAGCGTACGGCGCAGCAGGAGAGGGCTGACCGCATCTGACCGCGCCAAGGCCGCTCCCGCTCTTATCGTGCCGCCCAGGATGAATCCACCGGAATATCAGCCGCCTCGGTGGCGTGGACCGTCATAATTGTCACAATGCCTTTCACGCTTTCCCACGCGGCTGCTGCTCTCCCCTTCCGGCGCACTCGCCTCATCATGTCGGCCGTGGTCGTGGGCTGTTTTGCTCCTGACTTCGAGTACTTCCTTGGAATTCACGGCGGCTTCGGCCACACCCTGACCGGCATTCTTGTCTTCGATCTTCCGCTGGCGCTCGCTGTGCTCTGGTTGTTTCACCGCTATGCGAAGGAGCCCCTCGCCGCCTGTCTGCCCGAAGGCACGCGAGAGAGACTTCATCTGCGCTCGCTCTCGATCGACTCCGTTTCGCGCCTGGCGATGGTCATCCTGTCCATTCTGGCAGGGATCGCCACGCACATCCTGTGGGACTCGTTCACGCACCCCAGGTACTGGCTCTACGCTCACTGGCACTTTCTCAGCGAGACCATTCGAATTCCCCTGTTCGGAGATCGGCCCTGGTTCGCAATCTTTCAATACGTCAGTTCCGTACTGGGGCTTCTGGTCATCCTGCTCTGGTGGATCCAGTGGTACCGCAACACGCCGCCCCATCGCTCGCGGTCTGACCAAAAGGAATTGCTGACGCGCGACAGAGTTGCCGTCGCCTGCGCTTTCGTCATCGCGCTGCTCGCAGCCGCGGTGCGCGCCGTCGTATACGGGATTCCACACGGAATTTCCGGATCGCAGAAATTCCTGACCATTGTTGTCGTGACCGCGCTGACCGCCTTCTGGGGAGAAGTGATTCTCTATGGCCTGGTGCGGAATCGCACCCGCAGCCCGGTCAAAGTCACTTGAGATTCCGGCACATTTCTCCCCGACGGCGTCAGCGGCCCTGGATTTGGTAATCGAACAACACTCGTTCGTGCCGCGAAATTAGACTGGGCTCCACGTCCCATCCATATTGACAATCCCGCTCAAATTGCCGCACCATCACAATCCCCGCGATGTGACTCTGGGGCGCTTCGGAGATAGAGCACGGCCGTTACCGGCGCGGATTTTCCGAGCGAGGCTATCCCCAGCACTGCCACCCCCCCGCACATTGGGCCGAGTCATCGGGTTTTCACCAGGCCACGAGGTGTCTCGTAAAGCTCTCGTGCTTCGGCCCCGCCGCAGATTCCGGGCCGCACCTCCTTCACACCGCAGTGGAGGACTGCGTATGGCTCATAGAAAGCAACAGAATTCGATTCGATATGTGACGGACATTGTGAATCTCAGCGTGACTCTGGACGAGGTGATCACGCGAGAGAGTTCGCAGCCGATCACGCGAGCGCTGAGCAAGGGGAAGGAAGGCTACTTCGAGCTCGTCTATCGGCGCCTGTCGGTAGACTTCCGCGTGGGCGAAGCGCCGATTGTTCTCTGGATGCTCGATCTCATTCAGGCGCAACTGGGCGCACTGGCAAGGTTGCAGCATGAGACGTCGCTGCCGCCATTCCTGCCAGAGGGCGCGCAGACTGGTGCTTCTGCGCTGGACGGTTAAGGGCCAACGGACCAAAGGGCTGATCTTTGCAGACGGGAGGTTCAGCCAGACATGGACGGCCTGTTAGATTTCGCAGGATTTTGTGTGATCGCGGTTGTGTTTACGTTGCTGACGCTCCTGATCAGGGACGCTGGGCGACACGACCCATAATCTGCCACGAGCGGTGTAGCCACCTCGCGCACGCGTGCGCTTCGCTCGCTGCGGGTGAGCTCAACCCTTCCCCGGCAGAACGCGATTCTTCTCGTCCACCAGCACGACCTTCGGCTGGAACTGCCGGGCATCGGCGTCGTCCATCCAGCAAAAGCTCGCCACGATGACCTGATCACCGGCCTGGACCAGGCGCGCCGCAGCGCCGTTCACGCAAATCTCGCCCGAGCCGCGCGGGAGTGGAATGGCGTAGGTCTCAAACCGCGTGCCGCTCGAGACGTTCCACACATGCACCGCCTCGAAGGGGAGAATCCCGCTGGTATCAAGCAGACCGGCATCGATGCCGATGCTGCCCTCGTAATGAAGATCCGCCCCGGTCACCACCGCGCGGTGAATCTTCGCCTTCATCATTTTGATCAGCATTCTTTCGTTCGTCCCAAACTCCCAGTCTCTCATTGGACACACCTGGCCCCCCGCGCGACTCATGAAGCGCTGTAGTCGCATCTGGCGCGGCTCGGCGCAGGGCAGCTATTCCGTTCGAAACACAAGGATTCTGGCGTCCCGGTCATCCCGCCGCGGAGCCGCGATGTACAGCCGGTGCAGCTCCGGAACCAGCAACCCCGTGCGTGCGCCCGGAGCCGTACTCAGCCCGTCGAGCCGCTCGTAGTGATCGGCGTCCTGCTGCTGATAAATGTCGACGAAACCGTCGCCGCCGATGACGTAGATCCTCTGCTGATCGGCGTCGTAGAACAGGTCGTCGGTGTCGCCCACGGTGTTCAGCGTCTGGATCGTCCGCCCATCGGCAGTATCGATAATCGCCAGCCGCGCCGGCGAGCGAAAGCCCACAAAGAGCCGGTGGTCGTCTTCGTCGAGCGCCATCGGAAAATTGTTCGCCGCCGTGCTCTGCCGCCACATGTCGACGATCGCGTCGCGGTTGCGATCGACCACGGCAATGCTGCGGCTCTTCGGAAGGTTCACATACAAACGCGGCCCCTGCTGCTCGATCCGGAACGACTCCGGATGCGAGGGCAGCTCAAGATTGCCGGTTTGTTTCAGGTCGGTTTGCTTTGGGTCCACAGTGAAGCTGGCCAGCCCGCCGCTTCCATAGCCGACCACCACCTGGTGCTTCTGTTCGTCCCATCGGACGTTGTCGGCATCGTCACCCAGCGACACCTTTCCCAGCATGGCGAAGGTTCTGCCGTTGTAGGCGCGGACCGTGCCGTCTCCGCCACAAGCCACAATGAGCCGCTTGCTGGCCGGCTCGTAGAGCACGCCCTGCGGCTCCGCAAGCTCTTTGATTTCGTGCACCACGCGCCCCGCGTGCAGATCAATCACCTCAACGGAGCCGTTGCCGAGCGCTGAGACGAACAGCCTCTGGCCTTTCACATCGATCGAGAGATGATCGATCCGCCCAGTGACGCCTGGCAGCGGAATCTCCTTGTCGGCAACCAGCGGAGCAGACTGTGCCACAGCGGCTACGGCCGCAAGCATGGTCGAGGCGACAAGCATGGAATGCAGCAGGATCGATCGCATGGACACAAGGATAGTGAAGCCGCCAGCTCGAGGCCATCCCGCAGGAGGGGCATGGCAGACTGGCGATGCCCAGGGCTATCCCGCTACACTCGTCCCGAACGTCAGGACAGAACGGGACAGGAAAATACGCTCATGCTCAATCGCCGCACCTTCCTGAAGACCGGGGCCGCCGCACTGCCTCTGGCCGCCGAACTCAGCACACTTGCCCAGTCGCCAACACAATCGTCCTCCGCCGAACTCGCCGCCGCACCGGCGCTGATTCCGCTGCCCGCGCGCCTCGCCCCGCTCAATCCGGCAACGCTGCCTTGGCAGGTGAAGATCCGCCGGGTGGGCCAGAGCAATATGACGGAGCACGACCCCGCCGTCATGAATATCGAAGAGTGGGCCGACTACTGGCACTCCGCCGGTGCGGAGATTGTCTTCGTCAGCGTCACCGGCATCCTGGCCTTTTATCCGTCGAAGGTGCCCTTCCATCGCTGGGGGAAATTCCTCAACGGCCGCGACTTCTTCGGCGAGTGCACGGCCGCGGCGAAGAAGCGCGGCATGCGCGTGGTCGCGCGCATGAGCCCGGACCTCAACTGGCCCGATGCGCTCGCGGCCCATCCGGAGTGGGCGATGCGCCACGCCGACGGTTCGCCGCAGCTGAACGGCGAAGACCCGCAGCTCTTCGAGACCTGTATGTTCACGTCCTACATGGACGACTACGTCCCCGCGATCATGCGCGAAATCAACGCGCGCTACGACGTGGACTGCTTCTACACCAACGGCTGGCCGCCGATCGGCCGCCTCCCCGACTGCCACTGCGCCATTTGCAGCAAGCTGCCGCCGACCGGCACGCCCGCGTACTGGCGCGCATTCAACGACCGCCTCTTCTCACTGTGGCAGCGCTACGACGCCATCGCAAAAGAGAAGAAAGCGGACAGCTTCTTCTTCGCCAACCTCGGCGGCAATGTGCACGCCAGTCCGGATCTGGCGCGCCTCGGCAAAATCGCCGCGTGGTTCCAGGGAGACAATCAGGGACGCACCAACGCCGATCCGGCGATCTGGGGATGCAGCCTGCAGACCCGCGTCTGCAAAGCGGTGCTGAGGGAAGACAGCTTCGCCGCGAACATCAACGCCGCCTACTCGACGGGACTGGTGCGCTGGCGCAATGCCAGCAAGAATCCCGAAGAGACGCGCATGTGGATGCACGAGAGCCTTGCGGGAGGCCTGCCGCTCTACAACCACTTCATCGGCTCCGAAGACGGATTCTGCGAAGACCGCCGCTGGCAAAAAGTCGGCGCGGAGGTCTTCCAGTGGTCCGCGCAGCACGATGCGCACCTCACGCCGCGGCGGTCGCTGGCGAACATCGGCGTGGTGATGGGCCAGACCACACAGCTGCTCTACAAAGGGCCGGCAGCCGCGCACTCGCGAGACTACATGCACGAGACGACGCAGGGCATTTACGAGGCCCTGCTCCATGGCCGGTTCGCCTTCGACTTCGTCCACGAGGAGATGCTCACCCCCGAGCGCCTGAGCAAATACCGCGTGCTGTTGCTGCCGAACATCGCCATGCTCAGCGACGAGCAGTGCCGGCAGATCCGCGACTACGTGCAGCGCGGCGGATCGCTGATGTCCGGCTTTGAGACGAGTCTCTACGACGAGAACCTGAACCCGCGGCCAAACTTCGCCCTCGCGGATCTCTTCGGTATCAGCAAAGCCGGCGACGTAGTCGGCACGAATGGCAACGCGTACTACGCCCGCATTGAGCGCCGCCACGCCATTCTCGACGGCTTCACCGACACGAACTGGATTCCTGGCGCACAGAATCGCGTGCCCCTCGCGCCCGTGTCGGATCCCCTGCTCACCGTTGTTCCGGGATTCGTGCAGTATCCGCCGGAGCTGGCCTATCCGCCGCAGCCGCACACCACGGAACCCGCCGTCGTTCTGCGCGAGTCCGGCCAGAGCCGGACGGCGTGGTTCCCGGGAGACATCGAGCGCACGTACTGGCTCACCGGCCATGGCGACTTGCTGCGCCTGATGCACAACACGCTGCGCTGGCTCACCCGCGACGAGCGCCTCGTCCATGTGGCCGGCGACGGATTCGTCGAGATGTTCGCCTGGGAAACGGGACCGGGCTACGCCGTCCACCTGCTGAACTACACGAATCCCAATGCGCACCACGGATGGGTGTCGTCCACCTACCCGCTTGGCCCGCAGCAGGTCAGCATGAAGCTGCCGGCGGGCATTCGCGTCAAGACCGTCGAACTGCTGCGCGCTGGAGGGGCGGTCCCCCACCGGCTGGACGACCAGGCGCTCCGCTTCACCATCCCCAGGGTCGGCGATTACGAGGTGGCCGCCATCACCGTTGCGTAACGCGGAAATCATCTCCGTGTTGCGCACAAAAACGATTCACTGCAAGGCTTGCTGGCACCTATACTGTGCCTTCGCCTGTTTCTGCCTTCAGGAGGAACCGCCTCTCATGCCCAGTCTGCGCCTCTTCCTCGCATCCGTCAGTGTCGCTGCGTGTACGCTCTTCCCCGGCGCTGCCCACGCGCAGCAGTCACAACAGCAGTCGCGCCCGTGGCTCAATGCCGACCTGGCCATCAATCAACGGGTCGACGACCTGATCTCGCAGATGACGCTCGAAGAGAAGGTCTCGCAGATGCGCGACCACGCGCCCGCCATTCCGCGCCTCGGGGTTCCCAAATACGACTGGTGGAATGAAGGTCTGCACGGCGTCGCCTTCGCCGGATACGCCACGAATTTCCCGCAGGTGATCGGCATGGCCGCAACGTTCGATGCGCCGCTGGTGCACCAGATGGCCGAGGTCACTTCCACTGAAGCGCGCGCCAAATACAACCAGGCGATTCGAAACAACCAGCACGAGCAGTTCTTCGGCCTCACCTTCTGGGCGCCCAACGTGAACATCTTCCGCGATCCGCGCTGGGGCCGCGGCCAGGAGACCTACGGCGAAGATCCGTTCCTCACCGGACGCATGGCCGTCGCCTTTGTCAGCGGCATGCAGGGTAACGATCCGCGCTACTTCCGCGTGGTGTCTACGCCGAAGCACTACGCCGTGCACAGCGGGCCGGAGCCGCTGCGGCACCAGTTCAACGTGGACGTCTCGCCGCACGATCTCGAAGACACGTACCTGCCCGCCTTTCGCGCCGCGGTCACGCAGGCGCATGCGCAGTCGGTGATGTGCGCCTACAACGCGATTGACGGCGCGCCCGCCTGCTCCAACACCATGCTGGAGCGCGACCACCTGCGCGACGACTGGCACTTCGATGGATACATCGTGAGCGACTGCGCCGCCGTAGCCGATATCTACACCGGCCACCACTACGCGCCGGATATGGCGCACGCCGCCGCCGATGCGGTGAAAGCCGGCACCGATCTCGAGTGCCAGTATGGCGAAGGCAAAGCCTATGACTCGCTCGTCCAGGCGGTTCACGAGAATCTTGTCAGCGAATCCGACATCAATACCGCGCTGCGCCGCCTGTTCACCGCGCGGTTCGAGCTGGGCATGTTCGATCCGCCGTCGAGCTTTGCCTATGGTCGGATTCCGTTCACCGAGGTCAACTCGCCTGAGCATCGCCGGCTTTCGTTGAAGGCGGCACGCGAATCGATGGTGCTGCTGAAAAACGAGAACAGCACGCTCCCGCTGAAGTCCGATATCCGCAGCATCGCCGTCATTGGACCGACCGCCGAACTGGTGCAGTCGCTGCAGGGCAACTACAACGGGCCTCCGCCGAACCCGGTGTATCCCGTGGTGGGAATCGAGAAGCGCTTCTCGTCGGCGAAGATCAACTACGCCCAGGGCTCGACGCTGGTGGAAGGCTTTGCGATCCCGATCGAACACACCGCGCTGCG
>DASYYN010000185.1:0-5126 GCA_035933815.1 Acidobacteriaceae bacterium
CGCGCGAAACGATGTGACCAGGGTGTGCGGCAGGTCGCGGATGAAACCCACTGTGTCAGACAGCAGCACCTTCCGGCGGCTCGCCAGCTGAATCGCGCTGAGCTTCGGATCGAGCGTGGCAAACATCCGCGCCGACTCCAGCACGCCTTCGCGCTTCCCTGCCCGGCGGGCCGGCTCGCCGAAGCGCTGCGTGATCGCGTTGAACAGCGTGCTCTTGCCCGCGTTGGTGTATCCCACCAGCGCCACCGCGGGCACAGGAACCGCTTCGCGCCGCTGCCGCTGTTGCGCGCGCGTGCGCCGTACGGCCTCCAGATCTTTACGCAATTGCAGCACGCGCCGCTGAATCCGCCGGCGATCCGTCTCCAGCTGCGTTTCGCCGGGCCCACGCGTCCCGATGCCGCCGCCCAGCTGGGACATGGCTTTGCCTCGCCCCGTCAGCCGCGGCAGCATGTATTCGAGCTGCGCCAGCTCCACCTGCAGCTGGCCTTCCCGCGTACGCGCATGGCGGGCAAAGATGTCGAGGATCAACTGCGTGCGGTCGATCACGCGGCAGGGCAGCGCATCTTCGAGGTTCCGCAGCTGTGTCGCCGAGAGATCGTGATCGAAAATCACCAGATCCGCATCCGATGCGCCGGCGACGACCGCCAGTTCCTCCACCTTGCCGCTGCCGAGCAGGGTTGCTGGATCGGCTTTCGGACGATGCTGCTCCACTTCGCCGGCAATGGCTGCACCGGCGCTGGTCACCAGCTCCCGGAATTCCTCCAGCCGCGAATCGTGATGATGCAGAACGGCCGCCGCAGACGCACGATTCGCTTCGCGTGCCTGCGCGGCCGTCGGCGTGAGAGCGCGTCGCTCGCTCGAGAATGCCACTGAAACCAGCAGCGCGCGTTCCTGAGATGAATCCGCTCCGTTAAACGGCATCGGAATGGGCGGGGCCGGGTTAGGAGCCGGAAGCCTCCTGCGCGGCCGGCGCCGGGGTCATGCTGGACGGGCCCGCCTGCGCCGAATGCGGCGGGCGATGCTCGCCATGCAGTACCGAACGCGTGCTGACAACCGTGGAGATTGCGTGTTTGAAAATCAGCTGCTCCTGGCTGTTGTTTTCCAGCAGCACTGAATACTTATCGAAAGAGCGAATCTTCCCCGTAAGCTTCACGCCGCTCACGAGATAAATCGTAATTGGGGTTTTATCTTTGCGAACCGTGTTCAGGAATGTGTCCTGAATGTTCTGCGCCGGCTTGTTATCCATGAGCCGATCTCCTTTACCCTTATTCTTTCAAGTCGAACCGTGAAAGTGCCAAACTGCGGGAGGCCCGCAGCGAAGTCGTGATTGCAATTGACGACCCACCGCAAAGGTGTGTTCACCACGATACGGGCTTGTGAAGCGTTTTCGCAACACGCGCGGCCGCTCTGAGAAATATTTCCGCGCTTCCCGTAAAGCCCTTTGCAGACTCCCGCTTGAGCGCCTTCTCACCGCAATTTGGGGAGTTCTGCATATTGGATGCCTAAAGGAAAGACTCCGGCCATGCACCGAAAGTTGCAGGAGGCGCGGAACTTAGCCCCTGCGACGCCGGCGCGGCTTGTCGCGGCGGTTCGGCGCGTCGGTTCGTGCCGCCAGGGGTTTGGGGGGCGCGTCACCAATCCGGCGCACGATCACGCCTTCCATGTGATAGCTCTCGGTCAGCGTGTCGCCCGGCTTCACCATGCCGGTTTTCGGATCGAGCCCCACAGCATCATTCGCCGCCACCCGGAACGAAAATACCGGCTCCTGCTGCTTGCCAAACATCTGCTGCGAGACGGTCACCGGCAGATAGCCGGCAATGTTCCGCTCCCGATAGGCAGTCTCATACCGGTGCTTGCGGACGTTCCAGGTGAACACCCGCACCTGATCGAAGTCGTACGGCAACCCGTCTTTCCAGGCAGCCATGACCGTCACGTACTCCGGAACCTGGTGATTCGGCACGTTCGCCTCCGGGTCGTTCACCGTGCGCAGCACGTACGCCCCGACGATCTTCTGCCCCTCGCCCAGCCCGGCAATCCCGTCCGGGACGTCCTCATCCAGCATGCGGCCGCGAACCCAGCCCACATGCCCGGCGGCGTCGCGTATCAGCCAGTAGTCCTCCATCACCGGTCCGGGCGGCGCTGCGGGTTTCTGCGGCTTTCCCGATTTGCTTACCGGTAACGGGACCGGCTGGTTCGCTTCCGGCTTGGCGACCGAAGCCCGGGCCAGCAATTGCAGCTTGTCATCTTCGGGCAGCAGGATGAACCGGTTCGAATCCCGCCCCGGCGCGTCGCGCAGCCAATATTCGTCCCGGAGCACCCCGGTCGCGACCACCGGGTCGTGCTCGTGATCCTTCTTCATCTGCTCGAATTCGTCGTAGGTGTTCTGGTCGATGACCTGGTGCTCTTCAATCCAGCCAATCTCGCCCTTGTCAGTCTTCACCTTTAGGAATCGCCGCCCGTGCTCCAGCACCTCCAGCCGCTGACCGTTGGTGACTTCGCCTACGCGGTTGCTGACCACCGCCACGCGATCGCGCAGCGAGACCTGCTTCACCAGGGCGTAGACGTACTCGTGATGGGGATGGGGCGCAAAATGGCTGCAACCGGCGAGCAGCCAGACCGCAGAGGCCGCACAGGCAGCCATTCGACGCAGAAACCGGGGTCCCCGGCGGGCTTGCTCGCCGAGGTGGAGAGGGAGAAGGGCAGAACGCATCAGCAAAGGAGAAAACACACGTTTGATGTTGCAGGTTTACTCAAGGATACAACCGCAGCATCCCAACAGCATTAACCCGCTGTTGCCCTGAATAGTTTTGTGGTTACGAACGCGTGGCTCACGCCTGCGGCTTCGGTGTCAGCCGGACGAACCGCTTCGCCAGCTGTTCCCATTTGGAGATCAGCCAGAAGGCGCGCGTGCTCGCCGTTTTCTCCGCGTGGAGCTGGACCAGACCGAACAGGCTGGCTTTCGCCTCCTCGCTCAGCGACTCGTACGGCTCCGGCGTCAGGAAGCCCGGGTGATACCGCTGCTCTCCGAGAAAGCGGCCGTCCTCGTCGAAAACCCAGGCTTCGCCGCCGGTCATGCCCGCGCCGAAATTGGTTCCCGTCGAGCCCAGCACGGCCACCAGGCCGCCGGTCATGTACTCGCAGCCGTGGTCGCCCACGCCTTCAACCACCGCCAGCGCACCGGAGTTCCGCACCGCAAAGCGCTCGCCCGCGCACCCGGCAGCGAAGAGCGCGCCGCTCGTGGCTCCGTAGAGCGCCACATTGCCCAGAATTGTGTGCAATTCCGGCTGCAGCGCTGCCCTCCCCTGCCCGCGCAGGATGATCTCCCCGCCGGACAAGCTCTTGCCGACGAAGTCATTTGCCAAGCCCTTGAGAATCAGTTGCATGCCGGATACCGCGAACGCACCGAAGGATTGCCCCGCCTCGCCCGTCAGCCGGAAGGTCAGCGGTGCCTGCGGCCATTGGCCTGCGGACTGCAGCATGGCCAACTCGCCCGCCAGGCGTGCTCCAAAGGTGCGGTCTTCATTGGCGATGAGCGAGTCATGGATGAAGTGCTCCCCGGCCTTGTAGGCCGCGACCGCCGGCTCGACCCACGCGTCGTCGATCGGCGGGTGGTCCTCAGGACGCAGATTCCGCCGTCCCTGCCAGTGGCGCGCGCCGGCGCTGCCGCCGTCCGCCGGAGCCGCCAGCATGGACTTCAGGTCCAGGCAGCCATCGAACCGCACCTGCTCCAGCAGGTCGGTCCGCCCGATCGCCGCATCCAGCGACGGCAGCCCGAGTTCCGCCAACAGTGCCTGGATCTCCGCCGCCAGCCCCTCGAAGAAGCGCACCAGATGCTCCGGCTTGCCACGGAACTTCGCCCGCAACTCCGGCTTCTGGGTCGCAATGCCCGTCGGACAGGTATTCAGGTGGCACTGCCGCGCCATATCGCAGCCCAGCGACACCAGAACCGCCGTCCCAAAGGCGAATTCGTCCGCGCCCAGCAGAGCGGCAATCACGACATCCCGCGCGGTGCGCAGGCCGCCGTCGCAGCGCAGGCGAACGCGCCCGCGCAGACCATTCCGGATCAGCACCTGCTGCGCCTCGGCCAGCCCCAGCTCCCAGGGATTGCCCGCGTACTTGATGCTCGACAGCGGCGACGCGCCCGTCCCGCCGTTGTGCCCGGCGATGACGATGTAGTCGGCGTACGCCTTGGCCACGCCCGCAGCCACCGTGCCCACGCCGCATTCAGAAACCAGCTTCACACCGACGGCGGCCTTCGGGTTGATCCGCCGCAGATCGTGAATGAGCTGTGCCAGATCTTCGATCGAATAAATGTCATGGTGCGGCGGCGGGCTGATCAACTGCACGCCCGGCTGCGCGTGGCGCAGGCGCGCAATCAGCTCCGTCACCTTGTGCGCCGGCAACTGACCGCCTTCGCCAGGCTTCGAGCCCTGCGCGATCTTGATCTCCAGTTCCTCGGCATGCATCAGGTACTCGGCCGTCACGCCGAAACGTGCGGACGCGACCTGCTTCACCTTGTTGTTCAGCAGATGCGAGGGCACCGTACCCTTCAGCAGCGGCAACTCCACATTCGGCGTGTACACAGCCGGATCTTCGCCGCCCTCGCCGGTGTTCGACCGGCCGCCGAGCATGTTCATCGCGGCCGTGATGGTCTGGTGTGCCTCAGGGCTTAACGATCCCAGCGACATAGCGCTGGCGATGAACCGCCGGTGGAGGTTCTCCGCAGGCTCGATTTTCCCAACCGGCAGCGGCTCGCCTGCTGCGCGCATCTCGAGCAGGTCGCGCAGGAACGCCGGTTCCTTCTCCGTCGCCTGCGTGCGGAACGCCGCCCAGGCGCCGGCAGGATCGGCAGCCGGTGTGGCACCTGCTTTGGTTGCGCCGGTAATCGTCTGCAGCATCCGCACCGTCTGCGGCTGCCATCCGTGCGGCTCCGATTTGTCCGCTTTGCGGAAGCGGATCCATCCGGGATCGGGAAGGTCCTTCGTCGCGGTGATCGTCACCAGCGGACCATCTCCGCCGTTCTCAGGACTGTCTGCACCGCCGTCAGCGCCACTGTGCGCGCCCGTCCACAACTCGCGCAGGGTGTTTTCCAGTTCCGGGAAGCCGATGCCGCCGATCGGCGCCGG
>DASYYN010000210.1:0-4282 GCA_035933815.1 Acidobacteriaceae bacterium
CTGCTGCGCCAGCCAGCGGGGGCTTTCCGGCAGGCCGAGGCGGATCCACCAGATCACCACCGCGGCGACAGAGCCGATCCAGGCCACCCAGCGCCAGCCGTCATAGCCGAACACGGCGGTCGGGGTGAGTTTCCAGGACAGGAAATAGGTGACCAGGAAGGCGATGGCGCTCATCGCCTGCAGGAAGGCGAACGCGGCGCCGCGGGTCTTTTTCGGGACCAGCTCGGACAGATAGGCATCCACCGTGACCAGCTCGAGGCCGATGCCCAGTGCGCTGACGAAGCGCCAGAAGTTCACCGCGTTGGCGGTATCCGATGCGGCCATCATGAAGTTGGCGATGCCGAACCACAGCAGCGAATAGGCGAAGATGGCGCGGCGGCCAAAGTGGTCGGCGACGTAGGATACGAACAAGGAGGCGAGGAAGAAGCCGGCGAACAATGCCGCAACGAAGCTGGCGAAGCCGGTGAAGCCGAAGAAGCTGACGGTGGTGGGGGTGAAGATTTTCGCCTTGAACAATCCCGGGCCGAGGGCGCCGATCAGGCCAATGGCGTAGCCATCGAAGAACCCACCGAAGGTGAGCAGAATGGCCATGATCCACAAGCTGCGGGTCATGGGCAGGCGATCGAGGCGGGCGGTCAATCGTTCCGCAGCGGTGGCGGTGCGCGTTGTCGTGAAGCCATTATCGACGTGCACGGCCACCGCATCCGCCGCCCCTGTGGCGGTTGGTGGGCTGGTCATTGGTTACGTTTCCTTCGTCTAGTCCCAGATCGTTATCTTGGTCTCCCGGAACTCGGGCGACGTCGCAGGCCGTCCTCCTGGCCCGCCAAGGCGCGCGAGGACTCCTTCTGCTGCTCCCAAAGCCGGGAGCAGATCGCAGACTGGGCAATCTTGCCGGAAGTGTAAAGGGTAATGGTCACTGGCCGAAGCAGCGTAGCGTCATGCTGCCGGAGCGCGCACGGATGCGCGAGACGGCCGCGACCGTTTTACAAGCGCCAGCTGACAGCGGGCAGGTCGACGTCGCAGGTTGCTGTCGGGTGCATCTCAGGCAATCCCGATCGAAGTGCATGAGCCTGCGTTGCCCGCGGCAGACACGTTCGGCGATCGCGCATCAAAACCGTTACGCATGCCAGTGTCGATGGATGCCAGTGTCGATAGAATCTGGCAATGATTAATTGGATATTAATACTAACCGTCGTGACGGATGACCCATGACCGTCATCGTCATCCCCGCGAATGCCGGACCCAAGCGGCGCGGTCCCGGCTTGCGCGACGCATCCGCAGGGATGACGGAGTGGGAACGACTGTCGTCTTAGGCCGTGTGGACGGATTTGATAAGCATAACGCTGCAAGCAAAACTGATGAAGGCGGCAAAGGACGCTGTGGTCTTATCGCAGCGTAGCGCGATGCGCTTGAAACGTTTCAGCTTGCCGATCGTCTGCTCGATCCGGGCCCGCAGCTTGTAGAGCTTCTTTGGGAAGAACCGCCCCCGCTCCTTGGAGGTCTCTCGGCGCGGGATGACCGGCGTAACCCCGCGTGCGTGGGCCGCCTCCCGATTGGTCCGGCTGTCATACCCTTTGTCGGTGATCGCCACGCGCGGCGTGATGTCCGGCCCAAGATCGAGCGAGGTCTCGAATTGCGTGGTGTCGCTCACCTCGCCGCCGGTCAGGTGGAAATCGAGCGGATTGCCGTCGAGGTCGGTCTTGAGGTGGATTTTGGTCGAGAAGCCGCCGCGTGAGCGGCCAAGCGCCTGATTTTCCTGCCCCCTTTCGCGCCGGCCGCCGAGACATGAGCGCGGACCACGGTGCTGTCGAAGAACTGCACCAGGTGGGCGGTACGGCTTTGCTCGGCGAGCAGCTGGAAGAACGTCTCGAACACACCGGAGCGGCTGAGCCGCCAAAAGCGCTTCCAGACGCTGTTCCAATTGCCGAACTCCGCCGGCAGGGCACGCCAGCTGATGTTGTGCACCGCAAAGTAGAGGATCGCCTCCAGGAACTTGCGATCGTCTCGCCCAGGTTCGCCACGGCTCGACTGCGCCGCGTCGAATACCTCCAGTGCGAATGCCCAGTCCTCCTCCGTCATCTGTGTAAGCATGGCCGGCCTCCAGTTGCCGGTCACGCAGTGATTCGATGAATGGCCGATTCGGGAATCCGTCAAATACGCATGGCAGGGATTCCGTCCACACGGCCTAGCACTACAGTCGTAATTTTCCTATTGCGAATCGCCGAATCGCCTGAATCTATGGCGGACCATGAGTCTGAAATCGTGGTCTGGTTATGCTCCTGTTGAAACGACGCTGGAAATATTGGCGTCGGCCCTGCGGGATGTGAAGGGTCGGATGCGACAGCTGTTCGCGCAGGAGCGAACAGCTGCGAATGCCGGCTCGTTTTTGGACGGTCTGCTCAGCGACGAGCCGCGTAAGACCGGCTGGAACCGCGCGGAGGCGGCGGGGGATGCTGGTCCTTGGCGTCAGCAGGAACTGCTCGGACGAGACCGTTGGGATGCCGACGCGCTCCGTGATCTTGTACGCGAGTACGTCGTTGAGCATTTGGGTGACGATGACGCGGTCCTGGTGATCGATGAAACCGGCTTTCTGAAGCAAGGCAAGAAATCCTGTGGCGTGGCGCGGCAATACACGGGCTCTGCAGGGAAGATCACCAACTGCCAGATTGGCGTGTTCGCCACGTATGCATCGCGTCATGGCCATGCATTCCTTGATCGGGCGCTGTATCTGCCGAAGAGTTGGACTGACGACGCGATACGCCTGACGGCGGCGCATGTTCCAGCGGAGGTTGGGTTCGCGACGAAGCCGCAACTCGCGGTGCGGATGATCGCGCATGCCGCGGCAACCGGCGTGCCGTTCCGCTGGGTGGCAGCGGACAGTGTGTATGGCGTTGGTGATATAGAGCGCGAGCTTCGGCACTTGGGCAAGGGTTACGTGCTTGGCGTCGCCTCGACCCATGAATTCAAGTCCTGGGGCAAGAAGCGGAAAGTAGCAGGAACAGCTGCCGAAATTACCAAGACGCTTGAGCCATCGGATTGGCAGCGCTTGTCGGCAGGAGAAGGTACGAAGGGGCCACGTCTGCATGATTGGTGCTATCTCGAACTAGCCGACCTTGATGCACAGGAATCCAACAACACGAATCATGGTCTGTGGACACGAGGTTTGCTGATACGACGGAACATCGATGATGGTGAGCTTGCGTACTTTACGACCTGGTGTCCTGCGGGAACCACGATTGAAACGCTGGTGAATGTCGAGGGCCATCGGTGGTCCATCGAAGATAGCTTTGAGACTGCAAAGAATGAATTCGGGCTCGATCATAACGAGACAAGGTCATGGCATGGCTGGCATCGGCATGTCTCACTCGTCATGATGGCCTTTGCCATGATGGCAGCCATCCGACATCAAGTGAACCAGTCGACATCAAAAAAAAGCAGACCACCCGCCCGCAAGAAGCGGGCGGCCTCATCCGCTGGTCGATCCAGGAAATCCGCCGAATAGCACAGCGGCTCGAGCAGCGCCGCATCGAGCCAGCCTTCGTTATTGCATGGTCGCTGTGGAGACGCGCTCACCAGGCCGCCGCACGACAAGCTCACCTTAGGCGGAAATCACGACTGTAGTGCTAGGAGTTCTGGAAGCGTCATAATCAGCTGCCTCATCTCATTAATATTAAGATGGCTACCGTGGTTTTCTGAATTTGTGTTCCATCCCTGGACCTCTTGGACTGAGACTCCCATTGAACATCCCCCCTGACGATCCGGGGGTCACAGTAGGTATGGGAGAGCGGAATAGCAACGCTCTAAATCTAGACTCCGTGGACCAGAACGGGAGGGGGATGGTGCGACCGAGGCCGGCATCGCATCAGCGGCACGCGGCGAGGAACATCCCGACCGTGGTCATCCTCACCCTGGTCGAGAGCACCACACCGCCGACGCATCTGCTGCAGGGCCGCGACGCAGTCGAGGCGGCAGGCGCCAGGATAGCGGCCTTGCAGGGCGAAATCGCAGCCTGGAAATCGGTTTCAATCTCGACGAACCTCCAATGATCTACGACTGAAAGGAGGTCGCGGGACTTGGTCACGGAAGCACGAGGTAGGCCTGCGTCGCCAGGCCCGGCGACATCACCTCAACGCGCGGCGGGCGCGGCAGAAGGGAGGGAGCAAAGAACTGTCAGGCCAACGAAAGGCTAACTATTTGGTCGATATGCAACTGAGCGACATCGATGTACGGGAAATCCGGCTTCTGCTGAGCATAAAATGACGATAGGTCGGTGCCTGCAAGA
>DASYYN010000211.1:0-1674 GCA_035933815.1 Acidobacteriaceae bacterium
GGACAAGCCCGCCGACGAGGTGCTGCAGTGCATGTTCCGCGACGCCGACGCGTTTACGGCAGGCGCTCCCCAGCACGACGACATGACCCTGCTGGTGCTGCGCCTCGACCCCGTGCCGGTGCGCAACGTCGCGCGCGAAGACGAGGCGCTGGCGGCGGAAGCGTAGAGCCTGGTGCAGGACTCAGGAGTCAGGAATCAGGAGTCAGAAATGCGAAACGCCACCCGGCCGGGTGGCGTTTCTGGTTTTACTGACTGCTGACTGCTGACCGCTGACCGCTGTTTCACAGCTTCGCAAAGAACCCCTTCATCCGCGTCACGCCCTCTTCCACATCGGCGTGCGAGGTAGCGTACGAGAGCCGGATGTGCTGGTCGGTACCAAACGCCTCACCAGGCACCGTCACCACATGCGCTTCGTGGAGCAGGCGCTTCGACAGCTCCATCGCCGAACCCATGCCGGACTTGCCGAGATAAGCCGAGACGTTCGGATAGACATAGAACGCCCCTTCCGGCTTCGTGCAGGTGATGCCCGGAATCTCCGACAGCCGGCCCAGAATCTTGTCGCGCAGTTTCAGGTAGTCGGCGCGCATCTCGGCGACGCACTCCTGCGACCCGCGCAGCGCCGCAATCCCCGCCTTCTGCACGAACGACGCCGTGTTCGACGTGGACTGGCTCTGCAGCTTGGTCATCGCCGCGATCACCGGCTTCGGCGCGAGCGCATACCCGGCGCGCCAGCCTGTCATCGCATAGGTCTTCGACAGCGAGCCAAGAACGACCAGGTGCTCCTTCGCGTCCGTGAACGAGCCGCCGCTGACCAGCGCCCCCGTGTACTGCAGGTAGACGTAGCACTCGTCCAGCAGCAGCCAGATGCCGCGCTCGTGAGCGAGCCGCACGATGCGCTCAAGATCGGCGGGCGATACCACCGCGCCCGACGGGTTCGACGGCGAGTTCAGGATGATCGCCTTGGTCTTTGGAGTGATCGCCGCTTCAATCGCATCCGCGGTGACGCGGAAGTTATCCGCCTCCTCCGTCTGCAGGTAGACGACTTTGCCGCCCGCGTACTGCACGATGTCCTTGAACGACACCCAGTAGGGAACCGGCAGGATGACCTCGTCGCCGTGATCGACCAGCACCTGGATGGCGTTGAAGAGCGCCAGCTTGCCGCCGGTGGTGAAGATGGCCTCGTCGGGCGTGTAGCTGGAGCCGAAATCCGCGGCGTGCCGCTCCACGATCGCCTGGCGCAGCTCCGGCACCCCGGAGACCACGGTGTAGCGCGTGAAGTTCGACTGGATCGCCTCGATCGCCGCGTCCTTGATGTGCTGGGCCGTGGCGAAGTGCGGCTCGCCCGCGCCGAAGTCCACCAGCTTCGCACCCTGGGCGCGCAGTTTGGCGGCTTCTGCGGTCACAGCCATGGTGGCGGAGATTTCAATCCGCCCGATACGGTCGGAGAAGAGTGCGGCAGCGGTGGTGGTCATGCCTTCATTTTTTCAGATTTCGGGTGGCGGCGGGGAAGAATTTGTCTGCCCTTCGGCACGTACTTTGAGCACCACGTGGCTGGAGTTCACCAGCGCGTCTCCGGCCTTCACCACAGTCCAAATCACATCGAGCACGCGAAACGTCGTCCTCCTCCCGTCATATTCGAGTTCAATCGCCTCGCCGCGCAAAGGAATGCGGACC
>DASYYN010000232.1:0-1653 GCA_035933815.1 Acidobacteriaceae bacterium
CTCCGTCTACGGCACGATCTCGTATCAGTTCTGACGGCACGCCGCGGACCGGGCTCACAAGTAAAGAAGGCCTCCCCGATGCAGGCTGTTACGAAACACGGTGGCGAGTTGAGGTAATCGAAGGGTGCTCCGTCATGGAGCGCCCTTCGTGTTTTGAGGTTGGGTAGAGCAGCTGTCATTCGGGATTGAGTGCGCGCGTGAGTCTGGCCGCGCCCAGCACGCCGATCATTCGTTTCAGGTTGTAAGCCATGGTGGCCAGCGCGATTTCGGTTCGGGCGCCGGTGAGTCCGCGCAGCAGCAGGCGGGGATGGCCGAAAATGCGGTACTTCAGCGCAGCGAAGGGATGCTCGACTGTGCATCGTCGCAGCCGCATGGCCGCCGGCGTGGCTCTCTGTTGCATGCGAGTAAGAACTTCTTCATGAAGATGTCGTGTAATCAGCCGCTGCGGCGCTGTGGTGCAGCGGCTCTTCAGCGCACAGCCGCCGCAGGTCTCCGCCGGAGCCGCGTACATCACGCATCGGTCCCGGCGCGAGAGCTGTTTGCGCAGCAGAGTTTCGCCTCCCGGACAGCAGAAGGTGTCGGTCTGAGGATCGTAGACGAACAGAGTGCGGTCGAACAGGGTACCGTCCCCTTTGTTGTTTACTCCGCGGTTGGCCGGAACGTGAGGCACGATGCCCCGGGCCTCGCACTGCGCGGCCTGCTCGCCGTTGGAGTAGCCCGCGTCGGCCACCACGTTCAGTGTTTCCGGCTCTCCCAGCGCCGCCCGGGCCGCTTCGCCCATGGGCAGCAGACTGCGATTGTCCGTCGCTTCGAGAGTCACCTGCTGGGCCACGATCAGTGCGTGCTCGGCATCGACCGCCGTCTGCACGTTGTACGCCGGGGCATGGCCCCCGACGGCCATGCGCATCATGCGCGCCTCCGGCTCCGGATCCCGCTTCAGTTTGTCCAGCGCCGCCGCCACGGCTTCCGGATCGATCACCACTTCCTCCTGCTCATCGGCCCTCTCCAGCTGCTCCAGCCAGCGCCTGACCGCGTCGCGTTCCCGCACGCTGCGCGTGCTGGCTGCCGCGCGGAACTTCGAGCCGTCGATGGCCACCCATTCCC
The DNA here is from genome assembly GCA_035933815.1 of Acidobacteriaceae bacterium. Taxonomy (GTDB): domain Bacteria; phylum Acidobacteriota; class Terriglobia; order Terriglobales; family Acidobacteriaceae; genus Palsa-343. The sequence continues at coordinate 1,105 of DASYYN010000232.1, forward strand.
CCCGCACCAGCCCCACCGAGCGCGCCAGGCGAACCAGTTCGGCTCCCGCCGCGCTGACCGCTTCCCGATGCATGCGCCGGAACTCGGCGATCGACTTGTAATCCGGCGCCAGGCGCCCCAGCAGCCACATCAGTTCGATGTTGCGGCGGCACTCGGCTTCCAGCCGGCGCGACGAACGCACCTGCTGCAGGTATCCATACAGATAAAGCTTCAGCAGATCGCGCGGATCGTAGCCGGGTCGCCCGGTCTCGGCCGGCTGGGCGCGAACAAATCCCAGTTCTTCCATCTTCAGCCGCTCAACGAACGCCTCGATCACCCGGCAGAGGTGATCGGCCGGAATCAGTTCATCCAGCGTCGATGGAAACAACGTGTGCTGCCCCCGCGCTTCTCCCTCTATGTATGCCAACGAAAATGCCCTCGCTTCCGCGAGGGCATTTTCCCATCTCATTTCCCGTCACGCCAGGACTTTCGTAACAGCCTGGTTATCGGGGCCTTTTGCTGAAGAGCGGCGCTCCCCATGCGCCGACTGCTAACAACGCGCCGAACAAC
>DASYYN010000233.1:0-2642 GCA_035933815.1 Acidobacteriaceae bacterium
CCGTCGTCGAGGATGGCGTCGTGGAATTTCCTGATGTCGAATTTTGAGCCGAGGTCGCGCTTCGCCTGCGCGCGGAGTTCGAGGATTTGCATCTGGCCCAGCTTGTAGGCGAGCGCCTGTCCGGGCCAGGCGATGTAGCGGTCCACCTCGGTGGCGATGTTCTGGTCGTCCATCGCGGTGTGCTGGTGGAAGTAGTCGACCATTTGCTGGCGCGTCCAGTGCTCGTTGTGGACGCCGGTGTCGACGACGAGGCGCACGGAGCGCCACATCTCGTTCTCGAGGCGTCCATACTCGCTGTAGGGATCCTGATAGAAGCCAACTTCTTTGCCGAGCCGCTCGGCGTAGAAGGCCCAGCCTTCGGAATAGGCGTTGTAGCCGGCGAATTTCCGGAAGGGAGGAATGTCTGTTAGCTCCTGCGCGACGGAAAACTGCAGGTGATGGCCGGGGACGCCCTCGTGATATGCGATCGCCTCCACATTCAGCAGAAGGCGGTGGGTGGGGTCGTATTCGTTGACGTTCAGCCGACCCGGGCGGCTGCCGTCGGCCGATCCGGGAGAGTAGTCGGCGGGCGGCGCTGAGGGCTCGCGGAAAGGCTCCATGGGGACGACGATGAGCTTTGTCTTCGGCAGATGGTCGAAGAGGTCGGGCAACTTGCCGTACATCTGCTCGGCGTAATGCTTGTAGAGATCGAAAATCTGCTGGCCGGATTTGCCGTAGTGCTGGGGATCGTGGCGGATGTGGTCGTTGAAGCCGGCGAGATCGTTGTATCCCTGCGACTTCGCCAGGGCGAGCATTTGCGCTTCGATTTCGGCGACCTGCTTCACTCCCATTGCATGGATCTGCTCCGGTGTGTAGTCCGTGGTGGTGTGCACGTGGACGTCGAAACGGTAGCGCTCTTTGCCGTCTGGGAGAGCCCAGATGCCGTCTTCGGTGCGGCCGTGCGGAGCGTAGTCGTTCTTCACGAAGTTGGCGAATTTTGTGTAAGCCGGAGCGACCTCGTTGTGGATGGTGGCCTGAATCGCCAGCGTGAGACGGAGTTTGTCTTTGTCGTTGATGCCGGGAGGAAATTTCTGCAGAGGCGTGGCAAAGGGGCTTTGGTTCAGCGGCTTGTTGGCGATGTCGGCGGCCTGGACGGCAACTTTCTCGAGCAGGAATTTCGGCGGCATCAGGTGGTCGGCCACGCCCTGCTTCATGTCAGCCGTCACTTGTTCGAGAACCGTCGGGATGCCGTGCAGGCGGGCGATGTAATTCTCGTAATCCGGCACCGTTTTCAGCGGCATGTCCGCCATGATCTGCGGAATTTCGAGATGGATTCCGTTCATCGGATCGACAGGCATTTCCCAGTTGCGGAACTTCGCGCCTTCGACGGTCTGGCGAAGCCGGCGCAGCATCAGCGTTTTGTTCAGCCGATCCTGCTCGGGGAAGCCGGTAGTGTCGATCGCTTCGAAGATGGGAATTTCGCTGCGCTCGTGATCGATGTGTTTCTGCTCACCCGCGGCGGAGTAGTCGCTCCATTCGGCGTTGTAGCGGTTGTCGCCGATCTCCGTGGCGGTTTCCGGAGAGTTCTTCAGGTGCCATTCCCACTCCTGATCGATGGCCTGGCGGAGTGCATCGCGGCGCGCAGCGATGCTGGGATGTTGAGCAGCCAGTTCGGCGGGCAGGGCAAGCGAAGCAAGGATCAGCGGCAGAACGGCACGGCTGAATTTCGGCATGGAGGGGACTCCGTCTGGAGATCGCGCAGAACGCGGCGAAAGCGCAACAGCCATATTACCGTCGGCAGGCCGGGGTTCCTCCAGCCGGTCGGCCCTTTGGTACTCGGCGCTCTGGTACATTGTTGGGGATTCGAGCTACAGCGATTTATCGAGTAGATGGATGGGGGAGAGACTGCTGTGTTTTTAGGCATGGATGTGGGCACGGGCGGCACGCGCGCCGTTCTCGTCAACGAGCAGGGGCAGCTGGTGGCGTCAGCTTCGAGCGAGCATGAGCCGTTTCGCACGCCGCATCCGGGCTGGGCGGAGCAGGATCCCGAAGACTGGTGGCGCGCGGCGCAGGAGGCGATCCGGGGCGTGCTGGCGCAGGTGCCTGGTGTGCGCGTGAACGCCGTCGGGCTCACGGGGCAGATGCACGGCGCGGTCATGCTCGACAAGGACGGGAAAGTGCTGCGGCCATCGCTCATTTGGTGCGATACGCGCACCGGACCGCAGGGTGACTGGCTGCACGCCCAATTCGGCAAAGGCGAAGCGGGCAGGGAAAAGCTGATCGAGCTGACCGCGAATCCCGCGCTGCCGAACTTTACCCTGACGAAGCTGCTGTGGGTGAAGGAACACGAGCCGGAGATCTTCGCGAAAATCGCGCACATCCTGTGCCCCAAGGACTACGTGCGGTATCGCATGACCGGAAAGTATGCGATGGATGTGCAGGAGGCATCGGGCACGCTGTTGCTGGACGTGGCACATCGCCGCTGGTCGAAGGAAGTGGCGAAGGTCGCCGGGATTCCGGAGAGCTGGTTGCCGGAGCTCTTCGAGTCGCCGGAGATCTGCGCGCAAATCAGCGAGGAAGGCGCACAGCGCACTGGACTGACGACGGGAACACCGGTCGCGGCGGGTGCGGGCGATCAGGGAGCGGGCGCGGTGGGGATGGGG
>DASYYN010000281.1:0-23621 GCA_035933815.1 Acidobacteriaceae bacterium
ACCGACCTCACGCCCAACCTCGGCCGCATCGACTCCACTCCCGACCAGCGCCCCGGCCTCGGCACCACGGGCCTGCAACACCTCAAAGATTTCGTCGCCCAGGGCGGACTGCTCATCACCTCGGAAGACACCGCGCAGTTCGCCATCGATGAAGGACTCGCCCCTGGCGTCTTCGTGAACCACGGCAACGCGCATGTGGTCGGCAGCGTGCTCGGCGCGCGGTTTGTGGATGCGAAGAGTCCAATCGCCGCCGGCTATGGCGACTCGCTGCCCGTCTACAGCGCAAATGGCATGGCGTTCACCATCTCCAACATCACTTCGCCCCGCCACATCGAAACCGAGAAGGACTACCATCGGCCCACCGGCCGCGGCGGCCCGCAGGAGCAGGACCTCCCCGAAGACCGCGTCGCCGTCGCGCCTGAGCCGCTGCCCTCGCCAAAGCCATGGGAAGCCACGCCGCTCAATGAAGAGGAGGCGCGCAACAATCCGTACGTCATCCCCGCACAGGACCGCCCCGACGTCATCCTGCGCTTCACCGACTCGAAGAACCTGCTGCTCTCCGGCCTGCTTGAGAACGGCGGCTCCATCGAAGAGAAGCCCGTCGTCGTCGATGCGCACTACGGCAAGGGAAACGTGCTCCTCTTCGCCATCAACCCCATCTACCGCGGCGAAACCATCGGCAGCTACGCCCTGGTCTTCAACGCGATCATGAACTTCGACCACCTCTCAGCTGCGAAGTAGGATTGAAGAGGCCGGAAAGCAGTGACGCATTCTTGCGGATAAGTACGGCGGGGCCTAGTTCCTTGCGGATGAATCGGGATTGTTGCGGATTGCGCAGCATTGTTGCGGATTGGGGCGATAATTGCGGATAAACGACGACTGGCAAGAGGCATGGAATCCGCAGAGTGGGGCAAAACAATGAATCGTCTCGGCCTCATCGCCGGCAACGGACGCTTCCCCTTCCTCCTGCTCGACGCAGCGCGCGCGCACGGAACGGAAGTCGTCGTCGCTGCGATCAAAGAAGAGACCGACCCAGAGATCGACACCCGCGCGCAGGCCGACTCCGGCGTCCGCGTCCACTGGCTCTCCCTCGGCGAATTGTCCCGCCTCATCGAAACCTTCCAGCGCGAAGGCGTGCACCAGGCCGTCATGGCCGGCCAGGTGAAGCACAAGCAAATCTTCTCGAGCATCCGCCCGGACTGGCGCCTCGCCAAACTGCTGCTCTCCCTGCGCACGCGCAACACCGACATGCTGCTCGGCGCCGTCGCCAAAGTTCTCGGCGACGAAGGCATCGAACTGATCCCCTCCACCGCCTACCTCGAGCCGCTGCTGGCGCAACCCGGTGTCCTCACGGCCCGCGCCCCCGGCGAGCAGGAGAGCCGTGACATCGCCTATGGCCGGGACGTCGCCCGCCACCTCGCAGCCTACGATCTGGGACAGACCGTCGTCGTCGCCGCCCAGGCCTGCGTCGCCGTTGAGGCTATGGAAGGCACCGATGCCACCATTGAGCGCGCCGGAGCCCTCATGCGCACCCTGGGTGATCCGGCCACCGATCCCGCCTCCACCCTCGACCGCAGCCTCACCGTCGTCAAGGTCGCCAAGCCCAAACAGGACCTCCGTTTCGACGTCCCCGTCATCGGCGTCCGCACCATTGAAACCATGCGCGCCGCCGGCGCCACCTGTCTTGCCATCGAGGCGCAGCGCACGCTGATCTTCGACCGCGACGCCGTCCGCGCCCAGGCCGACGCCGCCGGAATTGCCGTCGTCGCCCTCGAAAACGCATAATTGGAGCGTCTCCAGACCCGCCGCGGATCTCGCATTCACCCGCGGCTGCAATTCGACGTGTTGTATACCGGCGCATGGCCGCACAGATCCGTCGAGAGAAACTCGACGGACGAGAGCCATCCCGCCGAATCAGGTTTCAACGAGGGAGAACCTTCTCCCGAAACACCCCGTTAGGAGATATCCATGTCGAAATCCTGGATTGCCGCAATCGCCGTCGCCGTTCTGGTGGTCGCCGGTTACGCCGTGCAGCGCAGCTTCGCCGCCGACAATGCTCCCATGCCCGAAGTTGGCCAGACCGCCCCAACCTTCAGCCTGCCCAATCAGGAAGGCCAGCCCATCAACCTCGACCAGTACCGCGGCAAGTGGGTCGTCCTTTACTTCTATCCCAAGGACATGACCAGCGGCTGCACCATCGAAGCGCACAACTTCCAGCGCGATCTCGACAAGTACAAGGCGATGAACGCCGTCATCCTGGGCGTCAGCGTCGATACGGTCGACAGCCATAAGCAGTTCTGCACGAAAGACTCGCTGAGCTTCACCCTGCTCGCCGATCCCGACAAAAAGGTCGTCCAGCAGTACGGCTCGCTGATGAGCTACGGCCCCATGCAGATCGCCGCCCGCAACACCTTCCTCATCGATCCGGAAGGCAAGATCGTGAAGGTATGGACCAAGGTCAACCCCCAGCCCCACAGCGAAGAAGTGCTAGCCGCGCTCAACGATATGCAGAAGAAAGGCTAAGCGGGAAGCCTGTAGCCTGTGGCCTGTAGCAGTTAGTTACCCGCTACCGGCTACGGGCTTCCGTGGTTGCCACCCCGCCCGCACCGGCCTATACTTATGGCCAACGGAAGCCGAGAAGCACAATATCCTGGGCTTCCGGCGTGAGGTGCGTCTTCCGCAGTCAGGGTCTGGTGCTGACGAGCCGTGAGATGAGCCCGGAGCGGGCTCACAGGTCATCGCGCGGTCCTGCCATTCCACCCCCGGAAACCGCCGCCTGGCGCGCCGTAGCGCGCGTCCTGCGAAGTACCGCGGCCGGCGCTCTCGACAGCATCACCTCGGTTGTCTTTCCCGCCGACTGCCGCGTCTGCGGCCTCCCGCTTTCCGGATTTTCCCTCCTGCCCGTTTGCGATTCCTGCTGGAACGATCTGCCTGCGCAACACCCTGTCCTGTGCGCCCGCTGCGGCGAATCCCTGCAGTGGGAGGCGCCTGAAGACGACCGCCTCTGCCGCATCTGCCGCTCCGCTGAGCCTCCGTTTGCAAAGGCCGTCGCCCACGGCTCCTACTCCGGCACGCTGCGCGCGCTCATCCATCTGCTCAAATACGACGGCCTTGAGCCGATTGCCCGTCGCCTCGGCGTGCTCGTTGCCGGACAGGTCCTTGCCATCCCTGACCTGCCTCAGAATCTGCTCGTGATCCCGGTTCCCCTCTTTGCCGGCAAACGCCGCCAGCGCGGGTTCAACCAGTCAGAGCGGCTGGCCCGCAGCGCTGTGGCGGCCCTGCGAAGCCGACGTCCGGAGATGCGCCTCAAACTCGCCCCGGGCGCGCTGATACGCCGGCGCGCTACCGAGAGCCAGGCGGGACTCAGCCCGCACCAGCGCCGCACGAACGTCCGCGGCGCTTTTTTTGTCCCCCGGCCTGCGCAGATCGCCGGACAGGACGTTTTGCTCGTCGACGACATCTACACCACTGGCGCTACCGCGCGTGCCTGCGCACAGGCCCTGCGCCGCGCCGGAGCCGCCAGCGTCTGGGTGGCCACCGTTGCCCGCGCACAGCGGGAAGAAGCCCTGCAGCAACCGGAAGCTTTGGATCAGACGGCAATGCTCGACGCGCCCGAGATCCCGATGGAAGAAGACTTTGCACGATGGGAGGAAGGCCGCCCGGCTCCCGCCGGCGGCGCGGTTCGATAATCCGTCCGGCCTGGCAAACCGGACCTCAACCTGGAGGAATCATGTCGCTCGGGAAAGCCGGTGTTCAGGCGCGCAGGCAATCGTTAACGAGGGCGCACGCCATACGGAATGAGGTGCACGCCGAGGAAGGACTGCACGTCGTCACCACGACGCATGCCATGCAGACCCCTGTCCTCGTGCTGAACGCCTCCTACGAGCCCATCAACATCTGCGGCGCCCGCCGTGCGCTCGTGCTGGTGCTCAAAGGTGTCGCGCGTACCGAAGAGGAGCAGGGCACAGAACTGCACTCCGCCCGTGTGGCCCTGCAGCTGCCCTCGGTCATCCGCCTGCTCGAGTACCGCCGCATCCCTCACCAGACCCGCGCCCTCAGCCGCAAGAACATCCTGCTGCGCGACCGCAATACCTGCCAGTACTGTGGAGTCGTGCTGCCCTCAGCCGAGCTCACCCTCGACCACGTCGTCCCGCGTTCGCGCGGCGGCACCTCCACATGGGAAAACCTGGTCGCCGCTTGCCATGCCTGCAATCGCCGCAAAGGCAACTACCTGCTCCACGAACTGGAGCATATGAAGCTGATCCGCGAGCCGCGGCCTTTCACGCTGCACACCAGCCGCCACATCATGCGCATGATCGGCCACTCCGACCTGAAGTGGCGTAAGTACCTCTACTACTAAACCGCACCGCCCAAAGTTCGTGCGATCATCGCGACTGTCATTCTGAGCGCACGGGGCCCCAAACATCTTTCAGTTTGGGGGTGGTAAGCGAACAATCTGCGGTTGTCTTCGTCTGATTTCGGCATGGAATTTGAGAACACCAGCTAAACCGCGCGCCCAGCCACTGCGCCCGACGCCCAGGCCCACTGGAAGTTGAAGCCGCCCAAGTGCCCCGTCACGTCCACCGCTTCTCCAATGAAATAGAGCCCCCGCACGTTGCGGCACTCCATGGTCTGCGCTGACAGCGCGCTCGTGCTCACTCCGCCCGCCGTCACTTCCGCCTTCTCGTAGCCTTCGGTGCCGCTGGGCGTGAACGCCCACGTGTGCAGCCGCCTCTCCAGTTCGTCGAGGGCATGATTCGTCCAGCGGCGCGGCGCCGCCACCTCAAGCAGCCGGTCCGCAAGCCGCTGCGGTAAATGCGCCCGCAGTGCTGCTCGAGCGGCGTTCGCATCACGCCTCGCATGCAGCTCGCGCAATGGCGCGAGAATCTCCTGCCCCGGAGCCCAGTCGATGCGAATCGCCTCCCCTTGTTTCCAGTACGACGAGATCTGCAGGATCGCCGGACCGCTCAGGCCGCGATGCGTGAACAGCATCTTCTCGCGAAAGCTGCGCTTCCCGAACGACGCGACCACGGCTGCCGACAAGCCCGTCAGCTCGGCAAACTGCGCGTGTTCCCCTCCAGCGAGTGTCAGCGGAACCAGCGCCGGCCGGCATGGTTCCATCGCGATGCCGAATTGCCGCGCCACGTCATAGCCGAACCCCGTCGCTCCCATCTTCGGAATCGACAACCCGCCCGTCGCCACCATGAGCGCCGTCGCCGTAAACACGCCATTCTCCGCGACAACAGTGAACGCGCCCGACGACTCATCCCGCCGCACCTCGCGAATCGCCGTCGAGAGATAGACCCTCACTCCGGCCTGCGCGCACTCGCTCATCAGCAGATCGACGATCTGCTGCGCCGATCCATCGCAGAACAGCTGCCCCAGTGTTTTCTCGTGGTACGCGATCCCGTGCCGCTCGACCATCCGGATGAAATCCCCCGGCGTGTACCGCGCCAGCGCCGACTTCGCGAAATGCGGATTCGCCGACAGAAAATTTTCGGGCCGCGTGTGCAGGTTGGTGAAGTTGCAGCGTCCGCCGCCGGAGATGAGGATCTTCTTCCCTGGCCGCTCCGCCCGCTCCAGCACCGCAACACGGCGTCCGCGGCGCCCTGCTTCCATGGCGGCCATCAGCCCCGCGGCGCCGGCGCCGAGGATGACGACATCGAAACTGTGCGCAGTCACGGTGCTTACTTCACTAGAGTACCCGCGCCTTCGGTAAGATCGTCCTTCGCAGGAGTCGCTAATGAAGTCCGCTCTGCTGCTCGCGCTGGCATCGCTCGTCCTTCCGGCTCACGCCCAGTCCGTCTTCACCACGCGCGTCGACGATCCGCGCGCCGTCTACGCCACTGCGTCCGCCGACGCCCAGACCGACGCCACCGCTGACCTGCAGGCCGTCATCGACCACGCCGCGGGAGCAGGACGCGAAGGCATCGTCTTCATCCCCTCAGGACGTTACCGCCTCACGCACACTCTCTACATCTGGCCCGGCGTGCGCCTCTTTGGATACGGCCCGACCCGCCCCGTCTTCTACCTCGCCGACAACACGCCCGGATTCCAGTCCGGCATCGCCGACATGGTCATCTTCACCGGCGTCAACCCAAAGAGTCCCCGCGCGACGCACGGACGCATCCCGTTTCCGCCGCCGGGCTCTGTGCCACCGAATGACAAGATCGCCGACGCGAACTCCAACACCTTCTACTCGGCCATCAGCAACATCGATTTCGAGATCGGCGACGGCAATCCCGCGGCCATCGCCATCCGCTTTCACGTCGCGCAGCACGCATTCCTCACCCACATGAACTTCCACATCGGCTCCGGTCTTGCCGCGCTCACCCAGGTCGGCAACGAAGCCGAGGACCTGCACTTCTACGGCGGCCGCTACGCCATCCTCACCGAGAAGACCTCGCCCGCCTGGCAGTTCACCCTCATCGATTCCACTTTCGAAGGCCAGCGCGAAGCCGCCGTCCGCGAGCACGAAGTCGACCTCACGCTCATCCGCGACACCTTCCGCACTGTTCCAGTAGCCATCGACATCGATCCGCAATATTCCGACGACCTCTGGGTCAAAGACTGCCGCTTCGAAGACGTCTCCCAGGCCGCCGTCATCATCAGCAACGAGAAAAACCCCACCACCGCAATCGGCTTTCAGAACGCCGTCCTGCACAACGTGCCCACCTTCGCTCGCCTGCGCGAGAGCGGCAAGACAATCGCTGCCAAAGGCGCGACCTACCAGGTCTCCGAGTTCAGCTACGGTCTCATCATTCCGGCCGAAGGCAAGATGGGCACCATCGGGATGCGCTACGATGCCGCCCCGCTCGCCTCAGTGCCCGCTCCGCTACCGCCCGCGATCCACCCGCTCCCGCCCACCAGCGAATGGGTGAACGTGCACACGCTCGGCGTGAAAGGCGACGGCACAAACGACGACACAGCCGCCATTCAAGCCGCGATCGACGCGCATCCCGTGCTCTACTTCCCCAGCGGACACTACATCATCCGCGACACCCTCACGCTGAAGCCGGACACCGTCCTCATCGGCCTGCATCCGACCCTCACCCAGTTCGATCTGCCCGACGGCACGCCCGGCTATCAGGGAGTCGGCGCGCCGAAGCCCGTCCTCTCCGCTCCGGCCGCGGGTCACAACGCCGTCAGCGGATTTGGCGTCTTCAGCGGCACCACCAATCCCCGCGCCACGGGGATCCTGTGGAAAGCCGGCGAAGATTCGCTGATCGACGATGTCCGCATGCTCGGCGGCGCCGGACTCAATCCCTACGTCGGCTACCACTTCCCCAATTCGCCTCCGGCCGCGCGCTGGGGTGGCCAGTATCCCAGCATCTGGGTCACCGATGGCGGCGGCGGCACCTTTGCCGACATTTGGACGCCCGATACCATTGCGCAGGAGGGCTTCTACGTCTCGTGGACGAAGACACCCGGCCACGTTTACGAGCTATCGAACGAGCACCACGTTCGCAATGAGATCCGCTTCGACCACGTTGAGAACTGGGATCTGAACGCGCCGCAAACCGAAGAGGAGGCCTTCGAGAGCCCCGACTCCCTCTCCCTCGAATTCGACTTCTCGCACAACATCACGGTCGCGAACTACCACGGCTATCGTGTCACCCGCTCCCGCGCTCCATTTCCAGCCGCCGTGCGCCTCTACCATTCCGGCGACATTCACTTCCGCAACGTCCTCGTCAATGCCGAAAGCGGCATTCCCGACTGCGACACCGAGGGCTGCTGGACCTACCTGCGCGTCAGCAAGTTTCCCTACGAAGACGCGATCCAGGACGTCACCCATCACCTCGTCGTCCGCGAGCGCCAGTTTGCCGCGCTCGACATCCCCGACAACCCAGCAAAGCCCGCTCCAATGCCCACCACCCCGGTGCTTGCTCCGGGTGCGCGCGTCGAGAAACTCGCTGATGGATTCTTTTCGATCTCCGGCGCAGCCGTCGACGCGCACGGCAAGCTCTACTTCGTCGACCACCACGAGCAGCGCATCTACGGCTGGTCTGCTCAGGAAGGACTCACCGTTGAACGCGACATTCCAGTCGATCCCGTGAATCTCGCCTTCGACCGCTCCGGCGATCTGCTCGTCGTTTCTTCCGCAGGCCGCAATGGCACGGTCTACTCCTTCAAGCCCGGCACCTCCGAGCAGGACGTGACCGTCCTCGAGCCGCAGCCGACCGAGCCGCATCCCGACGGGCGCGCCATCCTCCCCGTCAATTACTGGAACAACGGCGAGTTTCGCGATCAGCTCAACCCGCAGACGCTCACCTACACCACACTGCCGGAGATGTTCGCTCGCGATGTGGAAACGCCCCGGCCGAAGCAATACGTCTCGCACGACGGCAGCGTGTTCCTGCCCGCCGCGCGCGTGCTCCAGCAAGGTCCGTCCGATTACACCGGCTGGCGTTTCAGCGACGACCTCGACACCTACGGCTTTCTCAGCGCGCCGGTCGGCAGCCGCGTCTACGTCGCCAGTTCCTCCGAGGACCGCACCTACAGCGCCAAAGTGAACCCCGGCGGAACCCTCAGCGATCTACATCCCTTCGCCGAACGCGGAGGAGAAAGCGTCGCGCTCGACGCCCACGGGAACGTCTACGTCGCAAATGGACAGATCTTCGTCTACGACTCCTCCGGCCGCCAAACCGGCGAAATCGACGTCTCCGAGCGCCCATTGCAACTGATCTTCGGCGGGCCCGACGGCCGCACGCTCTTCATCCTCGCGCACCACGCGCTCTTCAGCGTTCGTGTGCGCTGACCGCTATTCCTTATTGACCTTCCCATTCTCACCCAGCACCACCGGCGGAGGCGCCTGCGACTGCACCGTAAAGTCGTGCGTCGTCACCGTCGCATTGCTGATGGTGAAGCTCTTCTGCCCACTGATGTGCACGTTATCCAGTTTGATCGTCGTAATCGGGCTCTCCGGCAAACCGGCAATCACGCCCGTCTGCTTCGCGCCCGTCGCCGTCAGGTTCTCGATCAGAATGTCGTGAAAATGCGGTGTCAGCCGCGTCACCGGCTTCTTCGTGTCGTGCTCCGGGATGCCCGGATAATACTCCGTAACCAGCACCGCCGTGCCCACGTCCTGCATCGTGAGATCCCGGAATGTCAGATTCCCAATATCCGCTCCGCGGTCCCGATTCGATTTCACGCGGACGCCGTTGTCCGTGTCTTTGAACTGAATGTGCTCCGCCAGCACGTTCTGCACGCCGCCCGCCGTCTCGCTGCCGATCGACATACCATGCCCGTGCAGGAAATTGCAGTTCCATACGTGTATGTCGGTGCTCGGATCGTCCGGGCCCGGCGAGTTCGCCTCCCCCGACTTAATCGCCACATTGTCGTCGCCCACATCGATCGTCATGTTCGAGATGTTCACGTGATGCGACGAGAACGGATCGATGCCGTCGGTGTTCGGCGAGTGCTGCGGCGCAAGAATCTTCCCGTCGCGGATCGTAATGTCGTCGGAGTAGTAGGGCACCACCTGCCACGAAGGCGAATTCTGGATCGTCACCTTCTCGATCAGGATGTGATGGCAGTGATCGAAGACCATCAGCCGCGGACGGAATACCCCCGCCCCCATCACGCCGTGCTCCTTCTGCCCGCGCGCCTCGGCCCACCACGTCTCGCCGTTCCCGTCGATCGTGCCTCCGCCGGTGATGGTCAGGTCCTCGGCATTCGCCGCGCTGATCAGCGACTGCCGTCCTGGCGTCCGCAAGACCGTCATCTCGGGATAGTCGGCGTGATCGGCCGACCCCAGCAGTGTCGCCCCCGCCTCAACATCGAGCGTAATGTGGCTCTTCAGCACGATCGGACCGGAAAGAAACGTTCCCCCGCGCAGCCGCACTGTCCCGCCACCCTTCCCTGCGCACGCATCGATCGCTGCCTGCAGCGCATGGGTGTCTTTAGTGGTGCCGTCGGCCTTCGCGCCATACTGCCGTGCATCGCACACGCGCGCCGCGTGCGCGGATGCAGCCGCCATCAAACTACTGAGTACGATCAGCCACCAGGCCGTGCGCTTCTCGCGAGCTATTTTCACGAATGCTCCTCTTAAACTTGATCATTCCGTCCAGTTGAATTCCAAGGAAATCCACCCGCCTCAGGCAATCCTAAAGCCTCTTGTGGTCTGACCACAACGCGCTATTTCGCGTCCCACCCACAAAGCCGTACATCCATTTGCCACGCTCCCGCCAGGCCCGTTTGCCTCCGTCGCTTGACAGGCATTCTCGCCGCTGTACACAATATCAAACGGTACCCCACGAGTACCTTTCGGCTCATCAGAAACGAACCCCAAACGAATTACCCTGCAGAGCTTTTTGGAGGCAACAGTGGTTAGACCACATCGGACGACCCAGTCCTGCGCGGTCCGGTATCGCGCAGAAGCCCCCCACCAGAAAACCAACCGCATCTGGCCCCCGATCCTGGCCTTTCTGCTCCTCGCCACCGGAATCCTTTTCTCCTCCGGCGAAGCCCTGGCGCAGGAGTTCCGCGGCACCATCTCCGGCACCGTCACCGACAGCAGCGGCGCCGTCATCCCCGGCGCCCAGGTCACAGCACGCGAAGTGCGTACCGGAACCGTGGCTCATACCACCACCGATGCCGCCGGCCAGTACACCATTCCTTTCCTGCTGCCCGGCCAGTACGAGCTGACCGTATCGGCCACAGGATTCCAGAAGCTCGTGCACAGCAACGTGCCCCTCTCCGCGCAGGATCACCTCGTCGTCCCTCTGCAGCTGAAGATTGGTTCCGTCGCCCAGACCGTCACCGTCAGCGGCGCTCCTCCGCTGCTCGACACGGCTAATGCCTCGGTCGGCCAGGTCATTGAGACGAGCTCCGTCGAAAACATGCCGATCAATGGCCGCACCCCGACCACGCTGACAGAACTGGCCCCCGGTGTCATCACCACCGCGCCGCCGCAGCTCATCCATCCATTCGACAACAACGCCGGCAACCAGTGGTCGATCGGCGGCACGCCCAACCAGGTCAGCGAAGTGCTGCTCGACGGCTCGCCCGACGAGACCCTGCTCGGCGCGCTCGCCTACGCGCCGACCGAAGACTCCGTCGCTCAGGTTTCCGTTCGCCCCTTCGACACCGATGCCAGCTTCGGCCACACCATCGGCGGCGTGATCAACCAGATCACCAAAAGCGGCACCAACGGCTTCCACGGATCGGCCTACGAGTTCTACCAGGTCAACAGCTTCGACGCGAACTACTACTTCAACAACCGCAGCAACATCCCTGTTCCCGGCTTCCACTTCAACCAGTACGGCGTCTCGGTCGGCGGCCCGATCCTGAAGAACAAGCTGTTCTTCTTCTTCGCGTGGGAAGGTCTGCGCGACATCAACCCTGCAAACGCCACGCTCACCGTTCCCACTGCGGCCGAGAAGGCGGGCGACTTTTCCCAGACGCTGGCGGCCGGCTGTGGCAGCGGCGGCTATACCGTGAACGGCAGCGGAATGGCGATTTGCAAAAGCAACGGCCAGCCCGATCCTAACCAGCTGTTTAACCCGTTCACGGCGACCACCTCAGGCAAGAACATCGTCCGGCAGCCCATCCCCAACAATCAGCTCGCCAGCACCGGACATGCGTTTAGCCCCGTGGCCCTGGATTATCTAAAGCTGTATCCCCAGCCGAATGTCACCGGAAACCCCGACGGCTCGGACAACTACATCAGCAACGCGCCGAGCACGGACAACTACGACAACGAGTTCGGCCGCCTCGATTACAACTTCAGCGCGCGCGACCGCATATTCATGGACGCCCGCCACAACAACCGCTATCAGCTGAAAAACGATTACTTCGGCAACGGTACGACCGGCACCACGCTCTACCGCGAAAACCTTGGCGCGACCGTCGACAACATCTTCACGATCAACCCCACCACCATCCTCGACACCCGCGTCAACTGGACCTGGTTCAACGAGGTGCACGGCACCCCAGGCCAGAAGTATTCGCCCTCCAGCGTCGGCTTCCCCAGCTACATGGATACCGCCGGCGGGCTGAAGCAGTTGCCGTTCATCGGCTTCAACGGAAGCTGCGGGAGCCACACCAGCTACCAGTGCTTTGGCGACACCGGCTCGGCTCTGGATCCTACGACCAGCTATCAGCTCTTCACGGATGTTGTGAAGGAACTTGGCAGGCACAGCCTCAAAGTCGGCTTCGACGGCCGCCAGTACCGCATCAGCATCCAGAACTTCGGCGATTCCGCGGGCAATTTCACCGAGGGTACCAGCTGGGTCACATCCGGAACGACGGGCGCGGCCCAGACCTTCGGCGGAGACCTGGCCGAATTCATGTTTGGCCTTGCCAACTCGGGCACCTATTCCACCAACCTTCGTTCCAATTACCACCAGTACTACCTCGGCGCCTTCGTGCAGGATGACTGGAAGGTTAGCGACCGCCTGACACTCAACCTGGGCGTGCGCTACGACTTCGATACTCCCTTCCGCGAGAAGCAGGGTCGCACCGTCGACGGATTCGATCCGGGCGCCTCGATTGCCTATACCAAACAGCCCAGCTTCGGTGGGGCGACGGCCAGCTCCAACGGTGAGACCTTCTCCGTCGCCAGCATCAACACGCGCGGCGGACTAACCTTCCCGAACAGGAACAACGGCGCTGTCTACGAAACCAACAACGGCTTCATCAGCCCGCGCTTCGGCTTTTCGTATGCAGTGACACCCAAAACCGTAGCCCGTGGCGGATTCGGCGTCTTTGTCCAGCCGGAGACCCTCACCAGTCTCAACTCCACCGGCAACTATTCCTCGGCCGCCATCTCCAACTCGGAAGGATTCAGTTCCTCGACGAGCTTCGTTCCGTCAAACGACAGCTTCCAGACGGTGGCCAATACTCTGAACAATCCCTTTCCCACTGGCTTTACGCCGCCGGCAGGCGCGTCCATGGGCGCGAGCACGAATCTCGGCCAATCCATCAGCTTTCTTGCGCCCGTGCAGCACGACCCCTACTCGGAGCGCTGGGACATCGGCGTGCAGCGCTCGCTGACCAACAACTCCATGATCCAGGTTCTGTACGTCGGCAATCACGCCCTGCATCTGCCCGTCCAGCAGCAGGATCTGAATGCAACGGAGATTCAGTACCTTTCCCGCAGCCCCTTCCGCGACCAGGCCAGAGCCTCCGCCTACGGGCAGAAGGTCAACAACCCATTCAAAGGCACACTGCCCAGCGTCAGTGGTGTTCCCAACAGTACGGGGGTAAACACCGGCTCGACAGTCTCGTTTTCCAGCCTGCTGGTGCCCTATCCGCAGTTCGGAACCAGCCACGTCTACATCCAGAACCAGACCATCGGCCAGTCCTGGTACAACAGCGGGATCATCGCTTATCAGCACCGCTCCGCGCATGGCTTCACGCTGACCGGCAATTACAGCTTCTCCAAGCTGATCGAGCAGGACACTTTCCTGAACGATGAGGACACGATGCTGACGCGACGCATCTCGCCCTATGACCACGTCCACCACTTCACCGTCGGCGGCAGCTATGAGCTGCCTTTCGGGAAGAACAAATCCTGGAATTTCGGCGGCAACAAACTGTGGGACGAGGTTGCCGGCGGCTGGGTTATCAACGGCGTCTACCAGTTCCAGACCGGCTCGCCCGTCGTCTTCACCTCCGATATCCCGCTGCAACCCGGGACGACGCTCCGGCAGATCGCGGATCATGCGCGGAACACCGCGCCCGTCGGATCGCCCACGCCGGCTCTGAACCGAGCCGCATTTGTCACCGGAAACTCCACCAGCTGCCCGTCCGGCGGATCCTGCGACGGCAGCACTTACCTGAACGGCC
Source organism: Acidobacteriaceae bacterium (assembly GCA_035933815.1). Taxonomy (GTDB): domain Bacteria; phylum Acidobacteriota; class Terriglobia; order Terriglobales; family Acidobacteriaceae; genus Palsa-343. The sequence continues at coordinate 13,792 of DASYYN010000281.1, forward strand.
AGTACACCTTCCACTACCGCACCCTGCCGCAGACCCTCTCCTGGGTCCGGCAGGACGGCTTCAACAACCTCGACGCCTCCCTCCTGAAGAACTTCCACTTCACGGAACGTGCCTATCTGCAGCTGCGCTTCGAGGCGTTCAACGCCCTGAATCACCCTGTGTTCGACACACCGAACGTGTCCAGCGCGACTTCCAGCAACTTCGGATACATCACTGGAACAGCCAAGAACTCCCAGCCGCGGCAGATTCAGCTGGGCGGCCGCATCGTCTTCTGACCAGCAAGGCCTCCCTTCCGGCGCGGGATCCCCAGGGTTCCGCGCCTTTTCTTTGCCCGGCCTCAGCCCACCCAGCACCGAACCGCCGTTGAACAGTTGAGTACCACCGGCCCGGCACTGCCCCTTCCGGGGGATGAGTTTTCTCGGCCAGCCGGGCTAAAATCCCGCCAATGACGATCAAAGTTCTCATTCGGATGCACGATCAGCTCCTGCGGACCTTCACCTTCACCCACACCACCAATGTTCCGGTGCCGGTCGTGGGGGAAACGGTGATGAATCCCAAGGACGAAGGAGAATCCCTCAGAGTGAGCGAGCGGCAGTTCGAGTACGGCACGGACCGGCTGAAGATCACGCTCTTCTGCACGCCCATGGCGTAGCCCTCAGCGTAGACCTGATCGGCAGGCACTCTCCGCCTACTTGTTCCCCACCTGCTGCAGCAGCTCCGTCACCGCCCGTTCCAGCTGAGAATCCGTGTGATTGAGCGTTTCTCCGGGCTGCCGTGTTACTTCCACATCCACCGGACGCGGATGCATCTCCATCGTCTCGCCGTTCAGATCCTGCACGCGCGTGAAGGGCAAACGCACCACCGATCCGTCGATCAGTTCGCGCCCGCCGGTATAGATGATCCATCCCGCCGTCGGCGTGCCGACTACCTTCCCCAGATGCAGCGCCCGGTAGCCTTCGGTGAAATCCTCTGAATCCGACAGCGACGACTCATTCGTCAGCAGCACCGTCGGCTTGCCCAGCGCGCGCTGTCCCAGCTCCTGCCGCGAGGGCACCGTGGGATAACCGCGCGTCGTCATCAGCAGATAGTTCCTGCGCGTGAACACATCAAGCGCGTAGCCGTTCACGTATCCGCCATTATTGTTGCGAACATCGACGACCACCCCGTCCTTGCCCTCGTTCTGCGCATCGAGGTCGATGTAGAGCTGCTTCAGCGCGCGATCGCTCATGTCCGCCAGGTGGACATACCCCAGCCGCCCGTGGCTCAGCCTGTCCACATACGCGCGGTTTTCTTCCACCCAGGCGCGATACAGCAGCCCCGCCTCTTCCGCAGTGTCGACCGGCTTCACGACAGCGTCGCGTTGCTTGCCGTCTGTGCCCGCGATGCGCAGCACCACGCGCCGGCTGACCTGGTCTTCCAGCAACTGGTCGAGATTCGTATGCGCCCCGATCTCCTGCCTGTCGACCGCAACCAGCGTTTCACCCGGCTTGATCGTGCCTTCCACTGCCGCCGGCCCCAGCGGGATCACCTCGCGGATCACCAGCCCCTTGCCCGTCTCGTAGTCCTCGCGCACAAACCGCAGCCCCAGCCGTCCCGTCCGCACGCTCGGCTCAGACATGTGGCCGATGCCCGAATGCGAGCTGTTCAGCTCGCCGATCATCAGGCCAATGTCGCGCCGCATCTCGTCGGCTGTGCGCGCCCCCTCGATATACGGCTCAAATTCGTCGTGCAGCGCGTTCCAGTTATGCCCGTTGAATTTCGGATCGTAGAAGTAACGGTTCAGAACGCCCCAGGCCTCGTCAAAGGCGACCTGCTTGTCCTGATTGAAGTCCACCTCGAAGCTCGCCGATACCGGAATCCCCTTCGACTCATGCCCCTCGAGCGCGATCTCGTGCGGCTGCTTGTTGTCCAGATAGATGAGGCTCTTCGAGTCCGGCGAGAAGTAGTAATTGCTCTTGCGTGCAGCGGTGGTCGTCAGCTGTCGCGGCACCGGCGGCTCCTTCGCCATCTCGTCCAGTGAATACGCGTAGAGGTTCAGGTGGTTGGCCACCATGGCCGAAAACACCACCGTCTTGCCGTCGGGACTGATCACCGGATCCATCACGCTCATGCCGATCGGCAGCAGCGTCAGCCGGTCGCGAATACCGTCGAAGTCAATCGGAATCGGGCCGTTCTTCTTCGCGGTGCTTTCCTTCTCCGCTCCTGATTTCGGCTCTTTCTGCGGCTCCGCTTCCTTCGGCGCCTCGGGGGTCTTCTCCGGTTCTGCGGGATTCGTCTGTGGCTGTCCGGGCGGGGCATTCGGTGTTGCCGGCCCGTGGAACAGGTCCCGCAGCTCGTCTTCGTGGAACTTCGGCACGTGCGGCGTCAGATCCACGCGCGCCAGGTCGACATTCTCACTCCGCTGCGCCGTTTCGAAAAGCAGATACTTCCCGTCGGGCGACCACGCGATATGGAAACCCGTCTCTCCATTCGCCAGAAACGACAGCGGCCTCGCCTCGCCGCCCGCCGCAGGAACTACCTTCAGGTTCCGGAATCCATCCACGCCAACCGCCGTAAACACGATCCACTGGCTGTTGGGAGACCACTCCAGCTCCGGCCGCTCCAGCGCATCCGTTGCCAGCACCTTGTCGGTGACCGCGCCCTTGTCGCCCACCGCCAGCAAATGCAGCTCGCGGTCAGCGCGCGTGTAGGCGATCGACTTTCCGTCCGGCGCATAGCGCGGATTCTCGTTCTCCTCAGACCCCGTCGTGAGCGCGCGCTCTTTGTTCGTCGTGAAGTCGTATTCGTAGAGATTGTTGTGCCCGCCGCGCTCCGAGACATAAAGGATGCGGTTCGAATCCGGCGACCAGTGCAGATCCCGTTCGCGCTCCGGAGTACGCGTCACCCGCACCGCTTCGCCGCCGTCCTTCTCCGGCGCTGCGAAGATGTCGCCGTGCGCCACCAGCGCCAGCTTTTTGCCGTCAGGCGACACCGCCATCTCGTCGTACTCGTGCTCGTGCCGCTGCTGCACATCCGGCCCCGAAGGCACGCCGCGCAGCTCAATAGAAACCTTCGCCGCCTTGCCCGACGGGACGTCCAGCTTCCAGATCGCCAGGTTGCGCTCAAACACGATCCCCTTGCCGTCGTAGCTGATCGAGGGGAACAGCACGCGTCCGCGATCGAACTTCGTAATCTGCCGGGGAGAGCCGTCCGGCAGGCTCACCGACCAGATATTCTCCGCGCCGCTCTTGTCGCTCATGAAGTAGAGCGTCTTCCCGTCCGGCGACCACATCGGCCACGCATGCTTCGCGTCCGCCGGAACCAGCACCCGCGCCTTCTGCTGATCGGCAATCGGCTTCAGCCACACTTCCGTTTCGTCGATATGCGCGTGCCCGTCACGCCACCACTGCGTGAAGCTGATGCCCTTCGCGCAAAGCGCCACCGTCTGCCCATCTGGAGAAGGCGCGCCTTCGAATTCCGACAAGTACCGCTCGCGGCTCACCTCCAGCGGCGTGCCGCCCTCGGCCGACACCCGAAAGACATCCGGTAGGTGTGCAATATCGTCGGCAGATGACGTGAAATAGATCCATTTGCCGTCGCGCGACCAGCCATCCAGTTCATCGGGCTGGTCGCTGTACGTCAGCCGCCGCAGGTCGCCCGTCGCAAACGTCAGCACATAGATATCGCCGCCGCCTGTGCGCGTCGAGACGAAAGCCAGCTGCGACCCATCCGGCGAATAGATCGGACGCGATTCAGTCGCCGGGTTCGAAATCAGCAGATGAGCCTGGCCGCCCTCCGCCGGCACGGTCCAGATGTCGCCTCCCGAGGCGAACGCAATTTCCCGCCCATCCGGCGAGAGCGAAGGCTCGGCCAGCGAGGGCAACGGAGCTGGTTTGTTTTGGGCGAGTGCGGAGAAACCGGCGAAACAGATGAGGAGAGCGAGGGGCCTGCGGAACGTGGTCTTCATCGAGCGCAAAATCCTTTTGCGCAAGCATACAGGCTCGGCCCATGGCCCGGCTGCCCGTCCCCGCACAGAAAAAGGACAGGCAGCCGAAGCGACCACCTCAACCACGCAAGGCGCAAAAGAGGGGCTAAACCTCCATAACGGCCAATGGAGCTAATTCGACCTTCTGCTGCGGCGGCGTTGCCCACGCGGTATCGCAGCAGATGCTCCAGGCGCGAACCTTGCCGTTTTCCACTTCCGCCAGCCAGGCCGCCGTCACCTTCCACGTTCCCGGAATCACCGTCCCGTCCACGCGCCACTTGCCGCCGGCCGTCCCAAACAGCGCTACGCGACTTCCCTCGGCGAAATTCGAGTCAATCGAAATCCAGTACTGCGGATACGCATAGAAGAAATTTTTCCAGCTCTCCACCATCACGTCCGCGCCGCAGAATCGCGTCCCACGCGCATCGGTAAAAACGTGATCGGTTGTCATCAGAGAACGCATGGCCGGCAAATCACGGCCGTTGATGGCAGAAATAAATGAACCCACTACTTCCAGGGCAGCAGACCGCATTGCAATGTTTCCTCTTGAATACCGCCAGAGTAGCATTGCCTTTCCACGCAGGAACTCAACCGATGGCGCAGTTACTTCGCACACGAAAGTTGTAACCAACCCGCATGCCGGCTGAGATTTCCACTGGTTACCTTAACTGAAGTTACACGGGAGCGAGGCAGTATGTAACTTCGCACTTACTCCCAGCGCCGAAACACCAGCGACCCGTTCGTCCCGCCAAATCCGAACGAGTTAGACAGCGCGATGCGCATGGGCGCCTTCTGCGGCTTGTTCGGCACGTAGTTCAGCACGCACTCCGGATCGGGATTATCCAGGTTCATCGTCGGCGGAGCCGTCTGGTTCTCGAGGGCCAGAATGGTAATGCCGGCTTCCAGCCCGCCTGCGCCGCCCAGCAAGTGCCCTGTCATGGATTTCGTCGAGCTGACCATCAGTTTGCCGCTCGTGGCGTGTTCCCCAAACAAGCGCTGCATCGCTCCCGACTCCGTTACGTCACCCAGCGGCGTAGAGGTGGCATGCGCATTCACGTAATCCACCTGGTGCGGCTCCACCTTCGCGCTCTTCAGCGCGTTGCGGATCGCCCGATAGCAGCCGTCGCCATCATCCGGCATGCCGGTAATGTGGTGCGCATCCGCGCTCATCCCGTAACCGATGATCTCCGCCAGGATTTTCGCGCCGCGCGCTTCCGCGTGCTCCAGTTCTTCCAGAATCAGAATGCCCGCGCCCTCGCCTACGACAAATCCATCGCGGTCGCGGTCGAACGGCCGGCAGGCGTGCTCCGGATCGTCATTGCGCGTCGACAGCGCCCGCATCGCCGCGAATCCGCCAATGCCCATCGGCGTAATCGACGCCTCCGCACCGCCGGCGATCATCACGTCGGCATCGCCACGCTCGATAATGCGATACGCATCTCCGATCGAGTGCGCGCTCGTCGTGCAGGCCGTCGCCGTTGCTTCATTCGGTCCCTTAGCGCCGTAGCGGATGCTCACTTGCCCCGCGGCCAGATTCACGATGGCGGCTGGAATGAAGAAGGGTGATATCTTCCTCGGTCCGCCCTGCAGATAATTGCTGTGTTCGCGTTCGATAACATCGAACCCGCCGATCCCCGATCCGATGAATACGCCCACGTTCTCCGCGTTCTCCGGCGTGATCTTCAGGCCGGAGCTGCGCATCGCCTCCTCGGTCGCCGCGAGCGCCAGATGAATGAAGCGCGCCATCTTCCGCGATTCTTTCTTGTCCACAAACTGGAGCGGATCGAAGTTCTTCACCTCGGCGGCGAAGGTGACCGGGAATCCGGTGGTGTCGAAGTGCGTGATGGTTGCCATCCCGCTCTTCCCCGCCAGCAGATTGTTCCAGACCTCGGGTGCGGTATGCCCTACTCCGCATACCAGTCCGAGTCCAGTGACCACGACGCGGCGCTGCAAAGTTACTTGCCGCCTTTCGCGTTTTTGTCGATGTAATCGATGGCGTCTTTCACCGTCTTGATCTTCTCGGCGTCTTCGTCCGGAATCTCCAGATCGAACGCTTCTTCAAACTGCATCACCAGCTCGACGACGTCGAGGGAATCGGCTCCGAGATCTTCCTGGAAGGAAGCGGTGGGTGTGACTTCGGCCTCGTCGACCTGAAGTTGTTCGACGATAATCTGCTTCACTTTTTCTTCCACACCAGATGCCATGCGTATCTCCTGTGTACCGCGTTGTTGATGCTGAACCCGGAGGGCGGGATGCGATGCCGGATCCGGGAAACCGTGGCCGAATGTATGAAGGCACACGCCTCCTCGGCTCCGAAATTCCAAGTCTACTGACGCTCCCCCAGGGTGTAAAGCCGGGGCGTACCCTGGCGTCGCGTTCGTCGATATCTTTGTCGCCGCGCGCAATCCCGTCTGCCCGCACGACTACGTGCGGCAGAATTCCGCTCTCTGGTACTGTGGACTCCCCGATCACGGATGCCGACCATGCGCACTTTCCGCCCCGCTCTCATTACACTGCTGGCTATGTTCACTGCGGCTTCGCTCGGCGCGCAGGATCGCTCCTGGGGACGCTCCGTCGTTTCCTCCCAGTACGGCATCGTCGCCACCGCATGGGTCCAGGCCTCGCAGGCCGGAGCCCACGTGCTCGAGCAGGGCGGATCGGCGGTCGATGCCGCCATCGCCGCCAACGCCGTCCTCAATGTCTCCGAGCCCATGATGAATGGCATGGGCGGCGACCTCTTTGCCATCTACTGGGACGCAAAGACCGGCAAGCTCTACGGACTGAACGCCAGCGGCTGGTCCCCCGCCGCCCTCACCCTCTCGCACCTCCGCGCCAAAGGCGACACCGCCATGCCCCAGTTCGGCATCGACTCCGTCACCGTCCCCGGCATGGTCGACGGCTGGACCAAACTGCACGACCGCTTTGGACACCTGCCCTGGCCCGCGCTTTTCCAGCCCGCCATCTTCTATGCCGAGCACGGCGTGCCCGTCCCGGAGATGATCCACGACTACTGGAAGGCCTCCGCCCCCAACCTGAACGACAATGCCGAGAGCCGCCGCGTCTTCCTCCCCGAAGGCAAAGTCCCCGACGCCGGACAAATCTTCCGCAACCCCGACCTCGCCCGCGCCCTCCGCATCATCGCCGATCAGGGCGAGTCGGCCTTCTACCGCGGCGTCATCGCCCAGGCCATCCTCAAAACCAGTCAGGAACTCGGCGGCACGATGACCGCCGATGACCTCGCCCACTATTCCGCCGAATGGGTCGATCCCATCTCCACCACCTACCGCGACTGGACCATCTACGAGCTGCCTCCCAATGGCGACGGCATCGCCGCCCTCGAAATGCTCAACATCATGGAGCAGTCCGCGCCCGCGTCCGATCCGCGCAGCCCCGCCGAACTGCACACCCGCATCGAGGCCATGAAGCTCGCCTACGCCGACGTCCAGCATTACATCGGCGATCCCCGCTTCTCCAAAGTCCCAGTGAACGAGCTTCTCTCGAAGGACTACGCCGCCCAGCGCGCCAGGCGCATCGACCCGGCCAAAGCCAATTGCGACGTCGCCCCCGGCTCCCTGCACGGCACCGACACGACCTATCTCACCGTCGTCGACCGCGACGGCAACATCGTCTCCTTCATCCAGAGCAATTTTCAGGAGTTCGGCTCCGGCATCACCGTTCCCGGCTTTGGATTCGTCCTGCAGGATCGCGGCGCCATGTTCACCCTCGACCCCGCTTCACCCAACGCGCTCGCCGGACACAAGCGCCCCCTCCACACCATCATCCCGGCCTTCATGCAGCGCGGCGACGAGCACATCGGCTTCGGCATCATGGGCGGCTGGAACCAGCCCCTTGCCCACGCCCAGTTCGTCTCCAACATCGCCGACTACCACATGAACATCCAGGCCGCCCTCGAGGAGCCGCGCTTCACCGTCTCGCACCAGCTTGGCTGCCACATCGTCATCGAGAACCGCGTCGGCCAGGCCACGCTCGACGCCCTCACCCGCATGGGCCACCAGCTCATCGTCCGCAAGGAATACTCGACGACCATGGGACGCGGCCAGGCCGTCCTGCACAACAGCGCCACAAAAGTGAACTCCGGCGCCTCCGATCCCCGCGCCGACGGCGCCGCCATCCCCGAACAGCCCAAATTCCCCGAGCCCTCCCGCAACTACGTCGCCAAATCGGCTCCATAACCGGCCCCGATCGCGTGGGGTTAACCCGTTAACCCCAGTCCCCCACCCGCCTGCATCTGACAATCTGATGAAAGATGTCGCCCGGAATCACAGCTTTTTCTCGGTGACGGTGCTTGCCATCCTCGCTGCATTCGGCCCATTGGTCCATGCGCAGGACGCGCTCAGCCTGGTGAAGCGAGCGGTGCAGGTCCAGATCAACGCGGACAACACGGATCATTCGTGCTGGGTTTTCCATGAAGTCGATCGCAAGCCCGGCGACAGCGTCGTTCAGTGGGTCGCCCAAACGCATTCTGCAGCTGTGATTCGTGTGACAGAGAAGAACGGACATCCGGTTTCGACCGCTGATCAGCGGCATCAGGTTCAATCGTTCATCCAGGATGCGTCGGCCCAGGCGCGACAGCGGCAGGACCAGAGTCGCGACGATGAGCAGGCCCGCTCCCTCCTGCAACTGCTTCCTTTCGCCTTCGACTGGAAGATCGTCAGCCGCAATCGCAATTCAACAACCCTCGCCTTCTCGCCCAAATCTTCGTTCAATCCCCCCAGCCGCGAAGCGCGTGTTTTCTCGGCCATGGAGGGACTTCTCGTGCTTCAGAATCACGCGGACCGGATTATCGAATTCAAGGGACATCTGGTTCACGACGTCGATTTTGGCGGGGGAATCTTTGGGAAGCTCAACAAAGGCGGCACCTTCAGAATCGAGCGGAGAAATGTCGGAGGCGGCATCTGGGACATCACCGAGTCCCATATCCACATCGAGGGCCACGCGCTGATCTTCAAAACCATTTCAGAGCAGGAAGACGACATCAAGTCGTCTTTCACGCGCGAACCCGACTCCGTAACCCTCTCCCAGGCGGCATCCACCGTATTGAGCCGGTAAACCGGAATCGCCGTTGCACCGCACGGGTGGGCCACCGTGAGTTACTAAAGGTCATTATTTTAGGGCTGGACACTCCCTCCCCTTCGCCCTATGCTGCGGGAACAAGTGCCTGAACGTACAGGCGCATGCAATGGGGACGTTGCTATGAAGTTCCAATTTGAACTCATGCTCTGGATCGGAGTCGGGTTGTGCCTCCTGTGGCTCTTCTTTGGATGGCCGCCGGTGCTGCAATGGGTCGCGCAATGGGCGATGTCCTTTCTCCACTAGCACTTCGCTGACCCGCATCATCGCCTGCCCCTGTCCCTGATCGGGTTTTGGCTCGCCGGGTCACCGCTGGGATACCCCTCTGGAAAACTGGGTCTTCCCCTTCTCTTCTCCCGCGGTAGACTCAGTCCATGCTCCTCCTCAGCGGGATATTTCTCGTGCTCGGCCTGGCCGCCGGCGCGGCCTTTGCGTGGATCGTTGCCCGGAGTCGCGGGCCTGCTTCAGGCGACCTCGAACCGCGTCTTCAGGCTCTCACCGCTGAACTGGCCGACAAGAACCGCCAGCTCGACGCCGCCCGCGAGCGCGAGACCTCCCAGCGCGAGCAGATTGCCCGCGTCGCCGCCACAGCCGACCTGCTGACCACCCAGCTCGCCGAGGTTCGCGCCGAACTCGACAAGTCCCGCGCCGAAACCGAACAGCTTCGCCGCGAACTCCACGCCGCCCAACTCGCCTCCGCCGAGATCCGCACCAGCCTCGAAAAGGAGCGCACCAGCGCGGACGAAAAAATCGCCATGCTCACGCAGGCGCGCGA
>DASYYN010000013.1:0-31581 GCA_035933815.1 Acidobacteriaceae bacterium
GGTCAGCCCAGCTTTGAGTTCGCCGGCCACAGCGTTGCGAACATAAGGATTGTTGAGATCACCGTTCCAGAGTGGCAGCTTGGTGCCACCCGGACCTGCGACGGTGGAGCCGGGCGCGACAAAATCTTTGTTGTTGAGCAAGTTGAGATTCCTGGCCACGTCGACCAGCAGAGACGGGCTCTGGAGGATGGCGACGTCCGTCTCCATGATCTCGTCGAGCGAACTGAGCTCGGAATCGAACAGAGAGGTAATGGATTTGAGAGAAGACGCGGAGCCCGGCTGAATTTCGATTTCGCCGGTGGCCGTGTATTCCTTGCCGCGCATGACCCCGAATCCGAAACCGAGAGCCGCAGCGCCGAGCGCGAAACAAACCAGCAGAACCCGGCGTTTGCGAACAACGAGCCAGAGATCCAATAGCGACAAATCTTTCGTCTCCGGAGCGGAGACAAGCTTGCCTCGTGTAGAGTGTTGTACCTGACCTCTCAGATTTCAGGAGTCCTGGCAGGATCCAAATTAGGACGTACGAACGTGAATTGCCGCCGCACTGTGATCAACTCCCGGCAGCCTTGGCAGACCAGAAGGGCTTGCTTCGGATCGGAAAACAGAGTGAGAGAAGGCGGTTTGGCCTGCGCAACGTCTCGTCTTTAGCTCTGCTGCGGAGTTGAGATTGATTGTAACTAGCCCTACCGTCCTGGTCAACAAGCACGCACGGGAGCACTTAGGAGCTTAGACGACCGCAGGGCAGAAGGGTTTTAGCGGTGCGCCAGAGGGGCGTCCGTTTCCACCGCGACCGCAGGGATCCCGGCTTTCCACAGGCCCGCTGGAGGCCCGGTACGGACCAGTTCAGGAATGGCGCCGGCCGGCAGAGGACGAGCGAAGAGATAGCCCTGCATGACGTCGCAGTCCATCGCCAGCAGGGAGTTCATCTGCTCCTGGCTTTCGACTCCTTCGGCGACGACCTGCAGGCCGAGATTGTGTGCGAGGGAGACGATCGCCTGAACCAGGGCAGCCGTCCCGCTCGGCTCGCAGAGGCGTTCTACAAACGACTTGTCGATCTTCAGAGTCTGGATCGGCAGCTCATGCAGGTGCCGGAGCGAGGAGTAGCCGGTCCCGAAATCATCGACGGAAAACTGCACGCCCAGTTCGGCCAGATCGCGCATCTGGCGAGCAACGTCGTCAAGGTTGCGCATCACGGTGGTCTCGGTCATTTCAATTTCGAGACAGGCGGGATCGGCCTTATGCTCGGCAAGCACCTCCCGCACCTGCCGGGAGAAGTCCATGCGCATGAACTGAAGTGGCGATACGTTGATGGCGATGCGGTCGATGGCAACGCCGGCGCGGCGCCATTCCATTCCCTGGCGGCAGACCTCCCGGAGAACCCAGTTTCCCAGAGGAACAATCAGCCCGCTCTCTTCGGCAATGGGAACGAAGCGGTCGGGGCTCACCATACCCAGGCGGGGATGCCGGAGCCGGAGCAGAGCTTCGAGCGCGCGCAAGCTGCCGTCCAGACTGTATTCCGGCTGGTAGTACATCTCGAATCCGCCGTCTTTCAGGGCGCGGCGCATGTAAATCTCAAGTTCGTTGGCTTCGGCGGTGGACTGGCTGATCTCGTGTGAGACGAGAACATACTGGTTGCCGCCGGAGCGCTTGACGCGATACATGGCGGCATCGGCATTCCGCCACAGGGCGTAGGCGTCCGATCCATGATCGGGAAAAAGCGCCACGCCGAAGCTGGCGGTCAGGTCGATGGGATACTCGTCGACCACGAACGGTTTGCGCGCGGCCTGCAACAGATCTTCAGCGATGCGCTCGGCATCGGCGACCGTCGCCAGATCGCCGGCGACAATGGTGAATTCCTCGCCCCCCGAACGGGCGACGGTGTCGGTGGCCCGCAGCCGGCTGCGCAGCCGATCCGCCATTTCCTTCAGGCAGAGGTCGCCGACGGCGTGGCCGTACGTGTCGTTGATTTGCTTGAAACGGTCGAGATCGAGACAGATTAGGGCCACTTTACGGCTGCGGCGTGCAGCTGAAGCCAGTGCCTGCTCCATGCGGTCGAGCAAAAGCAGCCGGTTGGGCAGGCCGGTGAGCATGTCGTGATGCGCCTGATGGAGCAGCTGCTGGTGCAATTGCTGCCGCTCCGTCACATCCTGCACCAGCGAGAAGCGGGCCTCCCGGCCTTCAAAGCGGATGCTATGCGAGGAGACCTCGACCTGAATGCGGCGACCGTCCTTCAGGATGTGGGTCCACGGGCCGGAGATCAGGACCGATTCGTTGCTGCCGGCGCTGGCGACGCTCTGCTCGAGGGACTCGATCTCCTCGGGAGGGCGTATGTCACGCAGGCTCATCCGGCAGAATTCTTCCTGCGAGTAGCCGTATCGGCTAACGGCTGAATCGTTGACCTTCAGGAAGCGCAGGCTCTCGAGGTCGAAGATCCACATCGGGTGCGGATTGTTGTCAAACAGGACCCGGTATTCTTCGGTGCGTGTATCGGACTCGCCCTTCTGTTCCTCAAGCAGGGTGAGGATCATGCCGAAGGCGACAAAGTACTTCGGCACATTCCATAACTCGCCGGAAACCTGCAGGTGCGGCCACAGGATCGCCATCGAGATGGCGACAGGAAAAACGGCTGCCCACGCAATCAGGCCGATGACACTGGCCAGGACGCCCGCCGTGCCGCGACGAAATTCTTCGGAGTAGAGAACTGCGTCGAGCAGGTAGATTTCGGTAAGGAGCGGATAGAGGCTGTCGCCGAACTGGCGGTGGGCAATCGCGGAGGCCATCCATGCGGAGCTGAGCGCGACGATCACCACAGCCCAGCCGCGAGCCACGCCCGGCCGGGCGGTCGTCTGGTCCATCAGCGGTCCGCGGCCCAGATGCAGAGTGACGGCGAGAAACCCGCCTTGTGCGGCGAATGCAATCGGGAGCAGCACTGCGAAGCGGGGCGTCGCGAGCGCGACGACAAGGATGTAAGCCAGCCCAGGTACGCCGAGGAGGGCAGCGGGAATGGCCGACTCCCAGCCCTTCTCCCAGACCAGCGCCGAGGAAAGGGCGAAGGCGATGCCGCAGAGCAGGAGAGCGCAAATGGAGAGCGCTCCGACCAGATTGGCTGCCCAAACCGCTGAAGGATTAAGGAGTTGCAGGCCGAAATGGATGAGAACGGCGAACCATCCGATCAGCCAGTAGCGGATGCGAACCGTCGCATGTTTGCGGTAGATCGATGCGAAGAGCAGTACGAGGAGCCCGAGAATCAGGATATCCAGAAGCGTGTTCTGCATGAAAGACGGCTCTCGTAGCTCCGGGAAAGAAGGACCTGGGGGAGGGCCTTACTTGTACTCGTTTTGCCTGAGGGTAACCCGAACCAGGGTGTTTTTCAAAAAACTATAGTCACCACTGGCCGATTTCGGCCGGATAGAAGGAAACGAGCGCCCAGCAGACCTGGTTACTGCCGGGCTATTCGCGAACGACAGCCTTCACCAGGTTGCGCGGAGCGTCCACGTTGACGCCATGCTGCACGGCGACGCAGTACGCGAGCATTTGCAGTGGGACCACTTCGAGGAGCGGCAGCAGAAACTCATCGACAGCGGGAACAGCGACGGACCCCTGACTGAGAAGCGCGGGCTCCTCGTCGCCTTCGACATGGACGGAAACGATATGCGCGCCCTGCTCGTGCATGTCGCGCATCAGCTGCAGCGTCCGCTCATAGCGAAGCGTTGAGTCGGGATCGTTCCGGTCCCGAGTCGCGAGGATCACCAGAGGCGCTTCAGGGCTGACGAGGGCGTTCGGGCCGTGCTTCAACTCGCCGACCGGCAGGCCCTCTGCCTGGACGTACGCAGACTCCTTGAGCTTGAGCGCGCCTTCGCGGGCGATGGCATAGTGAACTGCGCGGCCGAGATAGAGGAACGTGCGCGCGCTGCGTAGCCCATCGGAAACGCTGCGAATCTGCGTCTCCCAGGATTCGAGATATTTTTCGAGCAGGCCGGGAAGACGGCCTAATTCCTCGCAATGCGCGGCGGCTGTCGCGCTCGTCATTCGTCCGCCGATCCGCGCCAGGAAGAGCGAGAGCATGTAGAGCACGCAGAGCTGCGTGGTGAAACTTTTGGTCGCCGGAATTGCGACTTCCTTGCCGGCCACCGTCGGCAGTGACGCATCGGCTTCGCGGGCCATCGATGACTCGGGATTGTTGGTGATGGCGACCGTAGCCAGTCCTCGGGATTTTGCCTCACGCAACGCCGCCAGAGTGTCGGCGGTTTCACCGGACTGAGAGATGACCAGCACGCCGGGATCGTGCAGCGTGTGGGTTGAGCGATACATGTACTCGCTCGAGTACTCCACGTCCACTGCGAGGCCCGCGTAGTCCTCCAGCATAATTTCGCCGGCCAAACCGGCGTGACGGCTCGATCCGCTGGCGGCGATCACCAGGCGAGGGTGCCCGCGCAGGGCCTCGGCGACTGCAGAGAAGGCATCAGCGCTGAGAACGCACGAGGGCGCGTAGCGCTCTATTGTGGCTGCCAGCGCGTCCGGCTGCTCGTAGATCTCGCGCAGCATGGCGTGAGGAAAGGTGCGAGTGGCTTGCATAGACATCTTCAATCTTATCGGAACTGCTCTATAGGACCGAGTAGCGGATTAGAGCAGTGGCGACTCTGCTTTGGATTGGCGGGAGGAGCGTGGCCAGCAGATGGGGTGTAGCAGTCGCGGCGAACGAGCCGGAAATGCAGGTCCGTCGACTCCGGTCGTCCGCTATTGCGAACGACCTTCGCTCAGGATGACAGCCTTGGATTATTGATCCCTATGACTTGCGCCAGCGCAGGATGGGTTTGCGTGCGGCAGTGGTTTCGTCAAGACGCGCCACTCGCGTGGAGTGCGGCGCCTCGAGCACCAGTTGCGGATTCTCCTCCACTTCGCGGGCGATCTGCCGCATTGCGTCGACGAACAGGTCAAGTTCCTCGCGCGATTCGCTTTCCGTCGGCTCGATCATCAGCGCGCCGGGCACGATGAGCGGAAACGAGACGGTGTACGGGTGGAATCCGTAGTCGATGAGGCGCTTGGCGATGTCGCCTGTGCGGACGCCGTTCTTTGCCTGACGTTTATCGCTGAAGACCACCTCGTGCATCGATGGTGTCGGATACGGCAGCTCGTACAGGTCCTCGAGCTTTTTGCGGATGTAGTTCGCGTTGAGGACCGCGTCTTCGGTCGTCTGACGCAGGCCGTCCGGGCCGTTCGCGAGGATGTAGGCAAGCGCGCGCACGAACATCCCGAAGTTGCCGTAGAAAGCGCGGACCCGCCCGACCGACTGCGGCCGGTCGTAGTTCAGATGCAGCAGGCCATCTTTGCCTTGTTCAAGAACGGGAATCGGCAGGAACGGCTCGAGAATCTTTTTGCAGGCCACCGGGCCCGAACCTGGACCGCCGCCGCCGTGCGGCGTCGAGAACGTCTTATGCAGATTCAGGTGCATTACGTCCACGCCGAAGTCGCCGGGGCGCGTCTTGCCGCAGAGCGCGTTCATGTTGGCGCCGTCCATGTAGAGGAGCGCGCCCTTGTCGTGCAGAATGTCGGCAATGCGGTGGATCTCGTTTTCGAAGACGCCCAGCGTTGATGGATTCGTCAGCATCAGCGCAGCCGTGTCTTCGGTGACCGCGTTGGCGAGGGCTTCGACGTCGATGCCGCCAGAGGCATTTGATTTGAAATTGACCACGTCGTAGCCGCACACTGCAGCAGTCGCCGGATTGGTTCCGTGCGCCGAGTCAGGGATGATGACGGTGCGACGGGGATTCCCCTTCGCCTCGTGATAGGCGCGGACGAGCAGAATGCCGGTGAACTCGCCATGAGCGCCGGCAGCGGGTTGCAGCGTAATCGCGTCCATCCCGGTGATCTCGAGGAGGCATTGCTGCAGCAGACGAATGATCTGCAGTGATCCCTGGGCGAGCGACTCGGGCTGGTACGGATGCGCTTCCGCTATGCCTTCCAGACGCGACACGAATTCATTGACCCGCGGGTTGTACTTCATCGTGCAACTGCCCAGCGGGTACATGCCAAGATCGATGGCGTAGTTCCAGGTCGACAGCCGCGTGAAATGCCGGATGATCTCGATTTCGCTGAGTTCCGGCAGTTCGGCGGCGACCTCGCGGGCAGCGTTGCCAAGCAGCGAGCCAGCGTCCACGGCAGGCACGTCGAGCGGAGGAAGGCGGTACGCCTTCTTGCCCGGCGCAGATTTCTCGAAGCTGAGCCCCTCGTTTTGGGTGAGGTGCGCGGTTACCTTGCGCGGAGTGCCGATGAACGTCGTTTCCTGAGTGGGTGTGGCCATGAATCCTGATCCTTATCGGGCTGCGGCTGTGGCCGGCGCCTGCGCCAGCACGGTTGCGGCCTGGTCGATTTGCTCGCGGGTGGTGAGTTCCGTCGCGCACCAGAGGCTTGCGTTGCCGAGTTCCGGATACCAGCGGCGCAGCGGCACTCCGCCGATGATCTTTTGTTCCAGCAGACGGGCGTTCACCTGTTCGGGATCTTCATCCGTCGCCAGCACGAATTCATTGAAGCGCGGCGAGCCCCTGAAGAGCAGCTTGCCCTGCGCGCTGAGCGCTTTCGCGGCGTAGTCGGCCTTGGCGAGGTTCTGTATCGCCACTTCGCGCATGCCTTCCTTGCCGTAGATGGTCATGTAAACCGTCGCCATCAGCGCAACCAGCGCCTGATTGGTGCAGATGTTTGAAGTCGCCCGTTCGCGGCGAATGTGCTGCTCACGTGTGGAGAGCGTGAGGACGAAGCCGCGGCGGCCGTGCTTGTCTTTGGTCTCGCCGACCAGGCGGCCCGGCATCTGGCGCATGTATTTTTCCTTCGCCGCGATCGCGCCGCAGAACGGTCCGCCATAGCTGGGCGCAACACCGTAGGACTGTGCCTCCATCGCGACGATGTCCGCCTCAACGGGCGGACGCACAATTCCCAGTGAGATCGCTTCCGCAATCGAGACAACAAGGATCGCGCCCTTCTTGTGGACGATGTCCGCGATGGCGGGAATCTCTTCTACTACGCCGAAGAAATTGGGCGACTGCACCAGAACGCAGGCGGTCTGATCGGTGACGGCCTGTTCGAGGGCGACGAGGTCGATCCGGCCATCCTGACCGAAGGCGATTTCACGCGCGGGCTCGCCGATGATCTCTTCACGGTGCTGCGCGTAGGTGTGCATCACCTCGCGGTATTCGGGATGCACGCTGCGCGCGACCAGCACGCCATCGCGGCCGGTGATCCGGAGCGCCATCATCACCGCTTCGGCGGCCGCCGTTGAGCCGTCGTACATGGAGGCGTTGGCGATCTCCATACCCGTCAGTGCGCAGAGCATCGTCTGGAACTCGAAGATGGCCTGCAGAGTGCCCTGCGTGATCTCAGCCTGATACGGCGTATACGACGTGAGGAACTCGCCGCGCTGCACGATGGCGTCGATGACCACTGGCCGGTAATGGCGATAGACGCCGGCGCCCAGGAAGCTGGCGTAACCGTTGGCATTCTGCGCGGCCGCGGCTTTGAAATGATCGACGATCTCCGACTCGCCCATCTGCCGCGGGATTTTCAGGTCGCGGCTGAGGCGGTATTCCTCGGGAATGATGGCAAACAGGTCGTCGATGGACGAAGCGCCGATGTCGCGCAGCATGGCGGCGCGCTCGGCAGGCGATTTGGGAAGGTAGCGCATTGGGATTCCAGATTCAGGGTATCAATAAGCTGCGCTCATGCGGAAAGTGCAAATCGCGCCGGGCATTATCAGCCCATAGCCGGCGTGCGCTGACGATCCTCCTGATTCCGAAACCGGTTACGGTGGCCTTGCTCGCGCTGCGTGTGCTCGGCCCCGTTCTGCGGTAGGATGGTCGGCACATCGCATAGGAGATAACGCATGAGTAACTCCCCCCAAAAACGCGTTGTCCTGCCCAGGTCGGAGCGAAAGGCTCCGGCGAATGCCACCCAAATTTCCACCGCCGACGCACAGAGCGTCCTCACCGTTTCAGTCATCGTGAAGCGCAGGAATCCGCTCGATCTCGGCGCTCTGGGCGGCAGGCATGTGTCGCGTGAGGAATTCGATCAGCAGTATGCGGCCGATCCCGCGGACTTCGACGCGTTGCGCAGCTTCGCACACCGGCATGGACTGACGGTGGACGAGGCAGGCTCCAGCCTCTCGCGTCGGACGCTGGTGCTGCGCGGCAGCGTGCAGGCGATGCAGCAGGCGTTTGGCGTCGAGCTTCACGAGTACGAGGAGTCCCGGACGCGGCGGCGCTTCCACGCCTTTACCGGGCAAATCTCGCTGCCGGAGGAACACGCCAGCCTGGTAGAGGCGGTGCTCGGACTGGATGCGCGCCCGATCGCGCGCGCGCAGTTTCGCGTGAGGCCGGCTCTGCAGGCACAGACACAGGCGTTCGACCCGCCGCAGGTTGCGCAGCTGTATAACTATCCGACAGGCGTGAATGGCACAGGCGAGACGATCGGGATCATCGAGCTGGGCGGCGGATACGACGCGAACGACCTGGGCACATATTTTCAGGGACTGGGGCTCGCCACGCCCACGGTGGTTGCCGTTTCGGTTGACGGTGGAACGAATTCGCCTGGCGATCCGAACGGAGCCGATGGGGAAGTGGAACTGGATATTCAGGTGGCGGGCGCGATTGCCAACGGGGCAAAGATCGCCGTCTATTTTGCGCCGAACACCGATCAGGGCTTCATCGATGCCATTACCACCGCTGTGCACGATACGGCGAACAAGCCGTCGGTGATATCCATCAGCTGGGGCGGGCCAGAGTCCAGCTGGGCTGCATCGTCGCGAACGGCGCTCGACAACGCGTGCCAGTCGGCGGCGGCGCTGGGCGTAACGATTACAGTAGCCGCAGGCGACAACGGATCATCGGACGGGGCCACCGGCAACAACGTCGACTTTCCCGCCTCGAGCCCGCACGTGCTGGCGTGCGGCGGAACGAAGCTGCAGGGCTCTGGCTCGACCATCAGCAGCGAAGTGGTGTGGAATGACGGCACTCAGGGTGGAGCGACGGGCGGCGGATACAGCACGGCGTTTCCCGTTCCGGCATGGCAGCAGGGCCTGAAGGGATTTGCCGGGCAGGGGCGCGGCGTACCCGATGTGGCGGGCGATGCCGCACCGGGTACCGGCTATAACATCCTCGTGGATGGACAGCAGCAGGTGGTCGGCGGCACGAGCGCTGTGGCTCCGCTGTGGGCGGCACTGATCGCACTGGTCAATCAGCAGAAGGGCTCGCCTCTGGGCTTTGTGAACCCGGCGCTCTATGCCCATCCTGGGGACTTCCGCGACATCACGCAGGGCAACAACGGCGCGTACTCCGCTGGACCGGGCTGGGATGCGTGCACGGGGCTGGGCTCACCGGATGGACAGAAAATCTCCCAGGCCCTTGCGGGTTAGCGCCTGCGGGGATTAGTAGACTTCGCGATGGAACAAGTCGTCCTTTTCCTCGCAAGGCGAGCAGACACAGCCGATCGCACAACCAACCAGCGTAGCCACACCTAACGTGATGAGCACGGCCGGCAGGTAGCTGCTGATTTCCGACAGATGCTCAAGAAGGACGTGCATAGACATTGGCCCCTTTACCAGAATGATTCCACCTTGTTAGAACCCTGACTTTTCCGTCAGGTTTGCTTCATTCGGGCGGAAGGCACCACCATAATCGCAAATTTTTCGAGAAATGGAAGCATCCATTCATGGCTAAAAGGTGGATGCACAACAGTAGGGCAAGTGTATGGAAATCACCACGGAACTCTGGTAACTATCTGGAAATAAAGCCCATCCATCCGGTCGCCGGAAGCTCCGGAACGCTGAAAGTACGAGGGTTACCGTCGGCGCGGGTCAGAGCTTCGGCGGCAAAATAGCCGCTGCGTGCAGCCCCCTCCATGGTGGCGGGCCAGCCGGTGGCCACCCAGTCGCCAGCCAGGTAAATGCCCGGCCAGGGGCTATTAGCTGGTGGCCGGATGAGGTCCAGCCCCGGGCGAACGGAGTAGGTAGCACGGACCTCCTTCACGACGGCGGCCTTCAGCAGCTTTGCCGAGGGCACGGCAGGGAAGAAGAGCGCCAGCTCGCGCATCGCGAGGCCGATGATCTCCTGGCGCGCCATGGGAACAAGCGACCGGGAGGCGCTAACGACAAGCTCCAGGTAGCTAACGCCGGCTTCGCGATGCGCCGGTTGCAGGCGCGACTTGTTGAACATCCACTGGATCGTCGTGTCGAGCAGGACGGCGTGATCGAGGTCCGTGACTTCGCGATCGAGCCACAGGTGAATGCCGGTGATCGGCGAGTGCTCGAACTGGCTCAGATGCTGGGCGAGTTCGGCGCCGGGCTGGTTTTTCGGCAGCGCAGGCAGCAGTGCGGCCATGGCTTCAAAGGACAGCGCGAGGATCACCGCGTCGGAGGAGAAGGTGCGATCCGAAGAGGTTACTTCACATCCGTGTTCGTGCGGGCGGATGCGGTCGACACTGGTGCGCAGGCACACTTCGCCACCGCGCTCGCGGATGTACGCGATCGCCTGGTTGTAAAGCTCGCTCAGGGGGATCGATGGGATGCCCATGCGACCGCTCTCGGGCGAGAGCAGGAAAGACTCGCGAAAAACCTTGGCTGCGTAATGGACGGAGATGCGGTCGAGGTCTTCATTCAGAGCGCTGACGAGCACCGGCTTCCAGAAGCGGTCGATGGCGCGTTGTGTCTGGCCATGCCGATGGAGCCAGGCAGCGAAGTTTTCTGAGGTGTCGGGCGGCAATTCGCGCAGAAAACACGACAGCCCGCGTGCGATTGCGAATTTGTCGCGCAGTGAAAATGCCGGCGCGCGAAGGAAGGACAGCGATGAGTGGAAGGGCGCGGGCAAGCTGCCCGCCGTGAGAATGGTCGGTTTCCCTTCCGGCGTGAGGAAGGTGAAGCGGTCGTACCAGCGGATGCGGTCCCGCACGCCCAGGCGGCGGTACAGGTCGAGCAGTGCGGTGCAGCGGCCAATGAGCACGTGCTGGCAATTGTCGATGGTTTCGCCGGTTCCTGGATGTTCGTAGGATGAGGCGCGTCCTCCCAGATACGGGCGTCGCTCGAGCAAACGAACCTTGTAGCCGGCGTCGGCGAGCGCGCAGGCAGAGGCGATGCCTGCAATGCCGCCGCCGACAATCGTGACGCTGCGCGATTCACCGCTCATTGCGCGTGACCTCGAGCGAAGAGCCGATTCCAGAACACACGAAACAGGCCGCGTAGCAGAATGCTGAGGCGCGTCAGGATGGGAACGGAAACGCGCTCCGTAAACACATCGAAGTTGCGTCGCTCGATGCGAAGCAGCAGACGATGATAGATCGTGATCAGCACCCAGAGCGCAGGACGTGCATCGGGAGAGATCAGCGGCAGCAGCGCGAAGCCGGAGCGGTAATAATCCTCGGCGTGTTTGGCGATGCTCTCCAGCAGTTCACGCTGGTTCAGTCGCAGCTGGCTGCCGTCGCGGATCGCCACCAGCTGCTCGACGAGAACGCCGTAGCGGTCCAGTTCTTCGAGTGGTAAATAGACGCGGCCGCGTTCGGCGTCTTCGCGGACGTCGCGCAGAATGTTTGTGAGCTGGAAGGCGACTCCGGTGTCTTCGGCGAGCTGTTCGGCGCGAGGATCGCTGTAGCCGAAAATGCGGATGCAGACCAGTCCGACGACGGACGCGACGTAGTAGCAATAGCGGCGAAGGTCCTCAAAACTGGCGTAGGTGTCGTAGAGAAGCGGTGCTTCGGACTCAGCGAAGGCATCCTGCGTCTCTCTCCTCGCGTTGAGATCCATCGCCGTGCCCTGAACGAGCTGATCGAGCAGTTCAAGCGGAATGTTGAAGCGCACGCGTGCATCAGCCAGCGCGATAAACACAGGGTCAGACGTTCGTTGGCCCGAAGCGGCGGCGTGCCATGCGGCCATCCATGTGTCGAGATCCTGACGGCGCTGTTCCCGCGTGCGCGTTTCGTCGTCCGAGATGTCATCGGCGTGGCGCATGAAAGCGTAGACCGCGCAGATGCCCTCGCGTTTCGGGCGGGGAAGAGCGAGGAAGGCGTAGTAGAAATTTTTTGCCTCGCGCCGGGCGATTTCGATACAGGTGCGGTAGGCGGCGGCGAGCTGAGCGTTCGCCGCGCCAGAGTCCGAAGCGGTCAAGCGGCTCTCCCGGAGAAGAGTCTGCCGACCAGCGCGCGCAGCAGCAGGGCCGCCTTGCGGGACTTCGTAATGGCAGGACGAGCGCGGAGTACGTTGTAGTCCTGCTGCTCGATGGCGCGCAGGATCTCCAGCCCACCGCGGGAGAAGAGGTCCAGATCGATGGCCAGCTCTCGGTCGACCATGCCGATCAGCGGCAGCCCGGCCTGGAACATGCGGCGGGCGTAGTCGACCTCGTAGCGCATCAGGTCGCGGAACTGCGGCGAGAAGCGGCCCGCAGCGATGTCCTGTTCGGTTACGCCGAAGCGGACCATGTTTTCGAGAGGGAGGTAAATGCGGTCCTTCTGGTAATCGACGCGAACGTCCTGCCAGAAATTCGCAAGCTGCAGGGCCGAACAGGTGTGGTCGGAGAGCGCGAACCGCTCTGGATCGCGATAGCCGCAGGCGTAGAGCACCAAATGTCCGACAGGATTCGCCGAGTTGCGGCAGTACCCGAGCACGTCCTGCATCGTTCGATAACGGGTGACGATCTGGTCCTGGCGGAAGGCGACCAGCAGATCGGCGAACGGCTCTTTGGGAATGTCGCAGGCGCGGATAGTCTCGGCCAGCGCGACGAAAACCGGATGGCGAGCTTCTCCGCGATAGCAGGCGTCCAGTTCCGAGCCCCACAGGTCGAGCAGTGCCAGCGACTGCTCGCGGTTTCCGACTTCGTCGCCGAGATCGTCAGAGACGCGGCAGTAGGCGTAGATGCTGTGGAAGTGCCGACGCAGGCGCTGCGGCAGGAACCACGAGACCACGTGGAAATTTTCGTAGTGGGTTTCCGCAAGCCGTCTGCACCAGGCCCGCGCCTGCTCAAGTGTGGGCGGAACATCAGGGATGCGGTATTCCGGCGGGAGCGCGGCCCATCCTTTTTCGATCAGTTCGTGCTGTGCTGCAGGAACGCTCATCGGCAGACTGGCAGACTGCACCTAAGGAATGATAGCCGTCTTGATGTCGCCGGCCCGGTTCATCAACTGGCGAAAGACGCGGTTCAGTTCCGTGAGAGGAGCGCGGCTGGTGATCGTCTCTCTGCTGCGGAAGCGGCCGCTGGTGATCAGCTCGAAGGCTCTCCGCGCGGTCGCCGGCGTGTGATGGAAGCTCGCGCGCAGCGTGATGTTGTTGTAGTGCAGCCGATTCGTGTCGAGCTCGACCTTCGTGCCTGCGGCGCATCCGCCGAAGAAGTTCACCGTTCCGCCCTTGCGAACCATATCGACGGCCCACTGCCAGGCGAGCGGAGTCGCGACAGCTTCGATCACGATATCTGCGCCGCGCTCGTCGGGCGTCAGATCCCGCACGGCGTCAACGGCATCGGCACGCCGGGTGATCTGCACCACCTCTGACGCGCCAAACCTGCGGGCCGACATGACCTGTTCGTCGCGCTTCACCACGGCGATGACGCGCAGGCCGCTGAGTTCGGCCACGTGCATGAACATGAGGCCAATGGGGCCGCCGCCAATCACGGCAATGGTGTCGCCCCGCTGCGGCTGGCATTCTTCCAGGCCGTGCACCACACAGGCCAGCGCCTCAGTCAGCGCGGCGTGTTCGAACGAAACACCATCGGGAATGCGCAGAGTGTTTTTCGCCACGATGCGGGCGGGGATCAGCAGGTACTCCGCGTAGGCTCCATTGTTGAAGAGCAGCCGGTCGCAAAGGTTCTCCTGGTTGTGGCGGCAATAGTAGCAGTCGCCGCACGGAGCGGAGTTGAGCGCCACCACGCGATCGCCAACGCGAAATGCTGTTACGCCCCTGCCGACTTCATGCACCGTCCCCGCCAGTTCGTGGCCGAAGGGAATCGGCGGCTTCAACATGCGCGCGTGGTATCCGCGGCGATACACCTTCAGATCGGTGCCGCAGGTCAGAGCGGCATGGACGCGTACGACAATTTCACCGGGGCCGGCTCTGGGCATGGGGACCTGCTCGATGCGGAGGTCCTCCCGCCCATGCAGCACGGCGGCTGTCATTTGCGCTGCCATCGTACTTATTATTGTCTCAAACCTGACCGGCGGGGGGATAAATGAAGACTTTCATGGAACTTGCGGTGGGATTCGATGCTATGCGAATCGCCTCAACAGCCTCCTCGATGGGGAAACGGTGCGAAATGAGGCGCGTCAGGTCGAAGCCGCTGCCATAGCGGCCGAAAACGAGGTCCTCAACGTTCGGCTCAATCTCAAAGGATGAGCTGTACGAGCCGAGCAGGGTCTTTTCATCCATGCAAACCACGGCGGGGTCGAAGGTGGCGTCGCCATGCTGCGTCTGCGCGAAGAGCAGGATGCGGCCGCCGGGACGGGCGGCATCCATCGCGGTGCGGATGAGGTTGTTGCCGCCGACGGCGAGGATTACGGCATCGGCGCCGCGGCCTTCGCTGGCAGCATGCGCTGCGGCGACCACGTCTTCTTTGCCGGCGTTGATGGGGTGATGCAGTCCGTAATGCGAGGCAATGGCGTGCCGTTCCGGGTAGAGATCGGATGTAAGGACTTTGGCTCCGGTGCGTGCGGAAAGTGCCGCCAGCAGGATGCCGATGGGCCCCTGGCCGATGACCAGCACGGTTTCATCCGCGGCGAGCTCAAGGCGGCGAACGCCTTTGAGTACCGTGTTGACCGGCTCAACAAACGCGGCCTGCTCGAAGGGCACGCCCTCGGGAATCCTGATCAGGCCGCGGCGAACGATCCAATCCATCACGCGCACGTATTCGGCGAAGCCGCCGCCGGAAGGCTCAAAACCGGCGGTGCAGCCGACCTGCTTGTATTGCGGACACTGAGCGAAGGTCTTCTTGCGGCAGTAGTAGCAATGGCCGCACGGCGTGTGGTGGTAGACGATGACGCGGTCGCCGATGGAGAAGTTCTCGACTCCGGCGCCGACGGCGGCAATCACTCCGGCGATCTCGTGGCCGAATATGCGCGGCGCGGAGTGCGAGCCGGTGTGGATCTTCTTCAGGTCCGTCCCGCAAACACCGCAAGCGGCAACGCGGATGAGGACTTCGCCGGCACCCATCTTCGGGACAGGCACGGTTTCCACGCGCACGTCGTCAACGCCGCGATACACAGCTGCGCGCATCGTAGCGGGAATCCTGGTCTTGGTCTGTTGCTGCAGGTCCTGGGAAACGGTGGCCATGAACACTCCGAAAATTCACTCTACCGGGAACCGGCGAAAAATCCATCCACAAAAAGTGCCAATTGCCGGGCTGCCTGGCGGCTGTTGCTGGCCAGTGTGCCCAATGGCTTCCAGTGCTTTGGATGGGCCAGTGCGTACGCGCTGAACGCCACCGTCTGGAATTGCCCGTCAGGCCCGGTGAAACGGTTGAAATCCGGCAGCCGATCGTTGGGGCCGTCGCTGACGCCCTTGAAGCAATAGAACTCCAGATTTTTGATGCGCGCGATGCGAGCAACGGCAGCAGCTTCCATATCGACGAGGATCGCCTGATACTGCTCGGCCAGCCGTCGCTTCTCCTGTGCGTCGGCTACGCGATCGAGCGTAATCAGCCGCTGGCCCTCGCCATTTGCAGTGACGAAGCTCTCGCCGCTTCCGGCATCCATCACCTCGCGGATGCCGACAGCCTGGGGCGGCTGGAGGCCGCAGGAGAGCGATCCGGCCCACCCGATCGAGACGAGTGCCTCCACCGGACCCGCTTGCTGCAAAAGCTCGCAGGCATGCGCTGCGCTTTTCGCTCCCATACCACCCGCGACGGCCATCGCTGGGGCATTGCCGATCCGGCCGTGAAACACGTGGCCGCGTTTTTCCCAGCCGCGGACGAGCGGCTTCAGTTCTCCGGGGAACGCAGCGACAATCCCGATGCGCGGGCTCATGCCGGGACACTCTCCTGCGCAGCGGGAGCGTAGCCGTGGGCGCGGAACCAGTCGATGGCCGAACGAAGCGCCTGATAGACGGGCACCTGTCGGAATCCAAGCTCGCGCTCCGCTTTGGCTGAGGAAGCGAACATCATCTTCTTTCCCATGCGCACTGCTTCGACGGTGGCGCGCGGCTCTTTGCCACGCATTTTGCCGGTGATGGTCTCGTCGAAGAATGCGAAGATCATCGCCACCGAATGCGGCACCTTCATCGTAGGCGAGGGCAAGCCGGTAATCGCGGACATTTTGTCGAGAATCTGCTTTAGCGTGAGATTCTCGCCGCCCAGGATGTATCGTTCGCCCGGCCGGCCGACGCTGTCGTTCAGAGCATCGGCGTGCGTGCGGGCGACCTCGCAGACATCGACAAGGTTCAACCCCGTGTCCACGTAAGCAGGAAACTTGCGGTTGAGAAAATCGACGATGATGCGCCCGGTCGGCGTGGGCTTCAGGTCGCCGGGTCCAATGGGCGTCGTCGGGTTCAGGATGACGACCGGCTGCCCCGCTCTCGCTGCTTCAATGGCGACCTGTTCGGCCAGGAATTTCGACCGCTTGTAGTGGCCCACCATGTCGACGAGGGAGACGGGCGTGTTTTCGTCCACGATGGTTCCGTCGGAGCGGAAGCCCATCGTCGCCACGCTGGAGGTATACACGCAGCGGCGGATACCCTCTTCCCCGGCGATGCGCAGCAGGGCGCGTGTGCCCTCGACATTGGCGCGGTACATCGCGTCGGGATCGCGGACCCAGAGTCGGTAATCGGCGGCAACGTGCATCACTGCATCGCAGCCGCGCACGGCAGAGCGCAGCGATTCGGGCTCAAGCAGATCGCCGGTGACGGTCTCTCCCGGCAGTCCCTCGATATTCGCAAGATTGCTGGTGCGCCGGACCAAAAGCCGCAGATCGGCGCCGCGGGTGGCAAGTTCGCGTGCGACATGGCTGCCCACGAATCCCGTAGCGCCGGTGACGAAGACCTTCACTTCGCCTCTTCCGTTGCGAGCCAGGATGCCAGCTCGCTCACCGGCAGTCGCACGCCGACATAAAATGCGCCAAAGAGGCCGTAGAGCGCGCTGGCTTCGTCAAAACGCATTTCGTAGATGAGCCGCTTGAAGACTCCGGGATTATCGGCGAACAAGTCCACGCCCCATTCCCAGTCGTCGAGGCCGATAGAGCCGGAGATGATCTGCTTTACGGTTCCGGCGAAGCGGCGTCCGATCAGCCCATGTTCCTGCATCATGCGAGCGCGGTCGCGGATGGGCACGCTGTACCAGTTCACGCGCTCGCCGCGCCGCTTGTCCATCGGATAGAAGCAGACGTACTTCGTCTGCGGCATGGAAGGGAAGAGCCGGCTCGCCATTGCGGCGGCCTGCCGTTCAGCGACTTCGCCGAGACGCTTTTCCCATTCGTCGGAATATGGCTCCAGACCTTCGGTGGTCAGGACCGGATAGGTTTTCACCGACGATTCATAGAGCCCAAGCTCCACGATCGAAAGATAAGAATGGGTCGGCTGCAAAAAACTGCCCAGTTCCGTGCGGGCAACATCGCGCTGCACCGTGGCCAACTGCTCGATGCTGTCGCGGAAATGGATCAGCATCAGGTCGCCTTTGTGGCCCAGCTGAGCAAAGATGGCGCTCTGGCTGGGGCGATCGCCGCCCGATCCCTGCTCCATCGGACTGAGCAGCGCCGTGGCTTCAGTCAGTGTGCGGTTGCGTGCCGAGGTCTCCATGCGCCGCCACGCCGGCCAGTCGAAGCGGAACATCTGATGCAGAACGGCGGAACCGTCGAGCGTAAGCGGAAACGGGGGTGTTTCTGGCAACGATACCCTCCCGGGTGTTTCTCTTTATTTTACGAGAGCGGAGCGCGGCGGAGCGGGCGGCTTACCGGTGCGAGACAGCCTCGTCCCCGTAGAGCTGCGCAATTTCCGTCGCGTATTTCTGCGCGATAACGCGCCGGCGCAGCTTCATGCTGGGCGTCAAGACGCCGGATTCGAGCGTCCACTCCTCGGCGATGAGGCAAAAGCGCTTGATGGTTTCGAAGTTCGCGAGGCCTGCGTTAATCCCGTCGATCATCGCCTGATATTCAGCACGCACCCGCGGATGGACGACGAGTTCCTGGCGCGACCCCACCACCACGCCCTGCTCTTTGGCCCACGGCTCCAGCGCGGCAAAGTTCGGAGCGATCAGCGCAGATGCGAATTTGTGGCGATCCCCGACGAGCGCTGCATTCGCCACCAGCACGCTGGCTTTCAGTTTGTTCTCGATCGGCTGCGGAGCAACGAATTTTCCTCCGGAAGTCTTCAGCAGCTCCTTCTTGCGGTCGGTGATGAACAGGAAGCCATCGCCGTCGATGTGCCCGATGTCGCCGGTCCGGAACCAGCCGTCGGCATCGAAGGCCTCCGCGTCGCCACGGCCTTTCCAGTAGCCGGGAAAGATGTTCGGGCCGCGGACCAGCAATTCGCCGTCTTCGGCGATCCGGCACTCGACATTGGCCAGTGGTTTGCCCACGGAGCCCATGCGATTCGCGTTGGGCGTATTGATGGACAGGACGGGCGACGTTTCCGTCAGCCCATAGCCTTCGAGGATGCGAATTCCAGCGGAGGCATACCAGTGCGCCGTGTCCAAGCCAAGCGGCGCGCCGCCGCTGATGAAGTAGCGCACGCGGCCGCCAAATCCGGCGCGGAGCTTCTTGTAAACGATGGCGTCGGCCAGCTTCCAGACAGGCGATGACGGCTCTTTACCGGCCGCGACCTCGTCTTTGTGCTTCCGGCCGCTGGCGATGGCCCACCGGAAAAGCCGCTTCTTGATCGCAGACTGGCCGGCACGGATCTCCGCGACCTGGCGAACCTTCTCGTAGACGCGCGGCACGGCAACTACGATGGTTGGCTGGATCGTCGTCAGCGCCTGGGGCAGCTGATCGAACGAAGGGCAGTAGGCCACCGTGACGTTCTGCGCGTACAACGCATAGTCGAGATGCCGGGCCGTGATGTGCGAGAGGGGAAGAAACGAGATGCAGGAATCCGACGAGGTGAAGCCGAACTCAGCGGTCGAGTAGTTCAGGTTGCTGGCAATGTTGCCGTGCGTCAGCATCACGCCTTTGGGCTCGCCGGTTGTGCCGGACGTGTAAATCAGTGTCGCCAAATCACCAGGCTGGATGCTGCGGGCGATCTGGTCGAAGTCGTCGAACTTGCCGCCAGTGAGCAGGGAAGAGAAGGCCTTCGCAGACGGGAGGTACTCATCATCCATGACGATGACATGTTCGAGCGATGACGGGCCCGCGAGTGAGGCGATCTTCTCGTATTGCGCGCGTGTGGAGACAAAAATGGCCCGGCAGTCGGAGTCGGCGAGGAGCTGCCCAATCTGATCGGCGAGGAGCGTCGGATAAAGCGGCACATCGACGATGCCGAGCGAGAGGCATGCGAAATCGGCAACAGCCCATTCCCATCGATTCTCAGAGAGGATTGCAACGCGGTCGCCCTTGCGGATGCCCCAGGAGCGCAGCGCCGCTGCAACGGAGCGCACGCGGCGGCAGACCTCCGCGGACGAGACCGGCTGCCATGCGCCGGCCTTGTCCTGGACGAGCATGGCGCGTTCGCGCTGATTCGCGGCCAGAGTGAACAGGATGTCGTTGAGCGTGGTGAGCTGGAGCACAGCGCGGTCCACTCTATCGGACGGCGCTCAGCGGCGCAAGATCACAGTTGCTCAGGCCGTCTGCGCGGCCGTGCCCTGCAGCCCCAGCGCTTCCGCGTTCCTGCGCATTGCGTCGATGCAGAAGGCGATGTGCTCGTCGAGAGGAACCCCGAGCTCAGCAGCACCCTTCACAATGTCGTCCCGATTCACCCCCCGCGCGAAGGCTTTGTCTTTCATCTTCTTTTTCACTCCGGCCACATCGACGTCGTGAATAGA
This sequence comes from Acidobacteriaceae bacterium, assembly GCA_035933815.1. Classification (GTDB taxonomy): domain Bacteria; phylum Acidobacteriota; class Terriglobia; order Terriglobales; family Acidobacteriaceae; genus Palsa-343. The sequence continues at coordinate 19,917 of DASYYN010000013.1, forward strand.
CTTCGTCGGCTTGACGAGAGAGCAGGCGGTGAGCAAACCGGCCAGCTCATCGCAGGCGAAGAGCGCTTTCGCCAGATGTGTTTCGCGCGGAACGCCGGAGTACTCCGCATGGCCAAGGATTGCGGTGCGGGTCTCCTCAGGCCAGCCCTGTTCCTCCAGGATGCGGATGCCGACGAACGGGTGCTCTTCGAGAGATGGATGCTTCTCGTAGTCGAAGTCATGCAGCAGCGCGGTAGCGGAGTACGTTTCGAGCAGCGCAGCGCGATCGTCGCCTGTGAGCCCACGCGCGTCGGCTTCGCGTTCGCCATACGCGCGCACGCAGCTCTCAACGGCCAGCGCATGCTTCAGCAAACTTTGTGACTGCGTGTGTTCGTTGAGTAGAGTCCAGGCGCGCTCGCGATTGAAAGCAGAATTGGCGGACATGGAGAAACAGCTCCTTTGGTTTTCTTCGGGTTTCTTCGGGAGTTTTCCTCAAGACTCACAGTTTTCACTTGACAAGAAGGATACGGGGCATTCAATGTAGTGCAAAGGTTGGGATTGGGACATCCTCATCGCATGGCCCGAACCAACCCGGATCGCTAATGCTCTGGCGTTCCGTACAACTTATGGCAACTACCTTAGCAAGCATTGAGGCCCGCGAGGTACTGCGTTGCGACCACTGTAGTCTGGTGCAATTCCGAACGTCGAATTCACTCTGCAGACGTTGCCACAAGCCCCTCGAGATCGAAGAACCGGAGCCCTTGGCTCCTCAACTGGTAAGCCCAGCTTCAGCAGGCGCTGACGAGCCGGACGGGATCGATGTTGCGCGAGCGGTTCGGGAAGTTCGCCACAATCGCAACCTGAGCCAGCGGCAGCTTGCCGGCCGGATGCAGGTGCCCCGCACTTATATCTCGAAAATCGAAAACGGCAAGGCGGTTCCAACGTTGTCGTCGCTGGAACGGCTGGCGAACGCGCTTGAGGTGGACATCTGCGAGCTTCTGCATGATGGCTGCAGCCGGCGCGCGCGGGAAGCCGCGGCACTGATGGCCGATCCGTTCCTGGCGGAAATTGCACCTCTGGTGGCGCAGCTTGACGCGTTCCAGCGATCGATGTTCCTGAACCAGGTTCGCGAGCTGGCTACCGGGCGTCGTCGGCCCGCGTAACAAGCGGATTACCCAACCTGCATCCGGTCGCCGCGGCCCGTCCCAGCGGTCGCGGCGGTCTGTATAATCGGCAGGAGGTGACTGCTCCGGCTCTGCGCTGAGCCGCAGCAAAAGGAGCACACCTGCGCGAGCGCCGACCCGCCCGAGAGGAGAGCCGCTCGAAAGGATCCGTTGTCACTCGATTCCAGCCGTGTACATGAGCTGCCGCCTGACGAAGCGGCGGTTTACCACCGCCTTGACCCTGAGCGTCTGCCCCACCACGTGGCCATTATTATGGACGGAAATGGCCGCTGGGCAGGTAAGCGAAGCCTGAAGCGCTTCCTGGGCCATCAGCAGGGTGCCGAAGCGGTGCAGTACGTGGTCGAAACGGCCTCGCGGATCGGGCTGCCATGGCTCACGTTGTATGCCTTCTCGCTCGAGAACAATCTGAAGCGGCCCCGCACGGAAGTGAACTTCCTGATGCGGCTGCTGCGGACGTATCTGACGAACAACGTACAGCGCATGAACGACAACAACGTGCGCATCCGCTATATCGGCCGCACCGCGGAATTGCCCAATGAAGTGCGCGAGCGCATGGAGTGGGCGGCAGACGCAACGAAGCGGAACACCGGCACGACGCTCACTCTGGCTCTGAATTACGGCGGTCGCTCTGAACTGGCCGATGCATTCCGCGGCTTGTGCGCCGAGGTGCAGCGTAAGGGAATCTGCCTGGACGATATCGATGAGTCGGACATCCACCGCCACCTGTACACCGCGCACATGCCCGATCCGGATCTGCTGATCCGCACCTCCGGAGAAATGCGCATCTCGAATTTTCTGCTGTGGCAGATCGCCTATACCGAGATATTCGTGACGCCGCGTCTGTGGCCCGATTTCCGCGGCATCCACATGCTCGAAGCGATCGAAGACTACCAGCGCCGCGAGCGTCGCTATGGCGGCCTGAATGATGGCACCGAGTCCGATGACGTGGAGACCCTGCCCGCCAATCAGCTGGTCGCCGGCCGCTGACTTCGGCTTCAGAAACGGAAAAGGCGCTTCGCTTCTGCGAGGCGCCTTCTCATTTTTGGACTCGCCTGTCCGCGCTATTCCGGCGCTGCACCCTGTGGCGCGATCAGAACTCTCTGCGGGGCGTCCACCTTGACCTTGGAATCTGTCGTCTTCACCTTCAGGCTGGCGATCTCCGCCTTATTTTTGATCGGCGCCGTGAACTGCATTTCATATTGATTGTTGAACCGGCGGTTTAGATCCTCGAAGTAGGGCGCGAAGGTAACAGGGTTTCCCATGCCCTGCCAGTAGCTTTTGCCGCCGGTGGCTTGATCCACTTGCAGCAGCAGATTCTGCCCGGCGTTGTTCTCGTACCCGCTGCGGTCGGCACGCCCGTTGCTGAGCCAGTAAATCGAGTACACCACCAGATGCGCGCGGGCGGAATCGTTGATCGCCGCCTGAACGTATGGATCATCCGGATCGTAACGACGCTCGTATTGGTCGACGCCATCGGTGATCATCAGCACCTCGCGGGCCGCATGCAGGTCGTTCGATGGCCAGCGCTTTGCCAGATCCGATAGGCAGAAATACGGGCTGGCCGAGGAGCCGGGCTGCCCGATCGGCAGGTGAAGCCCCTGCACGGCGAGAGCGTGATTGGCGGTGAGCGGGCCGGCAAGGAGTGCGCGGCCATTCTGCATGTAGGCGAATGCCGCTTTGACACTGGGCGGAAGAGAGGTGACGAAGTGCTGGAGTTCGCCCATCTGGCTGCCGAGGCTTGACCGCGCACCACTGTCGATCAGGATCACCAGCTCAATATTGGATTGTGAACCACGCAGCGGCTGCCAATTGCTGATCGTGGTTGGCTTGCCGTTCACTTCCACTTTGATCGCCTGCTGCGACACGTCGGCTGTGGGCTGCTTGTCATTTTTCGGCAACACAGTGATCACAGCCCGGCCGGTGCCCGGCGCATCGCTTTGGGCCATGGCCAGCGGCGCAACCGCGAAGACTCCCGCAAGCAGGGCTGGAAACAAGAAGAATCGGCGATTCATGAAATCCTTTCCGTCCGGCTTCAACCAGCCGAACGCACAAACATACCTGGGCGGCAATCGGAACGCTCTGTTCGCGAGCACACGAATGAGCCTGCCCAATTTGTTAGATGGGTTCAGAGAGAGATTTGTTACAAATGGCCGAATTCAGCGTATCAACGAGCGCCATGGCCGAAGCTGACGCAGTCGCGGCCGGAGCACAGCTGGAACCCGTGCCCTGAGCCTGACTCGACAATCTGCAGCGGCATGGGGCGGTTCATCTGCGCGTCGTGGCTGGCTTCTGCCTGGAGCACTTCGTGAGCGCCAATATCCGTGATGACAAACTTGCCCCCTACAAAGCCAAAGCCGTAGGCACCCGGACCGAGCCGGTGAGCGCCGAATTCCAGCGCCGTTTCGGTCAGCAGATACCCCTGGTATTTCTGCTGCACCTGCGTGGAGTACCCGGATGTGTCTACAAGGACGGCGAGCGCATACGCGCCGTCCGCGAAGTGCACGCCTGCTGCATTGCGAAGCTGAGTGCTCGCGGATTTGCCGTCGTAATAGACGGCGTCCGGCAGCAATTTCGCGGCATCGGATGCATGCAATACGGTGACGCCTCCAGCCGCCTGCGCCGAAACACGCACGGGGAGGAACAGCAGAACCGAGAAAAGGACGGAGCAAACTGCCAAACTACGAGGGAATCGCTTCATGGGTGTGCCTCGCCTGATTACGACACGGAGTATAGCGCGGCGGTGATGCATTCGAGGAAACCGACGTCACCGTTGCTGATCAGATACCGGCATGCGCCGCCGGTTGGAGCGCGACAACCGAGCCGTTAGTATCGAATGGGTATGGCGAAGAAGCTCAATGCGCGAAGTCGTCGCTGGACTGCATTGCGCAATGCGATGCGCGAGGCCGGCGTCGAAGCTCTGCTCGTGACGCATTTGCCGGATGTGCGCTGGCTGTGCGGCTTCACCGGATCGAATGCGGCGCTCGCCATCACGCAGCGCGGAGCCTCCCTGTTCACGGACGGCCGCTACACCACCCAGGCGCGCGAAGAGACGCAGGGAGCGCGTGTGGTCATCGCCAGGAAGTCGGCGCTGATGGAAGCCTGCGCCTGGCTGGAGAAGTCGGCACGCCGCGCGGCATTCGACCCGCAGTACACTTCGATTGCGGATCTGGGACTGATGCGTTCGGGGATCACGGGGGCGAAACGGCGCGCATTCTTCGTTCCGCTGAAATCGCCTCTGGTATCGAAGCTGCGGATCGTGAAGGACGCCTCTGAACTGGCGATGATGAGGGAAGCCGCGCAGCTGGGCTGCATCTTGTTCGAGGAAGTCCTCTCGCGCATGGAACCGGGTTTACCGGAGATCGCCGTCGCCGCGGAACTCGAATTCCTGGCGCGGGGCATGGGCGCCGAAGGGATGTCTTTCGACACCATCGTTGCGTCCGGCCCGCGATCGGCGCTTCCGCACGGTCGCGCGACCCAGGCCAGGCTGCCGCGCAAAGGCTTCGTGACACTGGACTTCGGTGTTATCCTCAATGGTTATTGCTCAGATATGACACGCACCGTGCACATTGGCGGCGCGGGCAGGGAAGAGCGATTCGCATACGACTCGGTGTTGGCTGCGCAGCAGGCTGCAGTTGCCGCGGTTAAGCCCGGCGCGACGTGCGGAGAAATCGACGAGGCAGCGCGCAGCGTCTTGCGCGAGGCAGGACTGGCGAAGTACTTTACTCACTCCACCGGCCACGGCGTCGGGTTGGAAATTCACGAGCAGCCGCGGCTGGCTGCAGGACAGGAAACACGGCTGGAGCCGGGGATGGTCATCACCATCGAGCCGGGCGTTTATCTGCCCGGGAAATTTGGTATTCGCATCGAGGACATGGTTGCTGTGACAAAGAGCGGAGGAGAGGTTCTGACTCCGGTCACCAAAGGCTGGATCGAGCTGTAGCCCTGAGGAGCCGCGCGAGATAACGATGAATCCGGAAGATATGAATGAACTGAAGGAACTCATCGAGTTCCTGAAGGAAAACAAGATCGGCGAATTCGACCTGGAGCGCGGCGACCTGAAGGTTCGCATCAAGTTTGCGCAGGAAGGCGGTGCTGATATTGCCGGACTGGCGCGCCTGCTGGCTTCGCAGGCAGCAGCCGTTCCTGCCGTACACCTTCCGGCCCCATCGGCCAGCGTGATCCCTTCATCTCAGGCGTCCGCACCGCAGCCTGCAGCGCCCGCCGAGGGCGAATCCGAAGATACTTCACTGCATGTCGTGAAATCGCCCATTGTCGGGACGTTCTACGAGTCTCCTTCTCCCGGATCGCCGCCCTTCGTCAAAATCGGAGACCAGGTGGAAGCCGGACAGGTGCTCTGCATCGTGGAAGCGATGAAGCTGATGAACGAAATCGAGAGCGACGGCACCGGCGAGGTCATCAAACGGTTTGTTCAGAACGGCCAGCCGGTGGAATACGGACAAGCCCTGTTCGCTCTGCGCCCCAGCCATGCGTAAAGTTCTAATCGCCAATCGCGGCGAAATCGCGCTCCGCGTGATTTGCGCCTGCAAGGAAATGGGCATCCGCACCGTCGCCATCTACAGCGAGGCGGACCGCCACGCTCTCCACGTGCGCTTTGCCGACGAGGCCATCTGCATTGGGCCGCCCCGCTCGGCTGAGAGCTACCTCAATGTGCCGGCTGTGATCAGCGCCGCCGAGATCGCCGACGTCGATGCAATCCACCCCGGCTATGGGCTGCTGAGCGAGAACGCCAATTTCGCCGAAGTGTGCCGCGCTTCGAACATTAAGTTCATCGGGCCGCCGCCGGAAGTGACGCGCCTGATGGGCGAGAAGGAAAAAGCCCGCCAGGCAATGAAGAAAGCCCGCGTGCCGATTCTTCCCGGTTCCGATGGCGTAATCCAGAGCGAAGAAGAAGGGCTGGAGTGGGCGAAGACCGTCGGCTATCCCGTCATCCTCAAGGCTTCGGCCGGCGGAGGCGGCCGCGGAATGCGCGTGGTGCGCTCCGCCGAGGAATTGCCGCAGCTGTATCACGCCGCGCAAAGCGAGGCTGCCAATGCTTTCGGCAACGGCGACCTCTACATGGAAAAGTTCATCGAGCGGCCGCGGCACATCGAGTTTCAGATCCTCGCCGATGAGCACGGCACCACGCTGAGCCTCGGCGAGCGCGAGTGCTCGATTCAGCGCCGTCACCAGAAGCTCATCGAGGAAGCTCCGTCGCTGCAGGTCACGCAGAAGATGCGCGACGAGATTGGCCGCACGCTGAAGCGCTCGCTCGAAGCGGTCGGGTATCAAAACGCCGGGACCATCGAGTTCCTGATGGACGAAGACGGCAAGCTCTACTTCATCGAAATGAACACACGCATCCAGGTCGAGCACCCGGTGACGGAATTCATCACAGGCATCGATCTGGTGAAGGCACAGCTGCGCATCGCGATGGGCGAGAAGTTGTCGAGCATCGTTCCGGACACGATTCCGCTGCGCGGCCATGCCATCGAGTGCCGCATCAACGCGGAGCATCCGGAGAAGTTCACGCCCTCGGCGGGCAAAATCACGGCCTTCAACGTGCCTGGAGGCAACGGTATTCGCGTCGACACCGCGCAATACTCCGAGGGTGTGGTGCCGCCGTATTACGACTCGCTGATCGCGAAGCTGATTGCCTGGGGCGCCGATCGCGAGGAGGCGATGGCGCGCATGCGGCGCGCGCTGGAGATGTTCGTCGTGGAAGGCATCCACACGACGATCCCGCTGCACGAGAAAATCTTCCAGGACGAGGAGTTCCGCCGCGGCCAGTTCGACACGAAGTTCATGGAGCGCTTCTTTGAGCGGGAGAAGGAACGCAGAGCCGAGCTGATCGCGAAATAGCAGCCGTCTAAAAGACAAGGCCGGAGCCTCCTGAGCTCCGGCCTTTTTACACGCTGCTTCAGGACTCAGTGCGGAACCTGCTGAACGCCGGTGGCCTGCATGTAAGCGCCCTGCTGTTCCAGTTGCTGGACGTCCTGCTCGCTCAGACCCCATTGCTGTTTCGCCTGTTCAGCCTTGGGCGCTGCATAAATGCGGCCCGTGGCGTCAATCCAGGCGCCCTGTCCAATGGCTGCGATGGAGCGGTTGTTCCCCGCAGGCAGGATGAGCAGCGTCGGTACTGCATTGAATTTGGAGCCGATCCACAGCGCGCGATCACTGGCGCGACGCTCCACTTCCACGTTGCGCAGAGAAAACGCCTGGTTGGCGAAGCTGGCTTTGTTGTTGGCGTCCAGCATGGCCGTTCCCTGGCCGCTGAGCTGGGTGTCGTTCTGCACCGCCGCTGGACGGCTGCGCAGCCACCCGCCATGGCCGCCCCAGCCATAGCCCACATACCAGATACCGACGATGACCAGAGCCCAGACCCACCAGAAGCCAAAGCGCCAGCCGCTGGAAACCTCGCGTTCTACTTTGCCGCTGCGCAGGTTCTCGAGCTGTGGTCCGGATTGAGTGTTCCGGGGGCGCTGCTCCGGCGGAACAGGAGGCTGTCTTTGCGGAGATCCCATACGCACCTCGTCGCTTGGATTTGGACGGCCGCACAGTCGAGGAGCAATTGCTGGCAGAGGCCCACGAAGAGGGCATGCCGCCCATTAAATTGGATGGGAATCGGCTCAGGTCACGATGTCCGCCTCCGCCTATTTACCCGGCGCAGAGAGTTTGCACCGCTTCACACATCGCAGAGGTCGACCGCCTGGCGCAGGCTGGTCAAAGGATCTCCGGTGGGCACAAATTCGTGAGCGACATAGCCTTTGAATCCAGCATCGGCGATGGCCTGCATGACCCCCGCGTACTGGATCTCCTGCCCGGTGCCAATCTCGTGCCGCCCGGGTACGCCGCCGGTGTGGAAGTGTGCAATGCAATCCACGTTGGTGCGGATCGTGTCGATCAGATCCCCTTCCATGATCTGCATGTGGTAGATGTCGTAGAGCAGCTTGACCCGGGGCGAGTTCACCTCGTGCATCACGCGCGCTCCCCAGGCGGTGTGGTCGGCCATGTAGTCCGGGTGGTTCACCTTGCTGTTGAGCAGTTCGAGGCAGATTGTGACGCCGTTGTCCTCGGCAATCTGCTTCACGCGATTCAGCCCCAGGATCGTATTGCGCGCGCCCTCGTCATCGGACATGCCGCGCCGCGTTCCGGAAAAAGTGATCACGTTGGGAACGCCGGCTTTTGCGGCCAGTGGGATATTTTTGCGGAACGCCGCTTCAATGGCGGCATGGTTCTCCACGCGGTTCATCGCGTCAGTGATCGTGCCGCCGCCCACGTAGCCCATCGTGCAGATCAGGCCGTAGTGGCGGGGAATGTCGAACTCCTCGGTCTTCAGCAAGTCGACGCCTTTAAGACCCAGATCGGCAGCCGACTTGCACAGCTGATCGAGCGGCATCTCCTTGTAGCACCAGCGGCAGACAGACTGATGAATGCGATTCCTGCGCTGCGCAGGTTGATCAGGCGCGGCGAGCGCGGGTATCGACAAGCCGAGCGAAGCGGCTGCGCTGGTCTTCAGAAAATTGCGGCGGGTTGCGGACACGCTCCAAGAGTACAGCGGAAGGAAAGACCCGAGCTGGAAATTGCTCACGCCACGTCACGGGCGGCCGGGGGCAGCTTTGCTCCGGTAGAATCAACCGTTATCCGAAACCCCAGCGCCATCACAGCTCGTTCGGAGATTCAGCAAATGCAAGTTTCCCGCCTCCCTCTCGCGGTCGCATGTGCGGCTGCCGTCTCGCTGATTTTGCCCAACTCCGCTGCAGGGCAGGCCGGCTATCAGCCAGAGCCGGTGCCCATGCCGCCGCCGATCGCCGCTCCTGTCGACACAACGTATCCAGGCACCATCGCGCTGCACGTGAACCTGACGAACATGGTGGATCGCGTCGCCACTGTTCATGAGGAGATCCCCGTCAAGTCAGGCGATCTGACCCTGCTCTATCCCCAGTGGATTCCGGGCAATCACTCGCCAACGGGGCCCATCGACGCCGTCGCCGGCCTGGTCGTCGCCGCGAACGGGCAGAGGATTCCGTGGGTGCGGGATCGCGTCAACGTCTACGCCTTCCACATCGACGTGCCGAAGGGAGTCTCATCCATCAACGTCGACTTCGACTATCTCTCGCCGACCACGCGGCAGGAGGGGCGCATCCAGTTCTCGTCGAAGCTGGCCGACCTGGCGTGGAACACCGTGGTGCTCTATCCGGCGGGGCATTTCTCGCGTGACATTCACTTCACGCCCAGCATCGTCCTGCCGCACGGCTGGCAATACGCAACGGCGCTCGAGACGGACTCGAAAGAGGGCGACACGGTCCATTTCAAAGACACGACGCTCAACATGCTGGTCGATTCGCCGCTGGTTGCCGGCGAGTACTTCCGTCGCATCGACCTCTCCACCGGCCCGGACAACCCCGTCTATCTCGACGTCGTCGGCGATGAAGCAAAGGACGTGGATGCCACGCCGGAAGAAGTGCAGCTGCACAAGAATCTTGCCGTCCAGGCGCAGAAGCTATTCGCCTCGCATCACTACAACCACTACGACTTTCTCTTTTTCCTGACCGACGTCGTCGGCGGAGAAGGCCTCGAGCATCATCAGTCGAGCGAAGACGGCACACGCGCCAATTACTTCACCGACTGGAACGCGCAGACGCGGGGCGTCGATCTGCTGGCGCATGAGTACACGCATTCATGGAACGGCAAATTCCGCCGCCCGGCAGATCTCTGGACGCCGAACTTCAACGTTCCCATGCGCGACGACCTGCTGTGGGTCTACGAAGGCCTGACGGAGTACTGGGGGTACGTGCTCAGCGCGCGCGCCGGTATGCGTTCGCCGGAGGCTACGCGCGATTCGATGGCGGGCATCGCGGCGAGTTTCGAAACGGACCCCGGGCGCAAGTGGCGTCCGCTGGTGGACACAACCAACCAGCCGACCATGTCGCAGCGGCGCCCGGTGCCCTGGGTGACTTTGCAGCGGCAGGAAGACTACTACATGGAAGGCCTGCTGATCTGGCTCGACGCCGACACAAAGATTCGCGAGCTGAGCAACGGGCAGAAATCCCTGGATGACTTTGCGAAGGCCTTCTACGGCATCGACAACGGCAGCTTCGTCACGCACACGTACACCTTCGAAGACGTGGTCGATGCGCTCAACAAGGTGCAGCCTTTCGACTGGACTAATTTCTTCCGCACGCGGGTCTACGATCTGCATCCGGAAGTGCCGGAAGGCGGCTTCACGCAGGGCGGCTACAAGCTGGTTTACAACGACACGCCTCCAGCCTGGGAGCGGCGTGGCGGCGGAGGTGCGGGTGCTGCGGCTGGGCGTTTTGGCGTCAGCTACGCCACGTCGCTCGGGCTGAGCGTCATGCCCGACGGCACCATCGCCCAGGTGGTCTGGGACGGTCCGGCATTTAAGGCCGGACTCGTTGAGGGCGCGCAGATTGTCGCGATCGATGGCGACGTCTTCGCAGCGCCGAAGCTGAAGGATGCAATCGTGAAGGCGGAAAAGGGGACCGAGCCGATCACACTCATCGTGAAAGAGAACAACACAGTGAAGACGGTCAGCCTGGACTATCACGACGGTCTGCGGGTACCGCACCTTGAGCGGGTGGAAAGCACGCCGGACCGGCTCGACGACATTCTGAAAGCGGTGCAGTGACAGTAGGGAACAGAGAACAGGGCTCAGGGGACCGGAAAACTACCGCACCGCCACGCGTTCCAGCAGCTCGAAGAACTCCGGAAAGGAGATGGCCGCTGATTCCGCGCCGCGAATGAGCGTCTCGCCTTGCGCGCGCAGAGCGGCCACAGCGAACGCCATGGCGATGCGATGATCGCCGCCTGAGTTGATCACGGCGCCATGGAGGGTCTGCCCGCCGGGCACGTCAAGGCCGTCTTCGAATTCCTCAACCTCCGCGCCCATCGCGCGCAAATTCGCCGCAACCAGCGCGATGCGATCCGATTCCTTCACGCGCAGCTCCTTAGCATCGCGAATGCGGATGCCGGTCTGCGTGTACGGTCCAATGGCCGCCAGCACCGGCAGCTCGTCGATCAGCTGCGCCGACAGCGCGCTCGAAATCGTGGTTCCAGTGAGGCCGTTCGGTGGCGCATTCACCTGAACCGTGCCGACAAGCTCGCCGTTTTTGTCCTCTAGATTAAGAACGCCGATGTGTGCTCCCAGCGCGGTCAGCACGTCGAGCAAAGTGGCGCGCGTTGGATTCAGCCCGAGTGCGTCGAAGATGAGATTCGATCCGGGGAACAGTGCGGCGGCGCAGAGAAAGAATGCTGCCGAGGAGATATCGCCGGGCACCTCAGCCTCAATTGCGGAAAGCTTCTGCGGACCCGCAACAGTGACGGACTCGCGTGAACGCTCCACCGACACTCCAAACGCCCGCAGCGCCAGCTCGCCGTGATCGCGCGTGCGAACGGATTCGTGCACCGCCGTCCTGCCCTGCGCCTGGATTCCAGCAAACAGCAGGGCCGTCTTCACCTGCGCGCTTGGGATCGGCGTGGCATAG
>DASYYN010000032.1:0-16443 GCA_035933815.1 Acidobacteriaceae bacterium
GGTTCGGGCGTTTCCTCTTACTATCTGTGGATCGGCACCACTGCAGGCGGCAACAACCTGTATCAGGCCGGAATTTCCGGCACCAGCACCACCGTGACTCTGCCCACCAACGGGGCCACAATTTACGTGCGCCTCTGGTCGGTCATTAACGGCGGACTGCAGTACCACGATTACACCTATACCGAGTTCTGAGCGAACGGATCTTGCGCGACCTCGAATGCGAACCCGGTGTTATTTGCCACCACGGGCGATTTCAACGGCGACGGCAAGTGTGACACCCTGTGGCGCAACCGAACCACAGGGAAAAAGCGCCGTGTCTCACCCGGGATCATCGTTGCGCTCACCGGCGGTACCTGCTTCACCAGCGTGCTCCCGGTGTCGCTGGCGGGGCGCTGCGCCGATTTCCAGCGCTGGATCTGCTCAATGTGACCCTCACCGCCACGGCTGGGTGTGCCTAAGCCCTGCCTTTGGTAGCATCGCCCTTGAACACCGTTTTTGTGAGGTTCTCTTATGGATCAGGTCCCCACCCCAGGCACCGGCGCTCGGCGCAACGAGGACATCGCCCTCGACCTGCTGAAATTCGTTGCCGGCACCGCCGGCGTCGGCCGCACCGGCGCCGCCTCCACCGGCTTCGTCGCCGCCAGTGCTCCCAAACCGGAAGATCAGGTCACGCAGCTTCTGGAACTTTATGCGCGCTGTCTGCGTGCTGTGGAAGGGAAGCCGGCCTGACATTGCCGGGCACGATCGGCGTTCTCGTCTGCGGAGCCGGCGCATTCGGCCGCAACCATCTGCGTGTCTACCACGCGCTCGAGAATGAAACGGCCCGCGAGGGCGCTCCCGTCCGCCTGGCCGCCATCGTCGAGCCCGATCCGGCTCGCGCCGCGGCAGCTGTGCAGGAGTGGCGCGTGCCCGTCTTCGCCTCCGCGTCCGAATGCCTCGCAGCACGCCGGCGCGGCGACGTAGACTTCCAGGCCGCCTCCGTCTGCACGCCCACGTCAACTCATTTCGAGGTCGCGCAGCAGCTCCTGTCAGCCGATTTGGACGTCCTCGTCGAGAAGCCGATCGCCACCAGCGTCTCAGAAGCCTCGAAGCTTGTTGAACTTGGCACAGTCCCCTCCAAAATCCTGCAAATTGGCCACCTCGAGCGCTTCAACCCAGCGGTCACCGCCACCGAGCCCCTCATCAACTCCCCAATGTTCTTCGAGGCGCACCGCCTCAGTGTCTTCACTCCCCGCTCGCTCGACGTGGACGTCGTCCTCGACCTCATGGTCCACGATCTCGACATCGTGCTCTCGCTAGTCCGCTCGCCCGTCAGATCGCTCCATGCCGTCGGTCTGCCGATCCTCTCCCGCAAGGTCGACATCGCCAATGTCCGCGTCGAGTTCGAATCCGGCTGCGTCGCCAACTTCACCGCCAGCCGCGTCAGCACCGAACGCGTCCGCAAGCTGCGCTTCTTTCAGCCGCATCAATATGTATCCATCGACTATGCCCGCCAGGATGTGCTGGTGATCGACGTCTCGGGTGCCCGACCGAATTCGGGTGCCCCATTCAAGCCCGATGTTGGCTTGAGTGGGAAGGTCGGAGTGGACCCGGGTGCTCCATTCAAGCCCGATGTTGGCTTGAGTGGGTCCAGCGGTCTCCGCATCGACAAGCCCGCCGTCCAGCAGGGTGAACCGCTGCGTCTGGAGATTGAGTCGTTCCTGGACTGCGTGCGTACCCGCTCCGCTCCCCGCGTTTCCGGCGAAGATGGCCGCGCCGCCCTCGCCCTCGCCCTCGACATCAACCGCGCCATCGCTGAACACGCCCAGCGCGCCGGCCTCGACCGCTTCTCAACCGGGTGAGGCGCAGCGTTCAGCCTGTCCAATGTCACTGCTGACTCGCTAACTCGATGACTCGCTGACTTGCTGACTTGCCGACTCGCTCGCGCCCAGCTCTGCCCGCACCTTCCGCATCGTTTCCAGATAGAACGCGAGATTATGCAGCGTGTTCAGCACCGCTGACAGCGCCTCCTGCGCCACCATCAGATGCCGCAGATAGGCGCGGCTGTACCGCCGGCAGACGATACAGCCGCACTGCGGGTCGGGCGGCCCCTGATCCTCCGCGTACTGCCGGTTCTTGATGTTTAGCCGTCCCTCCGAGGTGAACAGCAGCCCATGCCGCGCCGCCCGTGTCGGCAGCACGCAGTCCATCATGTCCACGCCCATGCGCGCATACTCCGCAATCTCCTCCGGATACCCGACGCCCATCACATACCGCGGCTTGTCCTTCGGCAACAAAGGCAGCGTCGCCTCGATCATCTCCCGCGTCATCTCCCGCGGCTCGCCTACGCTCAGTCCGCCAATCGCGTACCCCGGGAAATCCATCTCCGCCAGCCGCTCCGCCGACTCCCTCCGCAGATCCTGGAACATCCCACCCTGCACAATCCCAAACAGACTCGGGGACTGGCCGTCGAGGCTGCGTTCTGATCCCTTACCGCTGATCCCTGAAGCCTCTTCTGAACGCTGAACGCTGAACGCTGGACGCTGTCCCCACGGCGCCTCATGCTTGTGCCGCTCGAAATGCTCCCGGCTCCGCTTCGCCCACCGGAGAGTGAGATCCAGAGACGCCCGCGCCCGCGCATAAGCCGCCGGATACTCCGTGCACTCGTCGAACGCCATCGCGATGTCCGACCCCAGCGCGATCTGCACATCCATCGAGTGCTCCGGAGAAAAAAAATGCGAGGACCCGTCGATGTGCGACCGGAACGCGACTCCCTCCTCCGTCACTTTCCGCAGCTCGCTGAGGCTGTAGACCTGGAAGCCGCCCGAGTCGGTAAGGATCGCCCGCTCCCAGCTCATGAACCGGTGCAGTCCGCCCATCCGCCGGATCAGTTCAAACCCCGGCCGGAGGTAAAGGTGATACGTATTCCCCAGTAGAATCCGTACATCCAGCTCTTCCAGCAGATGCTGCGGAATGGCTTTGACCGTCGCCTGCGTCCCCACCGGCATGAACACCGGCGTCTCCACCGCGCCATGCGGCAGCGTCATGGTCGCGCATCGTCCGGCGCCCTTTGTGTTGTGAATCTGAAATTTCAGCGACACTCCGCTGATTCTAACGGCCGCTCAGCCCTCGTCCCCGCCCGCTTCTCTGCGTTCGCGCAAAACGGCTGGCACATCGCGGCTGCCGCGCAGAACGGCATCCACTTCGATGAATTCATCAAATGCACGATAGACAATCTCGTATCGGCCCTCTACCCAAAACAGCAGGGGGCGTTCGCCCATATCGCGCCTTCGATGACCGGCTGCAGGGAACCGGGCGAGCCATCGAATCGCCTCATGCAGTTGGCGGATGACCCTGTCGGCGGCTACTGGATTGTCGGAAGCAATGTAGGACCAGATTTCATCAAGATCGCGATAAGCGGAATTGGAAACGCGAAAGCGGCCCATGCCGCTAACTACTCCGGCGCGACGAGTCAGCGCAGAACCTGTGACTCTCCGCTCAACAGTAACTGGATGTCAGGCGGATTTCTTCTTCCGCGCTTCAGATTTCGCTCTCAGTCTGGCAAAAGCTTCTTCACCATCCATCCACCCGCCCGCGTCCGCCTCCTGCATTCGCCGGTCCAGCTCCGCCTGAAATGCCACGAGCGCCTGCTCCCGCTCCACCAGCCGCTGGTCGCGCTTCTCCATCAGCCGCAGCGCCTCGCGCACCACCTCGCTCGCCGACGTGTACCGTCCGCTCTCCACCTTCTCCTGCACAAATTTTTCCAGCTCCGGCGTTAGCGATACGTTCATGCCATTTCTCCTGCCGCACACAATAACAGAAAATAGCAAAAACTGTTATCCCACTCGCTGTCTGGTCGCGTTGCGCGGCGGCGCCGTCCTTCAAAGAGCCCGATATTGCCGCGCTCGAGCCGGGTTACGTTGATAACCTCGTCACCCCTGATTTTCCTGTTCCATCGCCCCTCGGCGGCGGTACAGTGTAGCCGGGATTCCCCAATCGTTGTGAAGGAGGCTCTCCGTGTTGAAGCCTATCCTGATCGTTCCAGCCCTGTTTCTCCTCGGTGCCCCGGCCCTTCTCCAGCAGGACCAGGCCGCCGCCCCGGCAAGCGCCACTCCGGCCAGCACCAGCCCCCAGGCAGCCACCGAGTTCAAAGTGCCCGCCGACCTGGTCGGAAAAGTCAATCCGATCAAAGCGACCGCCGAATCGCTGGCCAAAGCCAAACAGTTCTATGGCTGGGATTGTGCGATGTGCCATGGCGACAATGGCAACGGCAAGGGCGACGTCGCCGCCGAGCAGAAGCTTGCGATCCCGGACTTCCGCGACCCCGCCTCTCTCGCGAAGATGAGCGATGGCGAGATCTTCTACATCATCCAGCAGGGCAAAGGCAAAATGCCCGGTGACGGCGACCGCGAAAAGCCGGACATGATATGGAACATGGTCATTCTGCTGCGGAAGATGTCCAATACGCAGGCACCGGCCCAGGCCCCCGCAACAGCCCCCGCCGCGACCACCGCTCCCGCGGCTCAGTCTCCGGCGCAATGAATCTCCGGGCGCGGCCCCCAAGGGACCGCGCCTGCCTCACGCCCCGCTGCTGACCGGCAGTTCCATCTGCTCCGAGGAGTGCTCGTCCACCCACGGCTGGAAACACGCGCGGCAGCGCGCCTCGTACACACCGGCCGCCCCCACAACCACCAGTGCCAGATTGCTGCCCAGCCGCTGCGTGTGAATCGCCGGCGCCCCGCACTGCATGCACACCGCCGAGAGTTTCGTCACCTCATCGGCAATGGCCATCAGGTCCGGAATCGGCGCGAACGGCTCGCCCATAAAGTCCGTGTCCAGCCCCGCCAGGATCACCCGTTTTCCCAGGTGAACCAGCTCATTCGCCAGGCCCGGCAGCGACGAATCCAGAAACTGCGCTTCATCAATGCCAATGACTTCAATCTCGTGGATCGTCGGCATCAGCACCGACTTCAGCTCCTCCACATTGGCCACCGTGATGGCTTCCAGTGTCTGCGCGCTGTGCGAGGCGATCGCCGTCCGGTGGTAGCGCACGTCCAGATCCGGCTTGAAACACGCCACCCGCCGCTTCGCGATCTGGGCCCGCTTCAGCCTGCGGATTAGCTCCTCCGATTTGCCCGAAAACATCGGTCCGGTGATCACTTCGATCCGTCCCGGCACGCGAACCGGATGCACTGCTGCCGTCATGACCTCTTCCCCCATCTGGAATGGAAGGTCCAGTGTAGGTCCGAGTTCCCGCTTCTCCGTGTGGGAAAGCCGGTAGCAATTCTCCGTTGGTCACCTGCATGTGCTCGCTCGCGCCGCAAGGTTGCCTGCTGATCCTTGACACTCCCCTCTGCGTACGCGATTCTATGAATCAGGCTTCCCAGCGAAGAGGATCGTAGTGTCGGCTTCGGCGGGTTGCCGCGGGTCCAGGCGAGTTGGCTCGCCGGGAACACCGTTTCCAGGTATTCAGGGCTCGGGCGCATTCGTCGGCTGCCGGAGGCCCTTTCCGTGGAGAATGAAACCGTCTTGTGCCGCTGACGGGAGTTTGTCCGTCCAGGCCAGAAGGACCGTGCGTTGACTCCAATCGCCTTGCTTGCTCCTCTTGCGCTGCCCGCAGGATTCGCCTCGTTTCTGCCCTTCCTGCTCATCATCGTCTTCGTTTATTTCCTCATGATGCGTCCCCAGCAGAAGCGCCAGCAGCGCTGGCAGCAGATGCTCGGCAGTCTCAAGCCCGGTGATCGCATCACCACCTCCGGCGGCATTCGTGGCGTCATTCTCTCCATCAAGGACGACGTCATCCAGATGCGCATCCCGCCCGACAACCTGCGCATTGAAATCGTCAAAAGCGCCGTCGCCTCCGTTACCGCTCCGGACGAAACCAGGTAGAAGCTCCCATGCAGAAGAATCTCAAGACAAAAACCATCATCATCCTCGCCTTTCTGGTCGTTTCCATCTACGGAATCTTCGGGATTCCTCACGGCGTCTCCGGGACCGCGCTGAAAGACGCGCTCCTCCAGCGCATCAATCTCGGCCTCGACCTCAAAGGCGGCACCCACCTCGTGCTCCAGGTCATGGTCGATGAAGCGGTCAGCGGCGCGACCGACAGCGATGTGGGCGCGATCCAGGCCGATCTCCAGCAGAACAGCATCCCTGGCGCGGTCGTCTCCAAGCCCGACCCGAACCGCCCCGAAATGATTCAGATCAGCGGCGTGCCGGCTGACCACACCGCCGACGTCAGCAGCGTCCTGAACTCGCGCTATTCCGGCAATTACGACATCACGCCCGGCGTGAACGGCACCTGGACGCTGAACATGAAGGCCACGGCCGTGGCCCAGATCAAGCAGAGCGCGCTGGACAAGTCCATTGACGTCATCCGCACGCGCATCGACTCGTTCGGCGTTAAAGAGCCGACCATCGAGCCGTACCAGCTGGGAAGCTATCAGATCCTCGTCGAGCTTCCCGGCATCGACGACCTTGGCCGCATCAAGGAAGCCATCCAGTCCACGGCGCGTCTCGAAACCCACGAAGTCATGGGCGGACCGTGGCCGGATAAGCAGACCGCCCTGCAATCCATCGGCGGCGTTGTCCCGCCCGACGCCGAACTACTCCAAAGCATCCCCGGCGCCTCCAACGAGGGCAGCACCTCCGAGTGGTACGAGCTGAAGAAGATTCCCATCTGGGGCGGCACCGACATCCGCGACGCGCAGCCCGGACACGATCCGAACACCAATGAGCCGGAAGTCAACTTCTTCCTGACCAGCGCCGCGGGCGACAAGTTTGCGCAGTTCACTTCGCAGAACATCGGCAAGAACATGGCCATCGTTCTCGACAACCGTGTTCGCGAAGTGGCCGTCATCAAGGGCACCATCCGTGATCAGGGCAACATCTCCGGCGGCGGCATCACCGAACAGTACGCCAAAGACCTCTCCATGCTCCTGCGCACGGGCGCTCTGCCTGCTTCCATTCACTTCCTGCAGGAAACGACCGTCGGCCCGTCGCTCGGCGCTGACTCCATCCACCAGGGCGTCGTCGCCTCCATCGCCGGCATGCTCGCCGTCATGGCCTTCATGCTGATTTACTACCGAGGCGCAGGCGTCAATGCCGATCTGGCCCTCTTCCTCAACCTCGTGATCCTGCTCGGATTCATGGGTTACACCAGCGCGACGCTCACGCTGCCCGGAATTGCCGGCGTCATCCTCACCATCGGTATGGGCGTCGACTCCAACGTGCTCATCTTCGAGCGCATCCGCGAGGAACTGCGCGCCGGCAAGTCGCCGGCTGCGGCGGTCGATCAGGGATTCGCCCACGCGGTCACGACCATCATCGATACGCACGTGACCACCATCGTCTCGGCAGCCATCCTGTTCATCTTCGGCACCGGGCCGGTCAAGGGATTTGCCGTCACCCTCACCTTCGGTCTGATCGCCAACTTCTTTACGTCTGTGTTTGTTTCGCGCGTCATCTTCGACGCGCTTCTCAGCCGCAAGCTGCATGGCGAGCCCATATCGATCTGAGCGCTGACACGTCGGAAAATATTTCTATAGGCGGATTTCGTGGAATTCTTTCATGATGTAAAAATCGACTGGCTGGGAAAGAAGTGGTACTTCCTCGGCTTCTCTCTCATCTTCAGCACCGCGGGCCTCATCTCCCTCTTCTTCTGGCACGGCCTGCCGCTCGACGTAGACTTCCGCGGCGGAACTGTCGTTCGCGTCAAGTTTGCGGAGAAGCCGAATCTCGATCGCATCCGTTCTGCCGCCGATCGAGCCGGTCTCAAGGACTCGCGCATCATCCAGTACGGTCCCGCGTCCAACGATGAAGTCCTGATCACCCTCTCGCTGAAGGAAACCAGCGAGGCGGCGCTCGATCAGGGCCGCACCGCTATCGTCCAGACGCTCGACCAGAACTACTCGACCACCGGACCGCAGAACCAGGGCAAGCTGGACGTCGACAACGTCAGCCGCAGCGCGCTCGTCTCCTGGCTCCAGCAGAAGGATCCGGAGCACCTTGGCGCCGACACGGACACCGCGCAAACCCGCTACCAGCAACAGGCTGACGCCATCCTGCACTACCGCGACGACGTGCACAGCGGTCTCATCGGCTCCGTCGACGACCTCCACGGCCTCGTCGATCCTGCCGTCTTCACCGCCCTCCAGCAGGGAGCGTACGTCTCCGGCTTCCACTTCCAGGGAGCCGAGATCGTCGGTGCACAGGTCGGCAAGCAGCTCCAGAAACAGGCCATTCTCGCCACCCTCTACTCGCTGGCCGGAATGCTGGTGTATCTCTGGTTCCGCTTTGAGCTGATCTACGGCGTAGCGGCGGTTGTCGCCTGCTTCCACGACACCCTGATCACCATCGGTGCCTTCAGCCTCCGAAATCAGGAAATCTCGCTCACGGTCATCGCCGCCATCCTGACGCTGGTCGGCTACTCGATGAACGACACCATCGTCGTCTTCGATCGCATCCGTGAAAACCTGCGTCTCAGCCGCCGGGAGCCTCTGGCCTCGCTGGTCAACCGCAGCATCAACCAGACGCTGAGCCGAACGGTCCTGACCTCCGGCCTGACGTTTCTCACAGTTCTCTCGCTGTACATTTTCGGTGGCGAAGTCCTGCGCGGCTTCTCCTTTGCCCTGGTAATCGGGATCCTGATCGGCACCTACTCCTCGATCGCGATTGCCGCCCCCATGCTGGTGGCGTATCAGGACTGGCGCGCGCGCCGCGGAAAGGCTGCTGCTCTTCCCGCTGCGAAGAAAGCCAGGGTATGATGCTGCGGGTTGGATCAGGCGGCTGTTCTGTGCATCAAAGCGCAGACGGCCGCCTCCTCCGGTCTGCTCCTGCGATGTAACCGTTTTTTCGTGTAGAGTGCTATAGAGCGAAAACCGGCCTGTGTGCCGGCGAGCCAACCCCCAAAGACTCTGCCGGTAGTCGGCTGGAATTCCCCCACGAAAACTCGGTCCCGCCGGGAACAAAATGGGCCCCTCGCGGTGTCTATATTGATGTCAAGTGATGAAAGGTCCGAGGTAGGCCAATGGCAATGTTTGATCAGGCTCTCGTCGAGTCGGGGCACAAAATCAAAACCAAAAGCAAGTACTACACCATTGTCGGTTTGATCCTGAATGGTTCCGTTCTTGCCGCGCTGATTCTGTACCCCCTCATCTATCCTGAGGCGCTCCCCAAAGCAATGATGACCACCCTGCTCGTTGCGCCTCCGCCGCCACCTCCGCCACCTCCGCCGCCGCCCCCGCAGGTTGTCAAGCCGGTGCATGTGGTGTCGGAGATGATCAACAATCAGCTCACCGCCCCGACCAGAATTCCGCATGACATCAAGATGGTGAAAGAAGAAGCTGCGCCTCCGTCGCCCAGCATCGGCGTCGCTGGTATGGAAGGCGGCTCCGGCAGCGGCATCATGGGCGGAGTCCTCGGCGGCCTGGGCAGTGGCCCGGCTCCCGTGGTTAAGGCCGCGGCTCCCAAGAAAGTCGCCGTTTCGGCTGGCGTCATGGCCGGCAGCAAGATCGGCGGGGAGAGCGTCCAGTACCCCGCGATCGCCAAAGCTGCAAGAATTCAGGGAACTGTCGTTCTGCAGGCAACGATTTCCAAGACGGGAACGATCGAAAACCTGCGGGTCATCAGTGGCCCTCCCATGCTGCAGGCGGCTGCTGAGCAGGCAGTGCGAACGTGGCGCTACAAGCCATACCTGCTGAACGGTGAACCGGTCGAGGTTGAGACCCAGGTGAACGTGGTCTTCAGTCTCGGCGGCTGATTTCCGGCCGCTCCGTCCTGTCCTCGCCGGCCGGCGGAGCGGCTCAACCCTTCTTAACCCTGCCTCCCGTCTTCATTCTCTGCGGTGAGGTATTCTGTCAGCGCTTTTTGGCATCCATTAAAGGAATTGTCTCAGGAGGAAAGATTCAGTGATTCTCGCTCAGATCAACCATCTCATCGCCAACCCGGCGTCCCTCGGATTCTTCCAGGAGAACCAGTCCGTCGGATTCAGCCCGATCGACCTCTGGAACAACATGGGCTGGCTCGCCCGTGGCGTCGTGTTCGTGCTCTTCATCATGTCCATCTGGTCGCTGGCCGTGATGATCGACCGCTGGCTTTATTTCAACGCCGCCCGCAAGCAGTCGCGCGAATTCGCTCCTCGCGTCGCCGGCGCTCTGAAGGAAGGCAAGCTGGACGAGGCCGTTAAGGTCGCCGACCGCAACAAGAAGTCGCACCTGGCCGAGGTCGTTACCGCCGGCCTGCAGGAGTTCCGCAACTACGGTGGCGGCACTGCAGTCAGCGTCGAGCAGATCGAGTCGTCCAAGCGCGCCCTCGAGCGTGCCGAAGCCATCGTGCATGCCAAGCTGAAGAGGGGACTCGGCAGCCTGGCGACCATCGGCTCCACCGCTCCCTTCGTCGGACTGTTCGGCACGGTCGCCGGTATTCTCAAGGCCTTCCAGGAAATCGCCACCCAGAAGACCCCAGGTATCGGCGCAGTCGCCAGCGGTATTTCCGAAGCGCTGGTTACCACCGCCTTCGGTCTCTTCGTCGCGATCCCGGCGGTGTGGCTCTTCAACTACTTCACCAACCGCGTGGAAGCTTTCGACGTCGAGATGGACAACTCCTCGAGCGAACTGATCGATTACTTCATCAAACAGAGCAATCGGCGGTAGCGCAGAGGACGTACCGGCATTCCCGGGCCGCAGGCCCGGCGGGATGCGTCAGAGCGAGCATTCTCCTGATCGGGAGCGGGGCTTCGGCCGCCGCTCCCGCCTCCTGATGATGACCGCTCTCGCAGGATCGAACGGATCGACGGAGCTTACGACATGTCACTCGCAGTAAGGAACGAAGGCGCCAAGGTCAATGCCAATATCAACGTCACCCCCATGGTGGACGTCATGCTGGTGCTGCTGATCATCTTCATGGTCATCACGCCCATGCTCCAGAACAAGGTGAACGTCGACCTGGCGAACAGCACCACCGCGACGCCCATGGATGACGCCAATAAAGAAGATTCGGTCGTCGTGGCCATTACCCGCGACAGCAGAGTCTATCTGGGCCAGAACCAGACCAGCCTGGCCAATCTGGGCCAGCAGGTGAGCGACGAGCTGACGAACAAGACCAACAAGATTGTCTATTTCCGTGCTGACGCGCGTGCCCATTATGGAACCGTGATGGACGCCATCGACGCCGTGCGTACCGCCGGGGTCGAAGAAGTCGGCATGCTCACCCAGCAACAGCAAACTCCGGGCAGTGCCCCGGCCAAGCCGGCAGCCGGCGGAGAATAACGCCGCGATCCCGGCCACGATACCGAGGACAGGAAACGAGGAACTGAACCATGGCAATGAACGTAGGTGGCGGCGGCGCTCTCAATGCCGATCCAAACGTAACGCCCCTTATCGACGTGCTGCTCGTGCTGCTGATCATCTTCATGATCATCGTGCCGGTTACCCCGCGCGGTCTCGAGGCGGTGGTGCCGCAGCCGCCGAAGAACCCGAACCAGCAGCAGCCCAATGACCGCACCATTGTCGTTCAGGTCATGCCCGGCCCGGGCGGGCGGCCCGCTTACAAGATCAACGACAAAGATTTTTCAGTCAGCGCTCTGGAGCCTGAGCTGAACCAGATTTACTCCACCCGCGCTGAAAAGGTCATGTTCGTCAAGGGCGACAAGGACGTCGATTTCCAGGATGTCGCCAACGTCATCGACATCGGCCACTCCGTGGGCGTCGATCATATCGGGCTCATTACTCCCAAGATCGAGGCTGGCCAGTAGCCGGCCTCGCGTTCGCGACTCTGGGTCCGCGCTGAGCGATCGCACTGCCGTGACCTTGTGGAATGCCGCGAACACATTACAATCGGTACGACACGAATTTGCGCCTGGCTTTTTTGGGCACCTGGCGAGCTGAAGGAGAAGATAGACAGCAATGAACCGCATCGCACGTTTAACCGTGCTGGCCTCCGCCACGATTGCGCTGGTGGCCTCCACGTCCGGCTGCAAACGCCTTGAGGCTCGCGATCAGCTCAACAAGGGAGTTCAGGCCTACAAGCAGGCAAAATACGAAGAGGCCATCGGTCATTTCCAGAAGGCTGTGAACCTCGATCCCACCTACCCAATGACCCGCCTCTATCTTGCCACCGCCTATGCCAACGAGGTCGTACCGAACCTCAATTCTCCTGAAAACGAAAAGACCGCGCAGATGGCCATCAACGGCTTCCAGCAGGTCCTTCGCGAGCATCCCGACGACGTCACCAGCATGAAGCAGATCGCCGCCCTCTACTTCGACCTCAACAAGTTCGACCAGGCCAAGGAGTGGCAGAAGAAGGTCCTGCAGGCCAATCCAAAGGATGCTGAGGCCGCCTATACCGTCGGCGTCATCGACTGGACTCTCGCCTACAAGAATGCTGTTGGCGATCTCAAGGGCGTGAACATGCAGGACGACGGCGCAGGCAACGTCAAAATGCCGAAAGCGCTCTGCAAGCAGATTCAGGACCAGAACACCGATCTCGTCAATGAAGGCATGCAGTACCTGCAGCAGGCCGTCGCCGATCGCCCGAACTACGACGACGCCATGCAGTATCTGAACCTCATGTATCGCCGCAAGGCCGACCTCGAATGCGGCAACGATGCTGCCCGGAAAGCTGACCTCGAGCAGGCGCAGGACTGGGTCCACAAAGCCATGGGCGCTCGCAAAGCCAACGAGGAAAAAGCCAACCAGAAAGTCCAGGGCGTGGTCATGAGCCAGTAGCTGGCCACATGTCTCTACCCCAAAGCCCTCGTCTCGGCGAGGGCTTTGCAATTAGCGTTCCTCCGCTATCCGCTATCCGCTATCGCGTCGCCCCCTGTACGCCGAACTCCGTACGCTGTACGCTGTTCCGTGCTGCAAAAGATCCTCATCGCCAATCGCGGCGAAATCGCTCTGCGCATCATCCGCGCGTGTCATGAGCTGAACATCGCCGCTGTCGCCGTCTACTCCGATGCCGACCGCGCCGGCCTCCACGTCCTTGAAGCCGACGAGGCCTACCGCCTCGGCCCCGCGCCCGCCGTCGATTCCTATCTGCGCGGCAATCTCATCCTCGACATCGCTCGCCGCTCGGGCGCCGACGCCATCCATCCCGGCTACGGATTCCTCTCCGAGAACGCCGACTTCGCCCAGGCCTGCGAAGAATCCGGCATCAAGTTCATCGGACCTCCCGCCAGCGCCATGCGCGCTCTCGGCACCAAAACCAATGCCCGCCAGGTCGCAGACGAAGCCGGCATGCCTCGTACGCCCGGCTGCGTCCACGGCCTCGCCTCGCCGGAAGAAGCCGCCGATGTCGCCCAGGCCGTCGGCTATCCCGTCATGCTGAAAGCTGCCGCCGGCGGAGGAGGCAAAGGAATGCGCGCCGTTTCCCGCCCCGAAGACCTCGCCTCCGCCTTCGTCGCCGCACAAAGCGAAGCCGAGCGCGCCTTCGGATCCGACGAAGTCTACCTCGAGAAGCTCATCGAGCGCCCCCGCCACATCGAGATTCAGGTCCTCGCCGACGAACACGGCCACTGCGTCTACCTCGGCGAGCGCGAATGCTCGGTGCAGCGCCGCCACCAGAAAGTCATCGAAGAAGCGCCCTCGCCGGTCGTCAGCCCCGATCTCCGCCGCCGCATGGGCGAAGCTGCCGTGCGCCTTGCGCTCTCTGCCGGATACGCCAACGCCGGCACCATCGAGTTCCTCGTCGACGACGACCAGAATTTCTACTTCCTCGAGATGAACACCCGCCTCCAGGTCGAGCATCCCGTCACCGAACTGGTCACCGGATACGACCTCGTGCACCTGCAGATCCAGATCGCCCAGGGCGAGCCGCTGCCCTTCACGCAAAGCGACGTCCACCTGCGCGGTCACGCCATCGAGTGCCGCGTTTACGCCGAGGATCCCGACAACAACTTCATGCCCTCGCCCGGACGCATCGCACGCCTCCTCCAGCCCGGCGGCCCCGGCATCCGCGAAGACTGCGGCATCTACGAGGGCTGGGTCGTTCCCATGGACTACGACCCCATGCTCTCCAAGCTCATCGCCTTCGCCCCCACGCGCGAGCTCGCCATCGCCCGCATGCTGCGCGCGCTCGACGAATACGTCATCGGCGGAATCCGCACCAACCTCGGCCTCTTCCGCCGCATTCTGCGCGACGACGACTTCAGCGCCGCCCGCATCCACACCGGCTACCTCGACCGCCTGCTCGCCGAGCCTGCACCGGCTTCCACCGAGCACGGACCTACGCCCGTCATCGCCGCCGCGCTCTTTGAAGCCGCCCGCCCCGCCGTCCCTCCCGGCAACGGCAACTGCGCCGGCACCGCGAACAACGGCTCCTCCAAATCCGGCAGCCGCTCCGGCTGGAAATCCGCCGCCCGCACTGCAGCCCTGGGAGGCCGCCCGTGAAGCTCGAGATTGAAATCGACGGCAAAACCCACCGCGTCGATCTCAACCCCGCCGGCGAACCCGGGCGCTGGACGGTCCAGCTCGACGGCCAGCCTGTCGAGGCCGATGCGCATTTCATCCGCCCCGGCGTGCTGTCGCTGCTGCTCGAGGGCCGCGCTCACCGCATCGTTCTCGACGCCGACCTCGCCGAGCCCGCGCTCCACCTCGACGAGCACCGCATCGCCTGGCAGGCGGACGACCCGCGCTCCTTCCAGCGCCGCCGCCGTCACGCCGCCGCCCACGGCCCGGTCACGCTCAAAGCCTCCATGCCCGGCCGCATCGTCCGCGTACTCGTCGAGCGAGGAGCACCTGTCGCCGCCCATCAGGGCATCGTCGTCATCGAAGCGATGAAAATGCAGAACGAGCTGAAATCGCCCAAAGAAGGCCGCGTCGCAGAGCTGCGTGTGATGGCCGGCGATACCGTAGCATCCGGCCAGATCCTGGCCGTGATCGAGTAGCACGAATCTCGTGTTACACTGGATTCGTGTATGAAAAGCGCTCTCTCCGGAATGTGACAATAACGCTCGAAGAAGATGTCGCGCGGTGGGCTCGCCTTGAGGCCGCACGTCGCGACACAAGCGTTTCCCGTTTTCTGGGAGAAATGCTGAAGCAACGCATGCGTGAGTCGGACGAGTACGAAAAAGCGATGCGCCGCTTTCTCGCGCGCAAGCCGTTTCTGAAGACAGACGGCAAATACCTGACCCGAGATGAGGTTCATGACCGAGCCCGTCTTCGTTGATACCAATGTCCTGATATACCGGATGGATTCCGGCGACCCACCCCGGCAGCAAAGAGCCGCCGCTTGGCTGGCTGAACTTTGGTCGGCTCGCGCCGGACGCATTAGCTTTCAGGTCCTGCAGGAATACTTCGCCAAGGCTACGCAGAAGCGCCCCGATCTCCGCAATGCAATTCGCACTGAGATCCGCGATCTGCTCGCCTGGGCTCCTGTACCCGTTGACGGGTCCACGCTCGAGCAAGCCTGGAAAATCCAAGATCGCTATCAGCTCTCGTTCTGGGATTCACTCATCGTCGCCGCCGCCCAGGCAGCCTCCTGCCGCTGGCTGCTTACAGAGGACTTGCAGGCCGGCCAAACCTTTGATGGCCTCACGGTCGTCAACCCGTTCCGCACCACCCCGGATCAGCTCCCCTCGTAGCGCCGCACCGAGCGAGCGACGGGAGCCGTCGAAACCTACACCTATACCTGCAGCTAAACGCTCTACGCTACACGCTGTCCCTACACCCTATCCCCTATACGCTAAACGCTACGCGCTCCACGCTATCTCCTGAACACCACCCCACCCTTCATCACAAATCCCACCCGCTCCACCGCCGTAATATCCTCCAGCGGATTCCCCGGCACAGCCACCACATCTGCATAGAATCCCGGCTTCAGCTGGCCCACCTTGTCCTGCCACGTCAGAATGCGCGCGCCGTTCAGGTAATCGGCCTGCAGCACAGCCGCCGGACTCATCCCGTACTGCACCATCAGCTCAAATTCCCGCGCCTGCGTCCCATGCGGAAACGGCCCCACGTCCGAACCCACCGCCATCGGAACGCCCGCCGCCACCTGCCGCTTGAATTCGTGAATTTTGTAGTCGAGCATTGCGTGCTCCCGCGCCGCCGCTGCCGGCGACGGAGCATGGTCCGCGAAGTACTCAAAGATCGTGAACGTCGGCACCGCTGGAATATGCTTTTCCTTCATCAGCGCCATCGTCTTGTCGCTCAGCTGCGTCGCGTGGTCAATCGATGCCACGCCAGCCTCCGCCGCAAACAGCGTCCCGGGCTCTCCCTGGGCATGGACACCGACATTCGTTCCCAGTCGCGCCGCCTCCGCGATGGCAGCCTTCAGCTGATCCACCGTGTACTGGTACGGAGTATGAAACGCCCAGAACTCCGGATCATCCTGCTCCGACTGGAGTCCGTTCGCGGCGCACAGCGCCTGATCGCTCTCGCACGGGATCTCCACGGCTTTCCCGGACGGACCAACCGCCACCATGCTGTCTGGCCCCGTCTCATAAATCTTCACGAAGCTCGATCC
>DASYYN010000073.1:0-2726 GCA_035933815.1 Acidobacteriaceae bacterium
CGACGTTGCGCGCACCGGCTTTCAGATTCTCCAGCACGTCAAGGTTCGATTCAAACGGAGCGGCAACTACTGGACGCAGTGTCCGTCCTGCGCACAACAGGGACGCGATCGGGCGCGGGACAATCTGGCGATTTCGGTGGCCAATCCCCAGTTCTATAAATGCTGGGCCGGATGCTCGCGCGAGATGATCCGAGAAGCACTGGGCCAGCCCATTCCCAAACAGACCTGGAGGTAAACAGGGAGGTGAGTGTGAAGGAGAGTCGGCTAACCCTGATTGCGCGGCGTGGACTGGCGCTGCCCGCAGAGACTCTGGAGCAAATCCGGAAGACTGGCATCCGCTGCCGGCCGCAGTTGGACGTCGTTTACCAGCAGCAGGCGAAAGCGTGGAAGATTCGTGGTGAAGAATCGGGAGGCGCGGTGGAGCTCCTGGGCCACTACGTCGGCTTTGTCGGCGTGGACGGCTGCGCACTCCCCTGGCTGCAACGGGTTCAGAACTTCCTCCCGAACGGCATCCACGCTGTCATCGTGGGCGATGAATTCGTGCGCGTCGAGATGTTCCGCTTCGAGAACACCTACGATCTGCTGATCACGACACACTGGCTCGACCAGACGGACAGCAGGCGCGCGGAACTGCGGAGCGCTATTCTCTTTCTCGGCCGCAACGGATTTCTCGAAACCGAACTCTGGGGCAAGGATGCGGCATTCCGCGGTGGCGCCGTCCCGCACTTTCTGACCCGAAGCGGCGAACCAGGACCGCCAGGGCCACTCTGGACCGAAGCAACCATGAAAGTGACCGAGGCTGTGTGCTGTTGCGGGTGCCGTCATTCGCACCTGCTGGAAGCAGCACTTGCGCCGAGACTGGTCGAGGTGTCCGCATGATTGACTGGCATCATCCGCGGATCTATGAACGGCTGCGTTGCTTCGGCCTCACGCTCTTCACCATTGGCGTGGCGTCACATAATGTCGCGAATCCGCCTGTTGCAGTGGCGGCCATCATCGTCGCAATCCTTCTCGTCGTCCGGCTCAGGATCGAGCTGGAGATCGGCCGGGACGAAGAAGAGACCAGCCTCGAACGCAAACTGAGGCATATCGATCTGATTAATGCGCTGGCCATCGGCCCGGCGGTTCTTGGAGCGCTGGCGCTGCTACGCCGGTTTTCGGATTTCGGAACGTTCATCGAAGGCTGAATTGAGCCTTCCGAGGGGGAGAGGAAATGAATTTGACGCTGAAGGGTTTGATCGAGCTGCTTGCGCAGGAGTGGTACGTTCTGTGCGCCTACTTTGCAATCTTCGTTCTGCTCGAAGTCCGCAAGAACGGCGAGCAGATCGCGATGCATCGTGTGGTTCGTCATGCCCTCTGGGCCGCGTCCTTCGTGATCCTCTTGCACGCCGCGATGGTGTCGGAGGTCTTGATACGCCGGACAGGGCTTGATTTCAGAGTCTTCGACTACGTGATGGTCATGTGCCTCACCGGGACCACTATTTACATGCTCGGGGAAATGTTCGAAGAGGTTCCGAAGTCGGTCAACGCGAACGCGGGGAAACAGTCATGACGCCCGACTGGGCGCCGCTGGAACAGGTGCTCGGGCCGAAACTGTGCCAGCACTTCATGTTCATGGGCCGCTCCGGCGAACTCTACCTGTACAAGCACATCGATACGCGCCGGTACCTGAACCTCGACGCTGAAGGAAGGTGCTTTCGGTACACAGGTAATGCGTACGAGCCAGAGGAATTGCGAAAGGCCATCGCGCACGTTTTCAGTTAAGAACATGGTGTTCGCGCCGGAACGACGAAGGCGCGCGGGAAAAGGAGAAGCAAATCATGAGCAAGACGGTGAACAAGGTTCTGCTGCTGGGCAATGTCGGCAAGGACCCGGAGATTGCATCAACAAACGGTGGCACGCTGGTTGCCAAGCTTTCGCTGGCGACCTCCGAGCGCTTCAAAGACAAGCAGGGCGAGTGGCAGGAGCGCACCGAGTGGCACAATCTCGTTGCGTATGCGCGCAGCGCCGAAATCCTGCGGGATTACGTGCGGAAAGGCTCGAAGCTGTACGTCCAGGGACGGTTGACCACTCGGTCCTGGGACGATCGAGAGAGTGGTCGTAAGATGTACCGGACCGAAATCGTGGTTGGCGACATCAGCCTTATATCCAGGGGCGACGGATCTGGCACTGGCAAAAGCAGAGCCGAGGAGCACGCCCCGCAGAACCCGGAAACTGGCGGAAACAGCAATGATTTCGACGGTTTGGGGATTTCGGCGCAGGATATCCCGTTTTAGGGTTCCCGGCCCCGTAACCTGGAAGCTTGCCTCTATAAATATGGAGTAGTATACTTCCATTATTGGAGGAACGATTCCATGGCCACTGCGATTCAGGTCCCGCAGGTTGCCGGGTACAATTTCGAGGCCGCGCCGAACCTTGCGGACCCCGCTACCCGGAGGCAGCTAAGTCCTTCGGCGATCAAGGGCTTCTTTCGGATTGCCGCGAAATGGCACATCAAGGATGAAGATGCGCGTCTGCTGCTGGGTGGCATCTCCTCGG
Source organism: Acidobacteriaceae bacterium (assembly GCA_035933815.1). GTDB lineage: Bacteria > Acidobacteriota > Terriglobia > Terriglobales > Acidobacteriaceae > Palsa-343. The sequence goes on from DASYYN010000073.1 coordinate 2,539, forward strand.
GTTCGTTCTATTCCCTCAAGAAGAGCCCCCGTGCTCTCGATCAGGATACGCTGACCCGGATTTCCTTGCTGGTGGGCATCTTCAAGGCCCTTAACATTCTCTATAGCAGCCGTCTGGCGGACGCTTGGATCACGCTCCCCAACACCAACCCGATGTTTCGCGGTAACACTCCGCTGGCATACATGCTG
>DASYYN010000087.1:0-3287 GCA_035933815.1 Acidobacteriaceae bacterium
GATCGGGTGAGGGCCACCGAGGATGAGCTGAACGAGCGAATTCCGCTGAGCATCGCGCGCTGGCATCAGCATGTGAACCTCTGCAAAGCACCGCCGGGGCATCTGGCGGAGTACACGGGGCCGGATGCAAAGTTTGGGCTGTTGGGCTCGATCGACACGCGCGAGGCGTGCGATGCGGCGGGCGGAACGTTCTATCCGCATGTGCTCGGCTGGATGGTCCACGTGTATCCGTACGAGACGGATGCGGCGAAGATCTGGTCGGTCGATGATGGCGAAGCCGGGCACGACAATATGGATCACTCCGCGATGCCAGGCAGGAAGATGAACTAGCCGAACATCCTGGGCCGGAGCGTCCGCGCGGCGGCAACGTCGTAGAATGCAGACGCAATCCGGAGAACCAGGGTGAATCGCAGGAAATTTCTGAGCGGGGCAGCGACGGCTGCGGTGGCGGGTGCGCTTGCCGGAGGACTCGACGCAGCGGAGGCGCAGAAGCATGCGGCGGCGGCGAAGAACGGAAATCTGAAGCGGCCGCGGGCGATCGCGATGTGGGAGTTTTCGTGGATCGAGCGGCGCTGGCCGGGCGCCGGATACGAGGACTGGGACCGCGCGCTGGATGAGCTGGTGGAGCGCGGCTACAACACGGTGCGGATCGATCCGTTTCCGCACCTGCTGGCGACCGATCCGCATAAGGAATGGCTGCTGTGGCCGGAGTGGAGCGTGCAGGACTGGGGCTCGCCGGATGTGAACCGGATCGTGCTGCTGCCGGCGCTCTTCGAGTTTCTCGGCAAGTGCCGCGAGCGCCGCGTTATGGTGGGGCTCTCCACGTGGCATCGCAAAGACGATGCCGACACGCGGATGAAGATCACCGGGCCGGAGGTGATGGCGGCAAACTGGATCCGCACGCTGGAGCTGATCGAGCAGGCGGGCTTTCTGGATTCGATCCTCTATGTGGATTTGTGCAATGAGTGGCCGGGGGAGGACTGGGCTCCGTTCATGAAGCCGCTGACCTATGGGCAGTGGGATCAGCCGGCGTCGCTCGCGTGGATGCAGAAAGCGATTGCGCTGGTGCGGGAGCGGTATTCGCAAATGCCGCTGTTTTTCTCGGTGGCGACCGGGCACATGCGCAGCTTCGAGGAGCACGACCTGAGTTATTTCGACCTGATGGACCCGCATATCTGGATGGCGCAGACGCGCAACGGCGAATACTACAACGAGGTCGGCTACCACTACGGACGCTTTGACACTAAGGGCTACACGAACATGAGCCTGAAGGCGGAGCAGGTCTACCGGGCGCGTCCGCAGTACTGGCAGGAAGGGCTGAGCGATGCGATTCAGCAGTTCGCGGAGACGTCGCGGAAGATACGCATGCCGCTGATCACGACGGAGTGCTGGGGCGTGGTGGATTACAAGGACTGGCCGCTCCTGAAGTGGGACTGGGTGAAGGACCTGTGTGTGCTGGGCGTGCAGCAGGCCGCCGCGTCGGGGCGATGGCTGGGGATGGCGAGCAGCAACTTCTGCGGTCCGCAGTTTGTGGGGATGTGGCGAGACAAGCAGTGGCACCAGCGGGTGACGGGGATGATTCAATCGGCGGAGATTGCGCCGGAGCTGAGGCAGGGGAGGTTTTGGGAGCGGTTGTGATGAGCAACGGAATGAAAGATCCGGAAGATAGCCGCTGGGAGCAACTGAAGGGCGGCTACAAAATGAAATATGACCCGCGGCCGGCCATCGCCAAGCTGGAAAGCGGCCAGGAGGTGGATGGTGCCTGGAAGGAGCTCTGGAATGAATTGCACCATCAGGGCGACGTTGGAGAAGCTTCTTACGCAGCAGTGCCGGAACTAGTGAGGATTCACAAGCAGCTCGGCTCTGTTCACTGGAATATTTACGCTCTTACCGCTGTCATTGACTTGGCGCGAGCGAATCCGAGCAACCCAAAGCTGCCGGATTGGCTGGCGGCGAGCTATTTCGATGCCATTCGCGAACTGGCGGTGAGTGGGGCTGCGGAAATATTCGGCACCGAAGATCCCGATACGGCTCGAGCGATCCTCGCAGTAATTGCGATCGAACGAAACCTTCGCAAGCATGCCGAGATTCTGGTCGAGTACTCAGAGCCGGAATTGGAGCAATTCGAAATAACCTGGAAAAGCTGACTTCCTTCACCCGCCCAGCGCGTAAATCAGGGACGTGCTGGCCAGGGAGGCGAGCAGTGCAATGAGTCCGGGCAGCTTGCGGAGATCCCAGCGCAGGCCGGCGATGGCAAGCACGATGGCGATCAGGCAGGGGCTGAGGACGGCGAATTTCGCCACCTTGTCCATTGTGTTGCCGAGGCGGATGTTGATTCCGGACTCAATCAGCGCCCAGAAGAACAGGAAGCCGAGAATCACGCAGCCGAAGCTGAGCGTGGCGAGGCGCGCTTCGCGGAGCAGAGTTTTCATGGGTTGTGCGGCGCGGCGTAGACGCTCCAAAACTCCACAAAGGCTGCGATGCGGGCGACCTGGAAAAAGTCGGATGCGATGAGATACAGGAAGGTGACGAGCGCCCACCAGAGGTAGAGAGCGGTTCCCTGGACCTGCGCCTCGAAGGGAAGCGGGACGGCGGAGAAGACCATGGCCAGGACGACGAGCGCGATCTTGACGATGCCCATGACGAGGTTGATTTCGACCAGCTTGCCGGTGAGCGGGCCGAGGCGCGCGCTGCGAACGAGCGAACCGAGGATGCTGCGGCGCTCGAGAATCGCGAGCAGCGGGGCGATGGAGAAGATCCAGCTGAGCAGCGCCCAGAGCACGAAGATGCCGAGCGAGATGACGATGACGAGCGCGCAGTAGAGGACGAGGTTCGGTTCGCCTTGTCCCGCATCCGCCGTCGCGGAGGCGCCGGAGAGCGCGAAGTTCGCGGCCCACTGGATGCAGACGAACCACAGAGCAAAGCTGGCGCAGAGGGCGAGGATCCGCAGCAGTTGAAGAGCGATGCTGATGCCGGGGCGCCAGGGAAGATGCGGCGCGTAACGGCGCAGGACGGCGTTACGGCCGAGTCCCGCAGCGACCGACCACGCGAGGATTGCAAGGGGCAGGAGCCAGGCAGCGGCATGCAGAACGGGGCCGCGGAGGATCTGCCAGGTTTCGGCGATGGAGACGGCGCCGTTCAGCGCAAACTGCAGGGAAAAGTCGAAGATGCCGGTCCCGCGGATCTGCGCGGCGGTTTGGTTCCAGATGCGCAGGCCGGTGAAGGCGAGAAGCGCAAGAAGGGGAATGCCGAAGAGCCAGCGCCAGAGGAGTTCAAGGCCCAGCAGC
>DASYYN010000098.1:0-22547 GCA_035933815.1 Acidobacteriaceae bacterium
GCCATTGCGATTGGACCGGAAATCAGAATGGAGAGCGCGACGGCCGCGCCCGCCTTCCACAAATTGCTTCCATAAGTGCTGCCCATGATTGCGGCTCCCGCGCTTCGAGTCTCTTCCGCCTGCGTCTGGATCTAAACCGGAGAGGTTCAAACGCAGCGCTGCCCGAAGCGTCATCCCTTCCAACACTTTATTGGACGAAAAGTTTTGCCAGGAAGCCGCATCTGCGCCCAGCTCAGCCGCGGTCCCGGCGGTACCGCTCGATCAGCGTAGTGGTTGAGCTGTCGTGACTTCCGGCCGCCGGCCCCGGCCCCTCCAGCTCTCCGATGATCTTTTTCGCCAACACCTTGCCCAGCTCCACGCCCCACTGGTCGAAGGAGTCGATTTGCCAGATCACGCCCTGTGTAAAGACGCTGTGCTCATACATCGCCACCAGCTTGCCCAGAGCCTCCGGCGTCAACTCGTCGAGCAGGAACGTGCTCGAGGGCCGGTTACCTTCGAAGACCCGGTGCGGGACCAGCCAGTCCGGCGTGCCCTCCGCCTTTACATCCTCGGCTGTCTTGCCAAACGCCAGGGCCTCGCCCTGTGCAAACACATTCGCCATCAGCAGATCGTGATGGTTGCCCAGCGGGTTCAAGGTCTTCGAGAATCCGATGAAGTCGCAGGGAATCAGCCTCGTGCCCTGGTGGATGAGCTGGTAGAACGAGTGCTGCCCATTCGTCCCGGGCTCGCCCCAGAAGATCGGGCCTGTCTCGTACCGCACGCGTTCGCCCGACAGCGTCACGTGCTTGCCGTTGCTCTCCATCGTCAGCTGCTGCAGGTAGGCAGGGAAGCGCTTCAGGTACTGGTCGTAGGGAAGCACCGCTACCGTTTCCGCGCCGAAAAAGTCCGTGTACCAGATGGTGAGCAGGCCCATCAGCGCCGGCAGGTTCTTCTCGAAGGGCATCCTCCGGAAGTGCTCATCCATGGCATGGAATCCCGCCAGCATTTTCCTGAAGTTATCCGGCCCGATCGCCAGCATCGTCGAAAGCCCGATCGCCGAATCCATCGAGTAGCGCCCGCCGACCCAATCCCAGAAGCCGAACATGTTCGCCGTGTCGATGCCGAATTTCGACACTTCCGTCGCGTTCGTCGAAACCGCAACGAAGTGCTTCGCCACCGCCTTTTCGTCCTTCAGCTTCTTCAGCAACCACTCCCGAGCGGTCTGCGCATTGGTCATCGTCTCCAGCGTGGTGAAGGTCTTCGACGAAATGATGAACAGCGTCTCTTCCGGATCGAGATCCTGCGTCACCTCCGCAAAATCCGTTCCGTCCACGTTCGAGACGAAGCGGAAGGTCATGTCCCGACGGCTGTAGTGGCGCAGCGCCTCATACGCCATAACCGGCCCCAGATCCGAGCCACCGATGCCAATGTTGATCACGTTGCGGATGCGTTTGCCGGTGAACCCCTTCCACTCGCCGCTGCGCACGCGGTTTGAAAAATCCGCCATGCGGTCCAGCACCTCGTGCACTTCAGGAACCACGTTTTCGCCATCCACGATGATTCGCGCGTCGCGCGGAGCGCGCAGCGCCGTATGCAGAACGGCCCGCTTCTCGGTGATGTTGATCTTCTCGCCGCCAAACATCGCGTCGATGCGCTCACGCAATCCACTCTGCTCCGCGAGTTGCACCAGCAGCTTCAGCGTTTCGTCGGTGACGCGATGCTTTGAATAATCGAAGTAGATCCCCTCCGCCTCGAGCGCCAGCCGCTTGCCGCGATCGGGATCGCTCTGGAACAGCTCCCGCAGCTGCCGGTTCCTGATCGTCTGGTAATGCGCCTGCAGCGCTTTCCAGGCGGGCAGTTCTGTCAAAGGGGTCTGAACAGCAGTGGCTGTGGCGCTCATAGCATCCTCTCCGAATCAAATGTGCTTACTGGTTTCGATTCCCGCAGCCCGCGGAAGGATCGCAGCGGAGTCGAACAAACCTGAGATTCAGTTGCCGGTCGGGATAATTCCGGCGTTTTCCACCATAAGAACAACCGTCCGCTCCTGCGCCCGCGTACGATGCACGACGCGCTTTGGCACGACAAATCCCTGGCGCGGATTCAGTGCCACCGTTCGCCCTTCCAAATCGATGAGCAACTGCCCTTCGAGCACGTAGAAGAACTCATCGTCCTCCTCGTGCTTGTGCCAGTGGTACTCGCCCTCGAAGACGCCCATGCGCACGACGCTGCCGTTTACCTGACACAGCGTCTGATTGAACCATTTGTATTCGCAGCTGTCGGCGAGCGCCTTCTCGTCGATCACTTCCAGCGGCCCGCAAAGAATGTTCAACCGCGTTTCATAGGGGAATGGGGCGACAGAATCGGCCATGGCGGATCCTCCAACACGAATCCGCACCATGGTACGCCGGACGCATGTATGGAGGAAAACAGCCGGCCTTATCCCAGGCTGGTCATCGCAAACGTCCGCGCCGACTCCAGCAGCTTCTTCACTGCTTCCATCGAACACGACTCCGAATAGATCCGCAGTAGCGGCTCCGTTCCTGACGCGCGCAGCAGCAGCCACGTCTTCGCTGCATTCGGCTTGCGTTTTGCTTCAGGATTGTCGAGCCAGAATTTGATTCCGTCCAGCGTCTCCACCTTCTCGACTTTCATTCCGGCGAACTCGCCCACTCCGGCCTTCGCACGCGCGATCGTCGCGTTCTTCAGGTCGTCGGGGATATGCAGGTCGATGCGCCCGTAATGGTGCTCGCCATATTCCTGCTGCAGCCGCGCGACCAGCTCGCCCAGCGTCTTGTTCTCCTCGGCCATGATGTTGGCCAGCAGCAGGGAATTGAGCAGCCCGTCGCGCTCCGGCAGATGCTTGCGGATGCCGATGCCGCCCGACTCCTCGCCGCCGATCAGAATGTCCTCCGTCAGCATCAGGTCGCAGACAAACTTAAATCCGATGCCGTGCTCGTGCAGCTTGCGTCCATACCGCGCGGCAATGCGGTCCAGCATCGATGTAGTGTTGAATGCACGCGTCACGTCGCCCGGCCACTTTTTCCGCTCCAGCAGCCACTGAAGGATGACCGAGTAAATCTTGTGCGGATCGACGAAGTTCCCGTTCTCGTCGGCCGCGCCGATCCGGTCCGCATCGCCGTCCGTGATCAGCGCCGCATCGCACTTCTCCCGCACCACCACGTCCTGCGCCATGCGGATATGAGGCTCAATCGGTTCGGGATTAATTCCCGGAAACAGAGGATCGTGATTGGCCCGGATCTGCACGTAATCCACGCCGATCTTCGAGAAAATATCCGCCAGAATGCCCGCGCCGGCCCCGTACATCGGATCGATGACGAACCGCCGCTTCGACTTGGCAATCAGATCCAGGTCAACGAATTTCTGGATGGCATCGACGTACCGCGGCACGAAATTCACCCGCTCGATCCCCGCCGCTTTCCCCTTCGGCAGCGGCTTGCCCAGCATGCTTTCGATCTCCGTCATAATCGACGGACTACCCGACCCGCCATACGCCGCCTTATACTTCACGCCGTTCCACTGCGCCGGATTATGGCTGGACGTGATCATCACGCCCCCGGCCGCGCCCTGATGCTTCACGGCATACGACAATGCCGGCGTCGGCGTGATGCGATCCGCCAGTTTCACCGGAATTCCGGCGCCGGCGATTACCTCGGCCACAACCGCCGCGAATGCGGGCGAGCCGAAGCGCGTGTCGTACCCGATGCAAACGCCCTTCGAGGAATCTTCCTTCGCCAGTACGTAGCCGGCAATTGCGGCCGCGGCTGCGCGCACGTTCTCAAAGGTGAAGTCGTCGGCGATAACGCCGCGCCAACCATCCGTTCCAAATTTCACAGGGGACTTTTGCGACATTGGCTTAAATCAGTTCCTCTCGACCTCGCGCCGCCAGTTCCTTCACCACTTTGCCCACATCCTGCGAGTGATGCCGGTTCGTGATCAGCAGCGCGTCTTCTGTCTCCACGACCACCAGATCCTCGACGCCGACCAGCGCCACCGTGCGCTGTGGGCTGAACACGTAATTATTCTTCGCGTTCAGCACGACAGTGGCGACAGCATCCGTCACGTTGCCGTTCGGATCCGCGCCGTTGTGCTCCAGCTGATACTCATGCAGCGCCGTCCACGATCCCAGATCGCTCCAGCCAAACCGCGATGGCAGACAGTACAGGTGCGAACGCAGTTCACCGCGCGCCGACCGCGGTTCCAGCACGGCGTAGTCCACGCTGATGTTCTCGCATTTTGGATACAGCGCCTGGAAGACGCCGGCGAACTCCGGTGTTCCCCACGCCGCCGCGATCTCCTCGAGCAGGGGAGCGGTGTCCGGCAGGTATTCGCGGACAGCGTTGGCTAGTGTCGTCGCGCTCCACACGAACATGCCGCTGTTCCAGTAGAAGTTTCCGGCCGCGACGAACTCCTCGGCCTTTTCGAGATTCGGCTTCTCGGTGAAGCGTCTCACGCGCAGCACGCCTGTTTCCAGCTCTGCTCCGGTCTCAATGTAACCGTAGCCGGTCTCGGGACGCGTCGGCTCGATCCCCAGCACCACGATGTTCTCGCCCGCCCCGGCCAGCCGCACCGCCCGCGAAATGATCTCCACGAATGCTTTCTCGTCGGCGATGACGTGGTCTGAAGGAAATATGCCCAGCACAGAACCGGGATACAGCTTCTCCATCAGGAACGCCGCCAGTCCCGCCGCCGGAGCGGTATTGCGCGCTGCCGGCTCGCAGACCACCTGCTCCTGCGGAACCTCATCCAGTTGCGAGTAGATTGCTCCCGAAAGCAGCGTGTTCGTGATCACCCACACGTCTTCCGGCTTCGCCAGCGGCGAGAGTCGCTCCAGCGTGCGCTGGATCATCGTTCGCTCGCCATCCAGCGCCAGCACCTGCTTTGCTCGTGCGCGACGGCTGCGCGGCCAAAAACGTGTGCCGCTGCCGCCTGCCAAAATAATGGGACGAAAGTCGATTGCCTCGGACATCGATCTCCTGGCAAAACTAAAGAATACGCCGGGGTCCGGCAGAAGATTCACTCGCCCGCCGGCACAATGCGAATGACCTCCGTCGGGCTATCTGCCGCAAAGCCCCAACGTGCTGTAGATGCAGGAATGACAGCAAGCTGATTGGTTTCCAGCACGAATGATTCGAAACCGTCCCCGGATGCCGATCCCGCAATCCGCGCCCGCCCCTGGGCGACGAACAGCATCTGCACCGTCGCACAGGGTGTCACCAGCGACGAAGCCGTCCCGGGCCGGATCGGCCAGCGTTCGATTCGGAAATACCGCTCGTCGATCAGAAGGCTGTGGCCGTCCACCGGACGCGCAGCCACCTTCCCCGCACGCGTTTCGAGCCGCATGGCAGCGAATGATTTGTCCAGATGCAGTTCCCGCCCGCTCCCGTAGTCGTACATCCGGTACGTCAGGTCGCTGGTCTGCTGCGTTTCCAAAATCACCACGCCCGGGCCCATCGCGTGCACTGTTCCCGCGTCCACGAAAAGCATGTCGCCCTTGTGCACCGGAACCATCTCCAGCAGCGACTCGACCGTCTGGTCCTCGATCGCGCTCTTCACCTGCTCCACCGTCACTCCCGGTTTCAGCCCCAGCGCGACGCTCGCTCCCGGCTTCGCTTCCAGCGCATACCAGCACTCCGTTTTGCCGCGCGGCTCTCCATATTTCTGAGCCAGCGCATCGTCCGGATGCACCTGGATGCTGAGCTTATCCTTCGGGAAGAGCAGCTTGATCAGCAGCGGAAAATCCTGCGTTGCCGGCCCAGCGCCCAGCAGCGTGCTGCGATGCTGTCGCGTAATCTCCGCAAGCGTCATGCCGCGCAGCGGACCCGTGTCTGCCGTGCACATCTCGCCAGTCAGCCAGACTTCGCCGATCGGCTCGCCTTCGGTTTTGTAGTCGTACCACGGAGACAGATCCTGCCAGCCCCACGGACGCGTGCGGAACCACGGGCTCAGGCGAAAAGGTGGAAGCGTTTCCATTGCCATTCAGTATGCCTTATGCGCGGTGCAAGCCGGGCGCCGCGAAGCCATCCTTTACCATTGGCATGGGATGCAAAAGATACTTGTTACGGGTTGCGCCGGGTTCATCGGATCGTGGATCACCGGCGCGCTCATCGAGCGCGGCGCAAACGTTTGCGGCCTCGACAACTTCGAAACCGGCAAACGCGAGAACCTCGCGCACCTGACCGGGCGCTTCCAGTTCCTCGAATGCGACCTCCGCGACGCCGACGCCACCGCGCGCGCCTGCCATGGAGTGGACGTCATCTTTCATCAGGCCGCCCTTCCCTCCGTCCCGCGATCCGTCACAGATCCCCGCACCAGCCACATGGTCAACCTCGACGGTACCTTCAACTTGCTCGAGGGAGCCCGTGCCGCCGGGGTGAAGCGAATTATCTATGCCGCCTCCTCTTCCGCGTACGGCAATCAGCCCGGATTCCCGCGCCGCGAAACCATGCTTCCCATGCCGATCGCGCCCTATCCGGTCCAGAAACTTGCCGGCGAGTACTACATGATGAGCTACTGGCAGATATACGGCATCGAATCCGTCTGTCTGCGCTACTTCAACATCTTCGGGCCGCGCCAGGATCCGGACTCTCCCTACAGTGGCGTCATGGCCAAATTTGCCCTGCAGATGCTTCGCGGCGAGCGCCCGACCATCCATGGCGACGGCGAGCAGGGCCGCGACTTCACCTACGTCGGGAATGCCGTCTCCGCGAACCTGCTGGCCATGGAAGCGCCCGCGGAAAGCGTTGCCGGGCGCGTATTCAACGTCGCCACCGGCGAGCGCCACACCCTGAATGAAACCTTCAGAGTCATGGCTGATCTGCTTGATTTTAAGGGGTCTCCGATCTACGGACCGCCGCGCGCTGGAGACATCTCCAACTCCCTGGCCGATATCTCCGCCGCTCGCGACGCCTTCGGCTACGACCCGAAAGTCTCCTTCGAGGAGGGCCTCCGGCGCACCGTCGACTGGTATCGCGAGCAATACGTCTGACACTGAGGCCCGCCATTGCGGCGGGCCTCAGTGTTCAGTCTGCAATGATCGCTACTCTTCTTCCTCTTCTCCCGCCGGCTTCTTCGCGTTCGCGACAATCTTCTCCGCGATCTGCGCCGGAACGATGTCGTAGTGATCCATATCCATGTGGAAGCTGCCGCGGCCCTGCGTCATGGCCGTCAGCGTCTGTCCGTAAGTCAGCATCTCCGCCATTGGCACCTCGGCATGGACGATCGTTGTCGCTCCCTGACTATCCATGCCCTGGACCCGTCCGCGCCGCTGGTTCAGATCGCCCATCAGAGCCCCCGCAAACTCCTGCGGAGCCTCGATGTCGACCTTCATGATCGGCTCCAGCAGCGTCGGCTTCGCCTGTTCCATGCACTTGCGGAAGGCGAGCCGCCCCGCCATCTTGAACGAAAGTTCGTTCGAATCAACGTCGTGGTAGCTGCCGTCGTACAGGATCACCTTGAAATCCACTACGGGATAACCGGCCAGGAAGCCGCGCGCCGCCGATTCGACGATGCCTTTCTCCACCGCGGGAATAAAGTTCCGCGGAATGGCGCCGCCGAAGACGTCGTTGACGAATTCGAAGCCACCGCCGCGCGGCAGAGGCTCCATTTTGATTTTGCAGTCGCCATATTGTCCGTGGCCGCCAGTCTGCTTTTTGTGGCGTCCCTGCGCGTCGGCCCGGCCGCGGATCGTCTCGCGATATGGCACCCGCGGCGCCTTCAGCGTCACCTCGGTGTGGTAGCGCTTCTTCAGCTTGCTCACCAGCGATTCAATGTGCGGCTGCCCGGCGGCTGCGATCAGGAATTCGTTCGTCTGGCCGTCGCGGAAGAAACGCACAATCAGGTCCTCTTCCATCAGCTTGTGAACGGCGGGCGCCAGCTTATCCTCGTCGGCGCGTGTCTTCGGCTCGATGGCCCACGTCATCGCCGGCTCCGGCATAGTCACCGGCTCATAGAAAATCTCGTGCGCCTTGTCGCCGAGTGTGTCGCCGGTCAGCGTCTCTTTCAGCTTCGCGACCGCGCCCAGATCGCCGGCGTGCAGTTCGCTCACCGGAACCGCCGTCCTGCCCTGCATGATCGAGAGGTGCGAGAACTTCTCGGTTGTACGGCGCGCGTAGTTCTGCGCGGCGGCATCATTGCGCAGGCAGCCGGAGAAAACCTTAAAGAAGGTGATCCGGCCCGCAAACGGATCGGTCATGGTCTTAAAGACGTAGAGCGAGAGCGGCTCGACGTCGTCCACCTTGCGCATGACAATCTCGGGGCTCGCGTCGCCGCCGGACTCTGCCTTCGCTTCGCCGTTCCCGCCCGCGGCCACCCCCGCCAGCACCGCCCGCGCCGCAACGGGTTCCCGTTCCGTGGGAGCCGGCGCGTACACCTTCAGGAAATCCAGCAAGTGATCGGTCGCGACATTCCTGAGCGCGCTGGTATACAGAACAGGGAAGATGCGGTCCTCGCGAATGGCTTCGTGCAGCGCCGTGATCAGGTGTTGCTCGGGGATCGTGCCCTCGCGGAAATATTCCTCCATCAGCTCGTCTTTGCCTTCCGCCACCAGCTCCACCAGCGTTTCGTGCGCCTTCTGCGCCGCATCCTGGAGATGCTTGGGGAGCTCGCCAATCTTGCCGTGCCCATCGCCGCCCGGCGTGTAGAAGAAGGCCTCCATCGTCACCAGATCGACGACGCCTTCGAATCCTTTGTCGCTGCTGATCGGCAGCTGCACCGGGATGCACTGGCGGCCGAAGCGCTCGCTCAAGCCGCCGAGCGTCTTCTCCACGGACTCTGCCGCGCGCGCATGGTCCATATGGTTCACAACCAGCATGCGCGGCAGATTGGATTCCTCGGCGTACTTCCACACCCGCTCTGTGATCGGCTCCAGGCCGTTCACCGCGTTCACCGTCACCAGGGCCGCTTCCACTGGCATCATCGCCGCGCGCGCTTCGTGGACGAACATATGAAAACCGGGAGTATCGATAAAATTCACCTTCACCCCATCCCACTCGGCATGGGCGACGGCGTTCTGCATCGTGGTGCCACGGGCCACATCTTCCTCGTCGTACGCGGTCACGGCGGACCCGTCTTCCACGCGGCCTTGTTGCGGCGTCATCTTGGCGGCATGCAGCAGAGCGGCGACGAGGGTGGTCTTTCCGCTGTGCGCATGCCCCACTACAGCTACGTTGCGAATCTCACTTCCTGGATAGCTCTTCATGGCAAGGCTCCTTGTCGGGAAAAAGAGGTGTGGCTGCTCGGCAGAGCAGCCGCGAAAACAGCTAAGTAGAAATCAGTGTCGGGGTTGCAGCCTGTGATCACCGGCACAGGGATGCCGGAAGGGCGTCGTGACAGGCGTCGGGGATGAGCCGAAATGTGTTCCGGCGCGCAGCGGATGCGTGCCGGAAGGTCCTGATGCCCCATTCGCCAAATCCCTGGGCAAAGTCCCCGGCAAACGCAGGTTTTCACCCGGCGTCCGCGGAAGATCGGATGTTAGCACACGGAGCGCAGCCCTGTGGAAGCCCGCGCCGTGCCCGGATCGTCCCCCACGCCGTACTATGGTTTCGAGGAAGGATGCGCCTGCCCCGTGTGGCGCATCCCAAACTAAAGTGGGCCGCAACTTCAACTGGATCTGGTACGTCGGCGCTGCGGTTTGGTTCCTGAACGCAGCGCTCGCCATGCACCACGGCAACCTGCACCGCGGCATCACCAATGCCGCTATTGCCGCGGGATTCCTCGTCGCCGGCCTTTTCTTCCGTCGCATGGCGCGCCACCCTCCCGGCAGCAACAGCCAGCGCTGACGACTCTACCGCCCTGCCGCGGTCAGCTCCGGCTTCGCCAGTTCCTCCTCAGCCGCGGTGAAGCACTCCTCCAGAATGTCCAGCGCGATCGCCGCCTCATGCTCGTTCACGATCAGCGGAGGCGCCAGCCGTATGGAGTTCTCTCCGCAGCCCAGAATCAGCAGCCCGCGCTCAAACGCCAGCTCGACAATGCGGTCGCGCACTGCCGGAGCGGCCTCGCGGGTTTCCTGGCTCTTCACGATCTCCAGCCCGATCATCAGCCCGCGTCCGCGCACTTCGCCCAGCACCGGATGCTTCTTCATCCAGCCGCGCAGGCGCGTCATCATCGCCTCGCCCTGTTTGGCGGCATTCGCCATGCCCTCGCGCTCCAGAATGTCCAAAGTGGCCAGCGAGGCCGCGATGCACACCGGATTGCCGCCGAACGTCGATGCGTGCGACCCCGGTTTCCAATCCATGATTTCCGCGCGCGTCATGCAGACGCCCAGCGGCATGCCCGACGCGATGCCCTTCGCCATGCAGACGATATCCGGCTCGACGCCCGCGTGCTCGATCGCCCACCACTTGCCGGTGCGTCCCGCTCCGGACTGCACCTCATCGGCGACCAGCAGAATGCCGTTCTTGTCGCAGATCCGCCGCAACTCCTGCATGAAGATCGGCGGCGCCACCACGTATCCGCCCTCGCCCTGGATCGGCTCGATGAAGACCGCTGCGACCTCCTCCGGCGGCAGCACCGTCCGGAAGAGCTTCTCCTCGATGTAGCGCGCGCATCCCAGCGCGAACTCCGTCTCGTCCTGCGCTCCGCCCGAGCATCCGCGATAGGCGTATGGATACCGAACATGCGTCACGCCCGGCACCAGCGGAGCGAAGCGCCGCCGCTGCTGCGGCTTCGACCCCGTCAGCGACAGCGCACCCATCGTCCGTCCGTGGAACGCGCCCAGGAACGCGATGATGTTCTGCCGCCCCGTGTGATACCGGGCGATCTTCAGCGCGCACTCAATCGCCTCCGCGCCGGAGTTGCCGTAGTAGAAGCGGTGTGGCCCAGGCATGGGAGCAATCGCCGACAGCCGCTCCGACAAGGTCACCAGCGACTCGTAGTAGAAGTCCGTGCCCGACATGTGGATCAGCTCGCCGGCCTGTTTCTGGATCGCTGCGACCACTTCCGGATGGCAATGACCCGTCGACACCACGGCTATCCCTGCGGCAAAGTCCAGGAACTCATTCCCATCCACATCCTCCACGCGTACGCCGCGTCCGCGCTTCGCCACCATCGGATACGAGCGCGTATAGCTGGGCGAAATAAGCCGCTCATCGGCTTCCACCACGGCGCGCGACTTCGGCCCAGGCAGCGGAGTTACCAGCTTCGGGCCGTACTGCTGAAACACCTGCTTCGATACCGTCATATATCTCTCCTTCCGGGGTTAGGAAAATGCGAGGGCTGCCTGAGGAGACTCTCGACGGCGCTGCTGAACAAATCACGAAAGCTGGATTGCCGGAGTTGCGCCGTCAGAAGAGGGAACTAGTCGCTGCCGAAGAGACTAGGTCGCGTCCGCGTAGGCAGGACGCGCAGAAAACGGCGCGGAGCAATGGCGCGCACGAAGGAACCATTCCAGTTCCTGCGGCTGAACCCGTTCGCATTGGGACACATGGGGCGCATCGCTCAGTGCCCTGAGCATAGCACGGTCCAGCGCCGATTCGACACCTTCAGGAGAGCAGCAGAAGATTTGTAGGCGCCAGCCTTTGCGCAGTCTTTGCCAGTCTTCGGTCGAACGTCGCGAACTGATCGACGGCGCCGCTGGAGCCGGAGAGGTGCAGGGCGTCCGCAAAGTCCATACCCGCCGCAAACCAGTCAAGCGCCTGAGCCACGGCAGCTTCGTCTTCCACGTGCACGGTCGGTAAGCCCGCCAAACTGCGGAAGGCACCTGCGGTTGCATTCCGATCGAACCCATACGCGGAACGCAGCACCCATTCCGACTCCAGCAGGACTGTCTTGAGAAGCAGAATCGGCTCAGTTCGTATCAGTCTCGTCGCGCGTGCTGTCTGCGCGCTGTCGTCGCGCGCGAGGTACCGAACAACGACGTTACTATCGACCGCGAGCATGCCGTTCCTTTATGCCCTTCGCGATGGCCGCGTCCATCTCCTCGATTGTCTTCGGCTTGCCTTTGTACTGAAGCAGTCCCTCCACCTCTTCATATGTTGTTGGCGGGAACGGCCTCGCGGCCCGCAGCAGCACGCCATCCTTGGTTTCTTCCACGATGAGTTCGGTGCCCGCCCGCCACTTGCGCCGTTTGCGAATGGGTTGCGGCAGCACCACCTGCCCCTTCGATGAAATTCTGGTTACGGGCATTTTCCTGCTCCGGTAAGACGCAGTAAGATTCTACTTGGCGGCACGCCCGAAGGCAATACCGCTCCGTCGCTGCATGCCATGCCCAAAGTGCTCCAGTTTCTGCAGACCAGCCTTGGCCCCGGCGACACCCAGCGCGCCAACGGCCGCGGCCCGGTGAGCCCCTCGCATTTTCCGTATACTGAAAGTATGTCGATACCGCGCAACGTCGCCGCCATCGCCAAGGGCATGAGCATTACCTTCCGCGAAATGTTCCAGCCCACCGAGGTCGAGAACTACCCCGACGGCCCGGGTCCGCTGCGTGGCGCCGTCTTCCAGGAGCGCTTCCGCGGCGCGCATGTGCTGCAGCGCGACGAGAACGGCCTGGAGAAGTGCGTGGCGTGCTTTCTCTGCGCCGCTGCCTGCCCCTCGAACTGCATTTACATCGAGGCCGACGAGAACACGGCGGAGAACCGCATCTCCAGCTCCGAACGCTACGCCAAGGTCTACAACATCGACTACAACCGCTGCATCTTCTGCGGATACTGTGTCGAGGCGTGCCCAACCGATGCGATCACGCATGGCCACGGCTTTGAACTGGCCACTCTGAACGCTACCAATCTTGTCATGCGCAAAGAGGACATGCTGGTCCCCGCGGTCGGCATGCCGGGCCAGATCTCGGTTGCCGCGGACGCGGTGAAGTAGCCTCATCGCCCATTCGCCCCGTCCATTTCCGCATTCAGCCCCGCAACTGCCCGCTTCGCGGTGCACGCTTCGGGATTTCCTCCACAATTCGTTACGATTGAAGATGAATCCCCGCGCATTCCCAGCGGATCAGACCCCTATGACGCCAGAGACCCAGCATCCGCTTTGCAAGATCCTCGATCAGCGCATCGCCATCATCGATGGCGCGATGGGGACGACGATCCGCACCTACGGCATGAAGGAAGCCGATATCCGCGGCGACCTCTTCCGCGACGCGAAGAAGGACCTGCTGAACAACGGCGACCTCTTCACCCTCACCCAGCCGCAGATGATCGGCGACATTCACCGCCGGTTCCTCGAGGCCGGTGCCGACATCATCGAGACCAACACCTTCGGCGCTACCACCATCGCGCAGAGCGAGTTCTTCGTAGACGACCCGCGCGAGCACGGCGGGCGCAAGACGCCCGAGTTCTACCAGAAGATCGTCAACGACGCCTTCCTGGGTGACCTCGCGTGGCGCATCAACGAGCAGTCTGCGCGCCAGTGCCGCGAATGGGCGGACCGCATCGCGAACGCCACCGGCCGCCAGCGCTTCGTCGCCGGCGCCATCGGACCTCTGACCGTCTCGCTCTCGAACTCACCCGACGCCGACGATCCCGGCTTCCGCGTCGTCACCTTCGACCAGGTGAAGACCGCCTACGCGCAGCAGGTCCGCGCGCTGATCGCCGGCGGCTCCGATCTGCTGCTCGTCGAAACCATCTTCGATTCGCTGAATGCCAAAGCCGCGCTCGTCGCCATTCAGGAAGTCTTCGAGCAGGAAGGCCGGCGCCTGCCCATCATGATCTCTGCAGCCGTTGGGCGCGGCGGCGAGACGATGATCTCCGCCCAAACCATAGCGGCTTTCTGGAACGCCGTCGAGCACGTGCATCCGTTCTCCGTCGGCCTGAACTGCTCGCTCGGCCCGGACTTGATGTACCCCTTCCTCGAGGACCTGGCCGAAAAATCGAACGTGGCAATCTCCTGTTACCCGAATGCCGGGCTGCCCAATCCGCTGTCTCCGACGGGGTTCGACCTGGGACCGCAGGACATGGCCCGGCGCCTGAGCAATTTCGCACACGGCCATCTGATCAACATCGCCGGGGGCTGCTGCGGTAACACGCCCGAGCACATCGCCGCGATCGCCAAAGCGCTGGAGAACCAGCCCGCACGCGAACTGCGCTCGACTTCGATCGGCGGCGCGCCTGTTGCTGAACCTGCGGTGGAGGAACCGAGCTTTCGTCCTCTCCGCCTCTCCGGCTCGCAGCCCTTCAAGCAGCAGGAGAACGTCTTCATCATGATCGGCGAGCGCACCAACGTCGCCGGCTCGCCAAAATTCGCGAAGTTTATCCGCGACGGGAAGTACGAAGAAGCAGTCAGCATCGCGCGCCAGCAGGTGGAGAACGGCGCGAATGTCCTCGACATCTGCATGGACGAGGGCATGATCGACGGCGTCGCGGCAATGTCGCGCTTCCTGCAGCTCCTCGCCAGTGAGCCTGAAGTGGCGAAAGTACCCTTCATGGTCGACTCCTCCAAATGGGAGGTGATCGAGGCGGGCCTGAAATGCATGCAGGGCAAGGGCATCGTCAACTCCATCTCCCTCAAGGAAGGCGAGGCGAAGTTCCGCGAGCACGCCGCCACCGTGCGCAGGTATGGCGCGGCCGCCGTCGTCATGGCGTTTGACGAGAATGGCCAGGCGGCGAGCTACGAGGAAAAGATCCGCATCTGCGAGCGTGCCTACCGCATTCTGGTGGATGAAGTCGGCTTCCCCCCCGAAGACGTCATCTTCGACCCCAACATCCTCACCGTCGCCACCGGCATGGAGGAGCACAACAACTATGCTGTCGACTTCATCAACGCGACGCGCTGGATCAAGCAGAACCTGCCCCACGCCAAGGTGAGCGGCGGCGTCTCGAACATCTCCTTCAGCTTTCGCGGCAATAATCCCGTCCGCGAGGCGATGCACGCGGCATTCCTCTATCACGCCATCGCGGCCGGGCTCGACATGGCCATCGTCAACGCCGGCATGCTTGAGGTGTACGAGGAGATCGAGCCGGAGCTGAAGACGCTCGTCGAAGATGTCCTGCTCAACCGCCGCCCCGACGCCACCGAGCGCCTCGTTCAGTTTGGCGAAGCCATTAAGTCCGCAAGCTCGGGGGCGACGGCCACGCAGAAGGAAGCCGAAGAGTGGCGCAGCGGTACTGTCGAGGAGAGGATGACGCACGCGCTGGTGAAGGGGATCGATACCTACATCGACGCGGATGCCGAAGAAGCGCGCGTGAAGCTCGGCCGCCCGCTCGCCGTCATCGAAGGCCCGCTGATGGCCGGTATGAGTGTCGTTGGCGACCTCTTCGGCGCAGGCAAAATGTTCCTGCCGCAGGTGGTCAAGTCCGCTCGCGTGATGAAGAAAGCCGTCGCATACCTGACGCCTTTCATGGAAGCCGAGAAGGCCGCGATGGCCGCCGCCGGCCACGAGGTGCGCACGCAGGGCAAGATCGTGCTCGCCACCGTGCGCGGCGACGTGCATGACATTGGCAAGAACATCGTCGGCGTCGTCCTCGCCTGCAACAATTACGAGATCATCGACATGGGCGTCATGGTCCCGGCGGAGAAAATCCTTGAGCGCGCTCGCCAGGAGAATGCCGACATCATCGGCCTGAGCGGCCTCATCACGCCTTCGCTTGACGAGATGGTGCATGTCGCCCGCGAGATGGAGCGCCTCGAGTTCAAGCTGCCGCTGCTCATCGGCGGAGCGACGACCAGCCGCGCCCACACGGCAATCAAAATTGCGCCCCACTACAGCGAGCCCGTCGTGCACGTCGCCGACGCCAGTCGTGCCGTGCCCGTCGCCAGCAGCCTGCTGAGCAAAGAGAACAAACCGGCCTTCGTGTCGAATCTGCGCGCCGAATACGACGCAGCCCGCAAATCGCACGCCGCGCCGCGCCAGCAAACCGTCTCGCTCACCGAAGCCCGTTCGCGTCGCACGCCGATTACGTGGCGCGCCGAGGACATTCCCGCGCCGGCCTTCACCGGGCTCCGCGTGCTGAAGGATTTCCCGCTGTCCACCCTGCGCGACTACATCGACTGGAGCCCGCTCTTCCACGCCTGGGAGATGAAAGGCGTTTACCCGCGCATTTTTGACGACCCGCAGAAAGGCCCCGAAGCCCGGCAGCTCTTTTCCGACGCGACGACGCTCCTCGACCGCATCATCGACGAAAAGCTCCTCACCGCGCGCGCCGTCTACGGATTCTTCCCGGCCAGTGCCGTCGGCGACGACGTCGAGCTATACACCGACGCCTCGCGATCCACCGTCGCTCAGCGCTTCCATTTCCTGCGCCAGCAGGCAAACCGCGAAGGCAGCGAGCCCTGCCGCTCGCTGTCCGACTTCATCGCCCCAAAAGAAACCGGCTTGCCCGATCACATCGGCGCCTTCGCCGTCACTGCCGGCGTCGGCTTGCAGGAACTCCGCAAGCGCTTTCACGCCGAGCACGACGACTACAACGCCATCATGGCCGAAGCGCTGGCCGATCGTCTCGCCGAGGCCTTCGCCGAATTTCTGCACAAGCGTGCGCGCGACGAGTGGGGATACGGCTGCTCCGAGCAGTTGTCGCCCGAAGATCTCATCCATGAGAAATACCGTGGCATTCGCCCCGCGCCCGGGTATCCGGCCTGTCCGGATCACACAGAGAAGGGAACTGTCTGGCAGCTGCTGAAGGTGGAGTGCAGCGCCGGCATTCAGCTCACCGAAAGCTTTGCCATGCTGCCCGGCGCCAGCGTCAGCGGACTCTACTTCGCACACCCGGAGTCGCGCTATTTCAGCGTTGGCAAAATCGACCGCGACCAGGTGGCCGACTACGCGCAGCGCAAAGGCATGCCGCTATCGGAGGTGGAGCGCTGGCTCAGCCCCAACCTGAACTACGATCCGGCGGGACAAGAAAGCAAATAGCAGTTAGCAGATAGTGAACGTATCTGCTAACCGCTGGCTGCTGACTGCTGGCTGCTGCTCTACGCTGCTTCTCTCGCTTCCAGGTTAATGCTCTCGGCGCACTGATTCAGTTTCGCGTCGGCGGTCTTTTCTTCTTCGAGCGTCTGTTCCAGCAGGCGCGCGATCTGTTTCTCGCCAAGCAGGTTCGCGAAGGTCCGCGCCGTGCCGTACGCGGAAATCTCATAGTGCTCCACGCGCTGCGCGTCGGCGATGATGCCCGCATCGAGAGTGGCCGGGTCCTCCGCGCCTTCCTTCATGCGTTCGTCGGCCTCGGTGATCAGACCCTTCATCCCCGCGCAGGTCTTGCCCTTCGGACTCTCTTCGAGCTGCTCGAAGATCTTCTCCAGCCGCTCCACGTGTCCTTCAGTCTCTTTCAGATGGCGCTCGACCACCTGTTTCAGTTTGCTGTCAGAACAATGTTTCGCCACTTTGGGCAGCGCTTTGGTGAGCTGGGTTTCGGCGGAATAGAGGTCGCGCAGTTCCTCGACCAGAAGCTCTCGCAGGTTCTCTGCCTTCATTGGGAAGCTCCGTTGATGAAATTTTTGCCATAGCCGGATATCAGCCTGCAGGATTACAGGCCACGCACAATACGACTGGCGGCTATAAGTGGGATGCCTTCCGGGCGAAGCTGCGTTGCGAATTGTCGCCCGTTGGCCGGCTGCACCCGGCCAAAAAGGGGGCGTTTGCTCAACCTTCGCCCTGAGCCCGTTTTCAAGCCTTTCGGGACTTTTCAATAATTTCCTGGTACGCCCGCGCCGTCTGCGTCACCGTCTCCGGTGCGCCTTCGGCAATGGCCTTTGGATTCACCAGGTCCGTCCCCACACCCAGCGCCCGCGCGCCGGCCTTCAGGAAATCCGCCGCGGTTTGCAGCGTTACGCCGCCGGTCGGAATCAGCCGCAGCTCCGGAAACGGCGCCAGCAGCGACTTCAGATAACTGGCCCCGCCCATGGCCGAGCAGGGAAACACCTTCACGAAATCTGCGCCTGCGCGCCACGCTGTAATCACCTCGGTCGGCGTCAGCGCTCCCGGAATCGAAACCTTTCCCATCTCGCGCGTCACTTCCACCACATCCGGATGGAAGCTCGGGCTGACCACGAACTCCGCGCCCGCCTCGATGGTCGCCACCGCCTGCTCCGGCGTCGTCACCGTGCCCGATCCCAGCAGCAGCCGTTCGCCGTATTCCTGCTTCAGCGTGCGCAGCAGATCCACCGCGCCCGGCACCGTCATCGTCACTTCCATTGCCACGATGCCGCCCGCCACCAACGCCTCCACCAGCGCGCGCCCCTCCTCGGCCGACCGCGCCCGCAGCACCGGCATAATCCCCAGCTGCTCAATCCGCTCTTTCGTCCCTGTCGCACTCATCTCGTCCCCAGCTCCAATCCCTGCGCTTCCTGCTGACCGTTTCATCGCTGACCGCTTTTTAGCTGACCGTTGTATCGCTGACCGCTTCACCGCTATCTGGCAATTCTCGCCGACCCGCCCTTCATCACCCGCTCCACTTCCGCCAGCGTGGCCATGCTGGTATCGCCCGCCGTCGTCATCGCCAGCGCGCCATGCGCTACGCCGCACTGCACGGCCCACTCCACCGGTTTGCCCGCGAGAATCCCATAGATCAGCCCCGACGCGAACGAGTCGCCGCCGCCCACGCGGTCCAGAATCTCAACGTCGCGCTGCGGCACCAGCACAATTTCATCCTTCCCACCCGAGTTCGCCAGCGCCATCGCTCCCCACGCGTTACGCGTCGCCGTGTGCGCCGTGCGCAGCGTGGTCGCGACCATCTTCAGGTTGGGATACGCAGCAGCGACGTCCTTCAGCATCTGCTCGTAGCTGTTCACCGGCAGCTCGCCGAAATCCTCGCCGACATCCTTGAGCGATACGCCCAGCATCGCCGAGAAATCCTCTTCGTTCCCCAGCAGCAGATCCACTTTCCGCACCAGCTCCCGGTTCACTTCCTGCGCCTTCGCCTTCCCGCCAATGCTCCGCCACAGCGAATCGCGGTAATTCAAGTCATAAGACACCGGCGTCCCATGCCGCCGCGCCGCATCCATCGCCTCTGCCGCAACCAGCGGCGTCGTCTCCGACAACGCCGCAAAAATCCCGCCGGTATGGAACCACCGCGCGCCGTTCTTCGGCCCAAAGATGCTCTCCCAATCCCACGTCCCAGGCTTCGTTAAGGAGATGGCCGTATGCCCCCGGTCCGAGCAGCCCGCCGCCGCGCGCACTCCATATCCGCGCTCCGTGAAGTTCAGCCCGTTGCGCACGGTGCGACCCACGCCGTCGTACGTCACCCACTGCACCAGCGACAGGTCCACGCCGCCCTGCAGCATCATGTCCTCGACCAGCCGCCCCACCGGATTATCCGCCAGCGCCGTTGCCACCGCCGTCCGCATTCCAAAGCATCGCCGCAACCCGCGCGCCACGTTGTACTCGCCGCCGCCCTCCCACACGTTGAAGTGCCGCGTTGTATGGATGCGCCCCTCCGCCGGATCGAGCCGCAGCATCACCTCGCCCAGGCTCACCTCATCCCAGCGCGTCGCACCCTGCTTCACAACCATCGCTTCCATGCACCCTATTGTCGGCTCGCCGCGCCCGCCTTGTCCCGGTTGGCGAGACATGCCCCACACGCATCCCGCTGCACGCGACGGCTGGCCGCTGGCAGCTGGCGGCTGGCGGATGAGCCCTGCCTTATCATGTCTCGTTACCTGAAACCGCCCCGGAGCCCAAATGAAAGTCGGAGTCTTCACCCCGCTTCTCGCCCAATTGCCGTTGCCCGCCGTCCTCGACAAACTGAAGAAGCTCCACATCGACACCGTCGAACTCGGCACCGGCAACTATCCCGGCGATGCCCACTGCAAACTCACTTTCCTCGACGACGCCCGCGCCCTCACCGAATTCAAAAAGATCCTCGCCGATCATGGAGCCTCCATCTCCGCCCTCAGCTGCCACGGCAACGCGCTCCATCCAGACAAGGCCCGCGCCCAGCAACACGCGGAGGTCAGCCGCAAAACCATCCTCCTCGCCGAAAAGCTCGGCGTCCCCGTCGTCGTCGATTTCTCCGGCTGCCCCGGCGACTCACCGAGTGCGCAGCAGCCAAACTGGGTCACCTGCCCCTGGCCGCCCGACTACCTCGACGTCCTCCGCTGGCAGTGGGACGAAGTCGTCGGTCCCTACTGGTCCGCGCACGGCAAATTCGCCGCCGACCACGGCGTCCGCATCGCCATCGAGATGCATCCCGGCTTCGTCGTCTACAGTCCGGAGACGCTGTTGCGCCTGCGCTCCATCGCCGGGGCCGCCGTCGGCGCCAACCTCGACCCCAGCCATCTCTTCTGGCAGAACATCGACCCCATCGCCGCCATCCGCGTTCTCGGCGACGCCATCCATTACGTCCACGCCAAGGACACGCAGCTCTACCCCGCCAACCTGCCGCGCAGCGGCGTCCTCGACACCAAACCCTACACCGACGAGCGCAACCGCGGCTGGCTCTTCCGCACCGTCGGCTACGGCCACGGCGCCGAGTGGTGGAAGGAATTCGTCTCCACGCTGCGCATGCACGGCTACGACTACGTGCTCTCCATCGAGCACGAGGACTCCCTGCTCTCCGCCGAAGAAGGCCTGACCAAAGCGGCCGCCTTCCTCAACGAACTCGTCATTCGCGATCAGCCCAGCGCCGCCTGGTGGGTATGAAACAAAATCAACATTCCACAACTCCGGGTGCCCCATGTCTCCCGATTTGGAGACATGGGAAGTAAAGAATGACCTATGACCACGAACACCATCCGCACCGCCATCTTCGGCACCGGCTTCATGGGCCGTGTCCACCTCGAAGCGCTCCGGCGCGTCGAGCACGTGGAGGTCGCCGCCATCTCCGGCCGCAACGGCGCCGCCGCCGACAAACTCGGCTCCGCCTTCAATGTTCCGCGCATCAGCGCCGAGGCCATCCTGCGCGATTCGTCCATCCAGGCCGTCCACATCTGCACGCCCAACGCGCAGCATTTTCCCATGGCGAAAAAGGCATTGCTCGCCGGCAAGCACGTGCTCTGCGAGAAGCCCCTCGCCGTCAGCTCCGCCGAGGCACAGGAACTCACCGCACTCGCTTCCCAGCGCGACTTACGTAACTGCGTCTGTCACAATCTGCGCTACTATCCCATGGTTCAGCACATCCGCCGCCTCCGCGAGGACGGCGATCTCGGCGACATTCTCGTCGTCCAGGGCACCTACTCCCAGGACTGGCTGCTCTATGAGACCGACTGGAACTGGCGCGTCTCCTCAAAGGACGGCGGTCCCTCGCGCTGCATGGCCGACGTCGGCTCCCACTGGTTCGATATGGCCGAGCACCTCACCGGCCTCCGCGTTACCGCCCTCTGCGCCGACCTGCAGACATTTCACGCCACGCGCAAACAGCCCCGCGGCCCCGTCGAGACCTTCGCCAACAAGCTCGCCTCCGACCGCGAGACGACCGACACCCCCGTTGACACCGAAGACATGGGCGCGGTCGTCTTCCGCATGGGTCGCGCCCGCGGCGCTATGACCGCCAGCCAGGTCTCCGCCGGACGCAAGAACCGCCTCAGCATCGAGATCTACGGCACTAAGGCCGGAGTCGCGTGGGACCAGGAGCGCCCCGACGAGTTGTGGATCGGCCAGCGCGACACGCCCAACCGCATCATCATCAAGGATCCCGCGCTGCTCAAGCCCGGCGCGCAACCCTTCGCCGATCTCCCCGGCGGCCACAGCGAGGGCTACGACGACACCTTCAAGCAGGTTTTCCGGCGCTTCTACGCCTCCATCGCCGATCCCGCCGCGCCGCGCGATTATCCGCAATTCGTCGACGGCCTGCGTCAGCTCCTCATCCTCGACGCCGAACTCCAGAGCACCCGCGCGCGCCAGTGGATCGACGTGCCCGGAAAGGACTCCACGTGCTGATCCTCGCCTCGGTTCTCGCCATCTTCGTCTACGGCATGATCGCCGCCATGCTCGGCACCATCCTGCCCGACCTCTCCGGCCGCTTCAAACTCACGCCGCGCCAGAACGGCATTATCGCCTTTGCGCAGGCCATCGGCCTCACCATCGCCTCGCTCGGTGTAGGCCCGCTGCTCGATGACTTCGGCAAGAAAGCCGGGCTGATCCTGGGCCTGATCCTCATCGCCATCGTGCTCCTGCTGCTGCCGCGTTCCGCCGGATACCGCAGCATCGTCGCGCTGCTTTTCCTTCTCGGCGTCGGAGGCGGCATCGTCGTCACCGGAGCCAACGCGCTCACCAGCGATGTCGGCGAGGCGCACCGCGCCGTCGCTCTCAACTTCGTCAATCTCTTCTTCGGGCTCGGCGGCCTGGCGACGCCATTCATCTCCGCGAATCTGTTCAAGCGCAACTGGGTGCGTCTCTGCTACACCATCGCCGCGCTCACCGTCATCACCCTCGCCATCGAAGCGGCAACGCACATGCCGCCGCCCGCCGGCGCGGGCCGGTTCATCCTCTCGAATGCTGGACCGGTCCTCGGCCGTCCGCTCCTCTTTCTGCTCGGCTTTTTCCTGTTTCTCTACGTCGGCTGCGAAGTCGACGTCTGGAATTGGCTCGTGCGCCACCTCATCGCGCAGGGCGTGCCGGAAGGCCGCGCGCTGAACATCCTATCGCTCGGCTTTGCCCTCGGCCTGCTGCTCGGACGCGTCGCCATCGAGCCCGTCCTCGCCGCGGTCACGCCCGTCCACGTCACGCTCGGCGCGTCCATCGC
>DASYYN010000107.1:0-8149 GCA_035933815.1 Acidobacteriaceae bacterium
ACGCGCGCAACAGCTCCGCGTTCGGGCGCCTGGATCCAGCGCGTGATCTCCGGCGAATCGTTCACGGGAGTCGTGTTGGGCATCGCGCACACGGTCGTGAATCCGCCGGCAGCGGCAGCCGCGGTGCCGGTGGCGATCGTCTCCTTGTATCCCTGGCCCGGCTCGCGCAGGTGCACGTGAATATCAATGAGACCCGGTGCAACCACCAGCCCTTTGGCATCGAACAGGTCCGCGTCAGCGGCCTTCACCGTACCCGGCTTCTCGATTGCGACGATCCGGCCATCGCGGATCAAGACGTCGCGCGGAGCATCAACGCCGGACGCAGGGTCGACGAGTCGTCCCCCGCGGATCAGCAGCGGCTTCATGCGCGGGCTCCTTTCCGTTCTGCACCAAGCGCGCGGGCGACCAGCGCCATCCGGATCGGAACGCCGTTATGCACCTGCTGCGCAATCCCGGAGAGCGGGCCGTCTGCGACTTCAGCCGTGATCTCCATGCCGCGAATGATCGGGCCCGGGTGCAGGATAAGCGCCTCGGGCGCGTGTGCGGCGATGCGATCGGCATTCGCCTGGTAGCGGCTGCGGTAATCGTCAAGATTGATCTGCAGTCCGGCGAGCCGCTCCGCCTGAATGCGCAGCATCATCACGACCTGACAGTGCCGCAGGGCCGCATCGAAGTCGCGCTCGACGGCGATACCAGGCGCCATGCCGGCCGCACTCTCGGGCAGCAGTTCCGGCGGACCGCAGAGGAGGAGCTTCGCACCCAGCCGGGGCAGCATCAGCGCATTCGAACGCGCAACGCGGCTGTGCCGAATGTCTCCGCAGATGGCGACGGTCACACCGCGCAGGCACTTTTCGCCGATGCGGCTTGCGCGGATCTCGAGGAACTGGAGAATCGTGCGCAAATCGAGCAACGCCTGCGATGGATGCTCCGCCATCCCGTCTCCGGCGTTCAGGATCGGCAACCCTGTCGCGCGCGCCAGCAGCCACGGTGCGCCGGAGTACGGGCTGCGCAGGATGATGCATTCGGCGCCCAGCGCCTTCAGCGTGATGCCCGTGTCTTTGAGTGACTCGCCCTTCTCGATGCTCGACGAGAGGGAACTGACCAGCGTCGTGTCTGCGCCCAGCGCTTTTGCTGCCAGCTCGAATGATGTGCGCGTGCGCGTGCTGGCTTCGTAAAAGAGCAGCGCCACCTTGCGTTTGGCAAGGCGTTTCGCGCGGCGCAGCGGCTCTTCACTCTCGAGCGCGTCTGCCGAGAGCAGGATGCCGCGCACTTCCTCCACGGAAAAATCCGCCGCCGAGATCGCGGAGTTCGGATGAATCGGCCTTTGGAAAAACGGGAGGGCGGAGGATTTTGGTTGCGTCTTGCGGGATGGGGTCCTGGTTGGCGCCATATCCTGGATCTGGCAGCAGGCAGCCAGCAGCTACAAGCTACCGGCTAGACTCTTTCCACCAGCAGCACCTGCTCGTCGTTGTCCACTTCGCGAAGCTTCACTTCGATGATCTCGCGCTGCGAGGTCGGCACGTGCCGGCCCACGAAGGTCGCCTCAATCGGCAGCTCGCGATGTCCCCGGTCAATCAGCACCAGAAGCTGCACGCGGCGGGGACGTCCGTGATCGAACAGCGCGTCGAGCGCAGCGCGGATGGTGCGGCCGGTGTAGAGCACGTCGTCGATCAGGATGACGTCGCGTCCGTTCACGTCAAAGCCAAGCGAGCCGGGAGTGACGACGGGGCGAATGTCGCGCGTGGAGAGATCGTCGCGGTAGAAGGCGATGTCTAGGACGCCGGTATCGACGGGGTGCTTCTCGATTCCGGTGATCAGCGATCCCAGACGCTCGGCCAGCGGCACGCCACGCCGCTTGATGCCGACCAGTCCAATACTCTGCGCCCCATTGTTCTTCTCGATGATCTGGTGGGCGAGACGAACCAGCGTCCGCTCGATCTCGGAAGCCGACATGAGCCGGCCCTTCTCGCGCAGTTTCGGCGTGGTGACGGTCTGCAGATCAGACATAGGTGTAAAGGCGATGATACGAGGCGGCGGCCAGCATCGCAAGGGTACGGGGGGAGCGGGTAGCCAGTAGCCCGTAGCCGGTAGCGTGTAGCCAGGAACGTCCGCGACTCGGTGAGTGCTTCTGCTACTTGCTACCGGCTACCCGCTACAGGCTTGGTCCTCAAAGACTCCGCGGCACCCTTCGCCGTACGGCGAGCACGCGTCCGGCAATCGCCCCGCCGGCGGCAGCAAAGAGGATCATGCTCAGCGACATCACAACGGCAGTGGTCAGCTGGCTGGCTGCATGGCCGTCGGGCGACACCATGAAGTTCGCCACCGCCTGCATGGCGTGCATCACCTCAGGAGTCTGCGGACCCTGTTGCGCGCTGGCCTGCATCCAGTACTTCACTTGCTGCTGCGCTGCGACATCGAACAACGCATCGATAGCGGCGCCGTGATGCAGCAGATAGCGCTCAATTACCAGCTGAGCAGCCCAGGACGCCGTAGCGAGGAAAGCGGAAGCAGCCCCGAGTATCCCTCCAACGCGCCACCCGATTCGCCCGTCCGTTGCCGCTGAGGTGCGGCGGCGGTAAAGAGCAATCGTGGCGAACCCGCCGGCAATAACAAAGAAGAAGAGGTAGCCGGTATTCAGGGCTGAAAGCAATCCCACCGGGATCGCCACCAGCAGTGCTGAACCAATCGCGGCGCGCCACTGCACTCCGCCCTGGCTCTGGCCGCGCATGGGCATCGTGGGCTGCTGTGCAAACGATGAATCCGCTGCCTCGACGATCAGCTGCGGCGCTCCGCAATGCGGGCAAAACGGCTCGTCTTCCCGCAAGGGATTGCTGCATCGATGGCAGAGGCGCTCCATAAACTGACCCTATCGTACCGGGCGCAGGAGCGCAATCGAGGAGTGGAATGCATCCCATGTGGCCAAAACCGGAGACATGGGGTGGTTGCTTTTGGGCCTCAGTCGCTGGTCTTCGACGAGTCGCTGGAGAAATCGTTGGGGACCTGCAGTTCAATCATCGAGTACTTCGTCCCGCTGCTCGCGCTCTTGAAAGCCACAATGTGCTGGTGGTGACGCGAACCGGCACGGAGTGTCAGGCCTTCATTGTCGCCGTAATCGCGCCCGTTCACGTTGATATGGTGACCGTGCTCTTCATGGCAGGTGAGACCCTCAGGGGTTGCAGCGGGCGTGCCCACCGGCTGACTGCCATCACACTCGATGACGCCGCCGAACTGCCCCATCGCCTTTTTGTAGTACGCCAGAACCTTGTCCTGCGCATCCCGCGTCTCGTACGTGACCACCTTCACCCGCAGCTGAAACTGGCCGAAGCCCATGTGCACATCCGCAGACTTATCTCCTTCGTGGTCGGGAGCAATCTGCGCGCCGGGATAGACAGGCAGCCCGAGGTCGGCAGCCGAGGTCTGGTCGGAGCGCACATGCAGTCCGCCGAACGGCGTATCGACCTTGACGTTCTTATCCTCGCCATTCGCTCCCTTCTGAACCTGCACGTGGCAGCCGGCAGCGCCCACCAGCAG
This sequence comes from Acidobacteriaceae bacterium, assembly GCA_035933815.1. Lineage (GTDB taxonomy): Bacteria > Acidobacteriota > Terriglobia > Terriglobales > Acidobacteriaceae > Palsa-343. The sequence goes on from DASYYN010000107.1 coordinate 3,532, forward strand.
CACAGTGAGCGCGGTGAACAGAAAAACTTCACTCGGAATGCGGATTTTCATGGCCGGTTTTCCCTTCCCAGGTAACGATACGCCAGGCCGGGGTTGCTGGTTCCGCGAACACGAGGCTGCGAAGACGAGGCCGCGAAGACGAACCGCGAATCAGGCGTTCGTGCCCAGCAGCCGCACGAGCGGGTGGCGCGTGGCCGTCTCAGGCGGCGAGCCGAGCAGCGCCGGGATCCGGTCGGCAGTCAGGGGACGCCCATACAGCCATCCCTGGGCCAGCGAACAGCCCATGTGCAGCAAAAGGTTCTCCTGCTCCTTTGTTTCCACGCCTTCGGCGAGCGTCGCCAGGCCCAGGCTGTGTCCCAATCCAACAACGGCGGCCACGATCTTGCGGCTGTCGGGGCGGAGAGTCATCTGCTTCACAAAGCTGCGGTCGACCTTGATCTGATCGAATGGCAGGGCCATCAGATGCCGCAGGCTCGCGTAGCCGGTCCCGAAATCGTCGATTGCCAGCCGGCACCCCATGGCCTTGATCTCTTCTGCAATAGCGACTGCGAGCGTTTCGTTGTCCAGAATGGCGCTCTCGGTGATCTCCATCACCAGCCGGTCCAGTGGCAGGCCTGCGCCTTCGGCAGCTTCGCGGATCTGCGTCGGCAGGCTGCGGTAGCGCAACTGAATCGGCGAGACATTCACGGCCAGCGTGAAATGGCCGGGGATCACAGCGGCGGAACGGAATGCCTTGCGGAGAATCTCGCGCGTCAGAATGCCGATCAGCCCGAGTTCTTCAGCTACCTGGATAAAGTTGCTGGGCAGGATCAGTCCCAATGTCGGGTGCTGCCAGCGCGTGAGCACCTCGAATCCCGTGAGCCGCATCGATCGAAGGTCGACGACGGGCTGAAAACAGGGAACAATCGCGTCCCTTTCGATGGCATGCCGCACTTCCTGCGTGTTGACCAGCATGCGAACGATATTACAGTCGTGAAATTCTGCAGAGAATCCCCTAAGTGGCGACACAAGAGTAACTTGGCGGCCGTCGCGACGTGACGCTGACTGGGAATTACGGCTGCAACTTTCGAGGAGTTACTCGTGGCATCGAACAGTCCTGGGACCTCCACCGTTGCCGCCGAGCCTGGCTGCGCCGCGCTTTTTCCAGCAGTTCGCCGGCGGCATGGAGTAGATTGCTGAAGAAGAAGAACCGAAGCCTATGAATGTGAAGCCCCTGATCCCTCTCTGCGGACTCGCGCTCTTTCTTGGCGGATGCTCGAATAGCGAGAACAAGCCTACGCCTGAAAACTTCACGAAGGTCATCAACACGTGGTTCCAGGACCGCCCCGATTGCCTGTTTCCCGAGGGACGACATTTCCCGTACGAGGTGGCGCCCGGCAAAGACGCAAAACAGTCCAAGGCGCAAATGGACTCGCTGATGGACGCCGGTCTGCTCAAGCGGCTCGAAGATCGCGACCTGCACGTCGATTCGTACTCGCTCATTCCGGCCGGCGAACGTGCGGCTCCGCGTTTCTGCTATGGCCACCGGGAAGTGACGAGTATTGTGAGTTCCACTCCGCCAGGGCCACACAACGGATTCACGGAGACGACCGTAACCTACCGCTATCAACTCCTCGACGTTCCGGTCTGGGCGAAAACGGAGCAGATACGGACGGCATTTCCTGCGGTCGCGAAGGACCTGAGCGACTCGCCGACGGACGAAATCACGCTGGCGACCGTAGGGGCAGGGTGGCAGGTGCCGCACTGATCGCTGGTTCGCGATACAAGATTGAAGCGATTCACTTACGTCTACAGAATCTTCTTGCCGAATGCTGACGAGATCAGCTCGACCGCGAGCGTGGCTGTCCGGTTGTGCTCGTCGATCACTGGGTTCACCTCCACCACTTCAAGCGCCAGCATGCGGCCGTGGTCGGCGATGATCTCCATGGCGAGATGCGCTTCCCGATAGGTCGCCCCGCCGCGCACGGGAGTACCCACGCCCGGCGCATCCTCCGGATCGATCCAGTCCATATCCAGCGAGACGTGATACCCGGCAGTGCCCCGCCCAGCAACGCGCAGCGCCTCTTCCATCACAGTCCGCATGCCGCGCTCGTCGATGTCGCGCATCGTGTAGACCTCGGTAATGCCGCTGCGGCGGATGTTTTCCTTCTCGGTGGCGTCGACGTCGCGTACGCCGACCAGGACAACGTTCTCCGGCTGCACCTTGGGCGAGAAGTCGAGGAGATTGGTCAGGGTATCCGGTCCGAGCCCCAGCAGGGCCGCCAGCGGCATGCCGTGCACGTTGCCGCTGGGCGTGGTTTCCGGGGTATTGATGTCGGCGTGGGCATCGATCCAGATGAGGCCGATCTTCTGCTTCTGTTTGCGGTAGAAGTTCGCCACTCCCGAGACCGAGCCCGCCGCGACGGAATGATCGCCGCCCAGGATAACCGGCGTCTCGCCTTCTGCGAGCGCCTTCTCGACCATTTCGGCGGTCCGCGAGCAGGTCGCGGTGATCTCCTTCAGATAACGTGCCTTTTGATTGCCGGCGGACTTCGTCTCGGCAATCGCGACCGTAATGTTGCCGCCATCGCTCACCTGATGGCCCAGTGCTTCCAGCCGCGCTTCCAGTCCGGCGACGCGCACGGCTGAGGGGCCCATATCCACACCGCGGCGCGAGGCCCCGAGGTCGAGCGGGACGCCGATGACTTTGATCTTCCGCGGAGGCAGCGCCTGGACACCGAGGTAGATGCCGGGCGAGTTAGCAGTCTGTGCAGGAGGTTCGAACGGTTTCGCCATAAGAGCCGTACGGAGCTACGGGTAAATGCGGTTCAGCGTCCTCGCGAAGGGAATGGTTTCGCGCACATGGTCCAGACCGCAGATCCACGCGACCGCGCGCTCGATACCCATCCCGAATCCTGAGTGAGGAACCGATCCGTAGCGCCGCAGATCGAGATACCACTGGAACGCCTCGATTGGCAACTGGTGCTCCTCGATGCGCTTCTTCAGAAGCTCGTAAGACGCGATGCGCTGCGATCCGCCGATCACTTCGCCGTAGCCCTCCGGCGCGAGCACGTCCACGCACAGCGCGTACTTCGGCTCGTTCGGATCAGGCTCCATGTAGAAGGCCTTCACCGCTGCCGGATACCGATGCACCATCACCGGCCGGTCGAATTGCGAGGAGATGTACGTCTCGTCGGGCGAGCCAAAGTCATTGCCGTATTCGAATGGCTGGTCGAGTAGCCCCTTGGCGTGCGCTTCGTTCAGCATCTTCGCAGCGTCGTCATAACGTAAGCGCGGGAAGGGCGGCTTGATCGCCTCGAGTTTCATCACATCGCGGCCGATGGTCTTCAGTTCGGCGGCGCGGCGGGTGAGGACGCGCTCGACAATAAAGCTGATGAAATTTTCGGCGAGGCCCATCAGATCGTCGAGCGTGGCAAAGGCCCACTCCGGCTCGACCATCCAGAACTCGGTCAGATGGCGGCGCGTCTTCGATTTCTCCGCGCGGAACGTCGGGCCGAACGAATAGACCTTGCCGAGGGCCAGCGCGGTGCTTTCGATGTAGAGTTGTCCGCTCTGCGTCAGGTACGCTTCGTCGCCGAAATATTCAACGGGGAAAAGCGTGCTGGTGCCTTCGCAGGCCGCAGGCGTGAGGATCGGAGGGTCGGTCAGCACGAAACCGTTGTCGTCGAGGAAGTCCCGCGCGGCTTTGATGATCTCGGCGCGAATGCGCAGAATGGCCGCCTGCCGAGGGGTCCGCAGCCACAGATGCCGATGCTCCATCAGGAAATCCGTGCCGTGTTCCTTCAGCGAAATCGGGTAAGGATCGTCCTCGGGCACGCGCTGCACGACATCCACGTTCTCAACATCGATTTCGTAACCGCCGGGCGCACGTTTGTCGGCGCGTACCTTGCCGCGCACGATGACCGAGGATTCCTGCGTGAGCGTCTTGATGCGCTCGAACACTTCCGGAGACACGGCAGCCTTGGGCACAATGCCCTGAATCGTCCCCGTGCCGTCGCGAAAGATGGGGAAGAGCAGCTTGCCGCTTTCGCGCAGGTTGTAAAGCCAGCCGTGGAGCGTGACGGTTTGCCCATCGTGCTCCCCGATGCGCGCGATGGTCGAGAGCGGCGCGTCGGCCGGCGCTGCCGGAATTTTTGTTATGAGTTCGGAAGATGAATTCGTCGTCGTGAGGTCGTCAGCCATGTTCATTTCCTAAAACTTTTCAAACGCGCGCTTCGCCTTTTCGGCGACGCTGTCTCCGGTTTCGCCCAGCGTGTAGTGGATTTCCAGCACGCCGGCGGGCGTTTGCGGCGCGCCGCGCAGCTCCTGCATCGCGTCGTCCCACTGGATCGTGCCGTCACCGGGCCAGAGGTGCGCGTCCCTGTCGCCCTTGTTGTCGTGCAGGTGCGTGGAGCGAATGCGGTCTTTCAGCTCTGCAATCGCCGCAGGAACGCCATCGGCCAGATTCGCATGCCCCACATCGAGGCAGACGCCAATGCTGTCCAGGTGCCCAACATTCAGGATCTCGAGCAGGTGCGCGGGCGTGGCCACATCGCCCTGCAGGTTCTCCACCAGCAGCTTCACGCCGAGCGGGCTGGCGAAGGCGCGCAGGTGCTCGAGCGCCGTGATGGCGTGCTCG
>DASYYN010000044.1:0-4056 GCA_035933815.1 Acidobacteriaceae bacterium
CGGCATCGATGCGGTCGTTCTTCTTCTTGGCCGCCGCGATCGCCCGCAGCATGAGCGGGTGCGCCACCTTCACCGCTGCGGCATGGGGCAGCAGATGATCGTAAATCCAGCCGGTGAAGATGGTCGCTTCCATGGCAATCATCCGCGGCTGGGGCAGGGTTCCGATCCACGCGTCCAGCTCGCGCCGCGTGGAGCCGATTTTGCCTTCCTGATGCACACGGCCAGCCGCGTCCTTCACGCAATAGCTGATCGTCTCCTTGTGTACGTCCAGTCCGATGTAGTCCATGTCGTCTCTGAGGAGCCTCCGAGGTTGTTCTCTGAATCAGCAGCCCGCTGAGTTCAGCTTCTTGTAACACCTCGTGCTCCTCTTCGACTTAGCATTCAAACAATTCGGACATTTCGACCTGCTCCCGCCCGCTCAGGTTCCCGCCGCCGGCATTTCCACGAGCTCACCGTAACCGAGGACTTCTTCCCTTCGATTCCGTCGAAATCCGCGCTCGCCGGCAGTCAGCCGCAGAAGGCTGTGGAGCGACTCACCTCCAAGATCCCTCGCCCTACCTGATGAAATCTGCTATCGGTGTGGAGAGACAGCTTCCCGCTCACACCGCGTGGACGTACGTGAACAGTCACGCGTTGCCGCAGTTCCTCACGAATGACGTCAACGCACGTCCAACCCACCCCAGTGGAGGCACTCTCTAGCGTGACCTCGTTTGCGATGGTGAGTTCCATCAGGATTTTGTTACGGCGAAGGACGCCACGGCAGGGAGGATGGACAACAGCAGGAGGCTGACTGCAGTTATTTTGCCCTCATACGTTTCACCAGGTGTAGCACTGGCGGATTCGCGCACGAGAGCTTATACGTCATTGCTCGCCGCCTCTGAACCCGAACCCGTCCGCCTCCGGATCGTGCTAGTTCTTCCCGGAACTCGCTGTCTTACCGCGCAGCAGCGGACGGCGTTCCCGTGCGATGCGGTCCTGCAGCAGGCGCTGGTGCTGGTGCTCCTGCTCGCGCGTCAGCAGAGCCGTTGCATCGGTCAGATGTTCGGCCATGAGACGGGCGGCCCGGTCCCCATCGCGGCGTTCAATCGCCTGCATGATCGGTTTGTGAAAGGCAAGCGTGTGTTCGAGGTCGACGAGCTGTGAGGTCACCAGAATCATCTTGGCCATCGCGCGATGAATGCTGTGAAAGACGCTGGTTGCGGGGCCGTTCTTCGAAGCCTGAAAGATTGCGCGGTGGAACAGAAGATCGGACGAGACGATCTTCAGATTATCGCCGCCGCTCGACTCAAAATCCCGGATGGACTGCCTCAGCAGCGCGATATCGCCGGCAGTCGCCCGCTCTGCCGCCAGACGCGCGAGTCCCGGCTCGATGAGCAGCCGCAGTTCGGTCAATTCGCCCACGGAAGTGTCATCGAGCAGAAAAAGGAACTCCATGGGCACAGCCAATACGGCGGAGGTATCGGTATTCAGATAGCTGCCATCTCCCACCTTCTGCGTGATGACGCCCATCACCTCGAGAACCTTGAGTGCCTGACGCAGCGAGGAACGGGCGACATTGAAGTGCGCTGCCAGATCGCGCTCCGGGGGAAGCCGACTCCCCTGACGCAGAAGACCGTCGCGCAGCATGTCCTGGAACCGTTTCACCAGCAAAGAGGTCACGTCTTCCTTGCCATTGTTTTCGAGAATGGGAGCTGATTTGTACGACCTATTTGGCGCGCTGCGCATACCAGCCATCATCAGTCACAACGCGCAGGCCGTCAATGACCATGCATGTTTCAGCCGCGCAGTGTCGATGCCACGGCCGATTCATCTCACGGGCACACTTGCGTGACGCCTTGACAGGTGTTCTGGAATGGTCGTACCTTTATGCGCATTCCTGACAGCCCCTTCCCCAGATCGGGCGCCAACAGTGGGAGGCAAAGAAGATGTCGACGTACTGCGGTGTGTGGAACAGGTGCGTGCGCGGGGCGGTTGTGTTCCTACTTATGGCAACTGCCGCCATGGCGCGGGGCCAGGTTGAGCAGGGTCAGTTTGTGGGCCGAATTACTGATCCTTCCGGCGCCACCGTTGTAGGGGCGCGTGTCGAAGCGCGCAACGTGGCGACGAACATCCTGTACAAGGCCGTCACCAACGGCAGCGGAGACTACGTCATCACACCGCTGCCTTCCGGCAACTACGTCATCACCGTAACCGCTCAGGGATTCCAGCAGGCGGCGACGAAGCCGGTGGAGTTGCAGGTTGGCCAGATCGCCCGCGTGGACATGCCGCTCACGATTGGTACGACCACGACCGTCGTCAACGTCAACACCTCCGCGCCTTTGCTCTCCACCGACTCGGCGACGATCCACCAGGTGATCACCAATCGACAGGTGCTGGACCTTCCGCTGAATGGCCGCGGCTACTTTCAGCTCGCCGAGCTGACGCCGGGCACCGCTCTGCTCGCGCCCACCGGCAACTCGCTGGCGATTCGCCCTGAGGTGGTGAACGGCAACGTGATCAGCGGTATCCGGGGCAGAGCCACATCGTTCCTCATGGACGGCGTCGACGTGACCGAACAGCATCAGGGAGGCACGTTCATCCAGACCTCCATCGATGCGCTGCAGGAATTCTCGGTCGAGCAAAGCCCGTATTCGGCGGAATACAACCGCGGCGGCGCCTTCTTCAACGCGACCATCAAGTCCGGAACCAACGCCTTCCATGGTGGGGTATTTGATTTTCTCCGCAACGACGCGTTCGATGCCCGTAACTATTTCGCACTCCAGCGGCAGCGGCTGAAGAGAAACCAGTTCGGCGGCGATGTGGGCGGTCCCATTTCCATTCCTCATCTGTACAAGGGGAAAGATCGAACCTTCTTCTTCTTCAGTTATGAGGGCCAGCGGCTCAGCGAGGGTCTGGTGTTCAACGGGATTGTGCCGTCGAATGCACAGCGCGCCGGCAACTTTGGCACCAAGCCGATCTACGACCCGCTCACCAGCGTCACTTCGGGCAATGTGACCAAACGCCAGCAGTTTCCGAACAACGTCATTCCCGCGGACCGGATCTCTCCGCAGGCGCTCGCCATCCTCGGCTATTACCCGAAACAAAATACGGCCACCGGAACCTTCAGCGCCGTGCCCGCCCAAACCATCAACTTCGACCAGTACATCGTCCGCCTCGATGACCAGCTGACGACTAATAATCGTCTGTTCGCTCACTGGATCTACATGACGCAGCACGAGGTGGACCCCAATTTCTCGCCGCTGCTGGGCCGCGCCAATCTCACATCGATCGGGCAGGATATTGCCGTGGGCGTAACCACCAGCTTCGGCTCGACGATGATCAATCAGGCGAGAGCACATTACCTGCCGAGCCATGTGCGCTTGCAGGCTTTCCTGCAGGGTCACAATTTCAACGGCGACTTCGGAGTCGGCGGCTTTTCCGGCCTGCTGAGGAACGGCACGTCATCGTTCCCCGATTACACCTGGACCGGCTATGCCTCCCTGCAAGGCTCGACGTTCGATCAGCGGCCGAAGTCGCAGGATCGCAAGGCATTCGAATTTTCCGACAACTTCACCAAAATTCTCGGCCGCCAGTCCCTCAAGGCCGGCGTTCTGATCCGCTACTACCAATGGCTTGGGTACGACAGCGGAACCTATGCGGGTCTGTTCAGCTTTAACGGAAACGAAACCGCACAGGTGACGGTGACGCAGAATCCCGACGGGACAAAGACGACCACGGCATCCGGCGGCGACGCGTTCGCCGACTTCCTGCTTGGTTATCCCTCCGCCGTGCAGCGTTCGTATCCGGGCTACAACTTTGGCGGACAGGGGTGGTCCAAACAGTTCTACGTGCAGGACGATATCCGAATCAGTAACCGAGTGACGCTCAATGCGGGCCTGCGCTACGAATACACGCCCTGGCTGAGCGGCTATCGCGGCCAGGTCGGCACTTTCAATCCTGCCTTGTCCAAGCCGATCATCGACAGCGGAAAAGGTTCGACGCTGGATTTATCCGCGCAGCCAGGAGCGCCCGCTGCCTATCAGTATTTCGGTCAATATATTCAAACCAGCAGCGAAG
>DASYYN010000173.1:0-19071 GCA_035933815.1 Acidobacteriaceae bacterium
CTCGTCCCTGACCAGGAAGTGGCTAAACTCCAGATTGATTTCAGATACGAACACCGAAATCCGGTAGATCTCCGGCGCGATCTCCGTGGTGCGAATCATGGGTCCCCCTCAGCTGAGCGCGAACCAGTATACGCAATGAGGAGAAGGGGCAGAAGCGGATGCGGGGGGGAATCGATGAGGGCAGCGGGCAGGTTGACCTACAGCGTTCGTCGCATGTGGAGATGAGGAAAGCAACCGCGGATCCTTCCTCGCTTCGCTCCTCAGGATGACAAGCTGCTGCTGCGCTGCTATCGGCCAGAAATGCCTAGCGCCGTCGTCCCATGGGGCGGCTGGAGCGTGGCGCGGAGACCTGATGCTGGTGGCCTTTGGGATAGGCGACGACGAAGCGGTGCAGGCCTTCGCCGCTCGATGCGGTCTCGAGGTCGTCGTAGCTGCGGAAGGCGAGGTGCAGCATGCGGCGTTCGCGGCTGCTCATGGGGGCGAAGCTGTAGGGCTGTCCGGTGCGGCGGACGCGCTCGGCCGCGGTGTCGGCAGCCAGCTTTAGTTCCCGCGCGCGCAGCGCCTTGAAATTCTCGGCGTCGAAGGAGACCTTGTCGTGCTCCTCATTTTCGAGGCGCAGGATTTTGGCCGCGACGTGTTCGAGGGCGCGGAGGAGTTCGCCGCCGCGCGCGGTCAGCAATCCGGCATCGGGCCCGGCCAGTTCGACGTAGATTTCGCGCGATTCCAGGCCGTCAGGATCGGCAGCGCCCGGGCCGGCGGTGATGCGGTACTTCAGCCGCAATCCACCCAGGGTGGTGAGTGTTTTCAGGAACTCTGCGATCTTGTGTGCGGCTGCGGAATAATCTTCGAGTGGCATCGATGAATGGAGACGGTGAAAGGTATATCGTGTCCCGACGTAATTAAATCACAAGTTGCACCGGGGTGAGGAATGCCCCCGGCGAGGGATTACCTCCGTGCGGTAATCGTCTTCCCTGCTTTCTTCGCTGCCCTCTTCGCAGCCAGCGCCCGCATCTCGCGCCCCATTTGCGTGCGGTTGATGAGCATTTGTATGCCAACGCCCATGAGGTTGCTGCCCGCCCAGTAAAGCGCCAGGCCGGAGCCGATGTTCCACACCATGAATCCGAAGAGCACCGGCATCATGAAGGCCATCATGCGCTGCTGGCTCTGGTCGACGCCCGGAGACGGCGTGAAGAACTGGAAGAGGAACATGGAGCCGATGAAGAAGACCGGCAGAATGTGCGTGGGATCCGCGGCCGAGAGGTCGTGCAGCCAGAACCAGTGCGCCTGGCGCAACTCGATGGAGTACTCGAGCATGCGGTAGAAGCCGTAGAGCAGCGGGTACTGCAGGAGCATGGGCAGGCATCCGCCGAACATGTTGACGCCTTCTTTGCGCTGCAGGTCCCACATCTCCTTGTTCATGTCCTGGCGGCGCGGGTCGGTGGACTTGAACTTGGAGTATTTGGCCTTGATGGCATCCATCTGCGGCTGGATGCGCTGCATCTTGAGCGACGACTTCATCATCATGACGCGCGTGGGCAGCATCGCCAGATTGAGGATGAAGGTGAGGACGAGGATCGACCAGCCCCAGTTGGGGATGCCGTGCGTGACGAAGAAGCGCACGACCAGGAGCATCGGTTTGGCGATCCAGCCGAACCATCCGAAGCTCACGATGGACTCGAGATTTTCGCCGTTGGCGGCATGCGTCGAGCCGAGCAGGCTCAGCAATTTTGGACCGGCGAAGAGACGCGTGTGCACCGCGCCGTCGGAACTGGCCACCGCAGCGCCCAGCACCGGTTGCTGATCGGTCGGGCTGCCGGTTGGGTGCTCGCGGTCGCGCGGAATGCTGACCGTGTCGTGCAGGGTGACGACGGTGGTGTCGGCCGGAGTATCCGGCATAAAGATGGCAGCAAAGAACTGGTCGGTGATGCCGGCGTAGTCGTAATCGCCATGCAGCGTCTGACCGCCGGAGACTTTTTTCGCGGCGACCTGGTCGGTTTTGCCGGTGACCGAGGCGTTGAACGCGGAGGCCGCGTACTCGGCCGGAGTGTCCTGATCGCCGAGTCCGGCGGGCCAGGCGAGCATGGCGGGGACGGGCGTTCCGTCGCGCGTGACGGAAATGTCGGCGTGAATGACGTAGCTCGCGTCGAAGGTGAAGGTCTTGTGGACGGTGAGGCCGCCAGCGGAGTAGTCGAAGCGGAGTGTGGCGGGAGCGGTGACGTCGCCGGTTGCCGAGGCAACGTACATCGCGGAGTTCAGCTGATTGCGCAGTCCGGCGTCGTACGTGTAAAGCGAAAGCGGCAGGCCGAATTTCGCCGCGTCGGGATTCACCAGATCGAGCGGAGTCTTTTGATCATCGGCCTTGTACTTCTTGAGAATCCAGGACTTGACCTGGGCGCCGCGATTGGTGAAGACGATGCGGTACTCCTCGTTCTCAACCACCGTTTGCGTTTCGCCGGTGGCCTGAATGGCGGGAGCCGTAGCCGCTGCTTTGTGCGCGGGAGCGGCGGCTGGCGCCGGAGTGGTGCTGGTTGCGGATGGAGATGAGGACGGCGGGGCGGTGCTGGCGGGAGTTGTGGCGGATTGCGTGGGTTGGTTCTTCTGTGCCGGCTCGGGCTGCTGCTTCTTTGGCCCCCAGAACTGGAAGGCCAGAACCATCACCACGAAGACGATGATGAAGCCGTAAATGGAGCCGGAGTCGAATCCGCCGCCTCCGCCGCTGCCCTGCTGGTTGGGATTTTGTATCTCTGCCAAGACTTCGTTTTCCTAATCTCTGATCTGCGGGATCAAGGTTCGCGGTGCTTGTCCGGCCCGCGGGCTGACGGATTCGTTTGGCGGCACGGGATCGAAGCCGCCCTTATGCAGCGGGTGGCAGCGCATCAGCCGGCCGGCGGCCATCAAGGTGCCGCGCCATGGTCCATGCTCTGCAAGAGCGATGGCCGCATATTCAGAACATGTGGGCTGAAACCGGCACGCGCCGGGCGTTCCCGCCACCAGGTGCAGCGCCGGCGAAAGCAAAAATTTGTATAGAGCGAGCAGCATGCCGGCCACTGCGCTCCTCTTCGTATCGGATTCTGGTGCGCGGCTGGTCACCTGGCTCATGCTTTCGCTCCTGTCGCTGCGATAGTGGCGAAGACGCGCGACACTTCTTTCTCGAGGAGACCGAAGTTCATTTCCAGAACGACCTTGCGCGGATGAAGGACGACGTCGGTGCACTGCGGCAACTCGGTCGCATGCAGCCGAACAGCTTCGCGCATTCTGCGGCGGATGCGGTTGCGCGCGACAGCGCCGCCGAGAACACGCCCCGTTGTAAAGCCAATACGCGGCCGGGGACCGGCGGGTTCAGAAGCATCGCGCACGCGAAAGAAGTAGGTCATGGATGCAGAAGAATACCTTCGGCTCGCCTGATACACGCGCTGGAAATCCGCGTGCTTCCGCAGACGGATGCTGCGCCAGTCGAACTGTGGCATATCTCCATTCCGTCTCGCTCTGGGAAGGACGGCGCAGCGGCCGCCCGGCTGAACGGCAGATGAGGGGGAACTAGTCGCGATATCCTGCGCTGACGGAGACACGCTTGCGTCCCTTGGCGCGGCGGCGCGAAAGAACGGCAGCGCCGCTCTTTGTTTTCATGCGGCTGCGAAAACCGTGCGTTTTCGAACGGCTGCGCCGATTGGGCTGAAATGTGCGCTTCGGCATGGAAATGCAAACTCCTGAACTGTGGGATGGGATTCTTCCATTTCGCGCGGCGGGCGATTCCCGGCCTGAGCACGCAATCGAATCCTGAGGCCGCGCTTGTGCTCACAAAGCGCCTTCGAGCGGCAAGAATCAAGTATATCGCATGGGTTTAGGAGCGGCAAAAAGTGCGCGTTACGAGTAAACTTCACCATCCGCGGTGCAGCAAATTCCGAAGGTAATTTTTCTGCGCAACAATGCGTTTCCCTGGCTCGGACTCTGTGCTACTATCGGCAACGTTCACTTAAGATTTTTTCGACGCCTCGCGACGTCGGAACCAATTGACCGAAGCTCGATCGGAGTATCAGATCGGAGCCCTTCCCGGCCAGTGCGAATCTGCTCCTTGTACGCGCCCTGTTTCCACATGACAGGGTCAACCCTGGGCATTCTCGCAATCCGGCCACCGGTCGATTCCGCAGCCGCGATCTGTGCCGAAAAGGATTGCGCATGTCTTTCGCCGTCACCCCGTCTGTTGCTCTGAATCCGTGGGTCCAAATCCTGGCTGCACTCGAAAAGAAAATCAATCGTCAGTCGTACGACACGTGGCTAAAGCCGACGCGCTACAGCTATGTGCGCGAGCGCGTGCTGTTTGTCCGGATTCCAACGCCTGAGTTCAAGCATGTCGGGGAGCGCTATGGCGATCTGATCCAGGAAGCAATCGAAAATCTGCAGCTCGAGCTGGACGACGTGAACTTCATCACGCCCGAGGAGGATCCGACGGTTCCGCGGGTGCGCGAAGACGGAGGGTTTGCCCCGTCCTCTTCGCTGCACGGCGCCGGATCGCATCCGGGCGGCCCCTCTTCGCGGAGTATTCCCAACGGCGGACCGCAGCAGGCACGCTTCGACTGGTCGACAGCCGCGCAGCTGAATCCGCGGTACACGTTTGACGCATTTGTTTGCGGACCTGGGAACCAGTTTGCGCGCGCTGCCGCTCTGGCGGTTGCCGAACGGCCCTCGAAAGCGTACAACCCGCTCTTCCTTTACGGCGGCGTGGGCATGGGCAAGACGCACCTGATGCATGCCATCGGACACGAGGTGAAGCAGCGCAATCCCAGCGCGTCGATTTCGTACGTGTCGGCCGAGAAGTTCACCAACGAGATGATCAGCTCGGTGCGCTACGACAAGATGACCAGCTTCCGCGACAAATTCCGCACCGTGGATCTGCTGCTCATCGACGATATCCAGTTCCTCTCGCAAAAGGAGCGCACCCAGGAAGAGTTCTTCCACACCTTCAACGCGCTGCACGAGAACATGAAGCAGATCGTCATCGCCTCGGACCGTCCGCCGCGCGAGCTGGCCGAGATCGAAGACCGCCTGCGCAGCCGCTTCGAGTGGGGACTGATCGCGGACATTCAGCCGCCGGATCTCGAAACGAAGGTCGCCATTCTGCAGAAGAAGGCGGAGAGCGAGCACCTGCCGGCTCCGCTGCCCATGGACGTGGCTCTTTTTGTGGCGTCGAACGTGCGGACCAACGTGCGTGAGCTGGAAGGCGCGCTGGTGCGGCTGATCGCCTGGTGCGGGCTGAATGGCCTCGAGATTACGCTGCCGACCGCGCAGCAGTGCCTCAAGCAGTTCATCGATACGCAGGTGCGGAAGATCACGATTGAGTCGATTCAGCGAGCCGTCGCCGAGCAGTTCGGCATGCGCGTGACGGAGCTGAAGCAGAAGAACAACTCGCGCGCGGTCGTGGTGCCGCGCCAAATCGCCATGTATCTGGCGAAGCATCTCACTGAGGCTTCCCTGCCGGAGATCGGCCGCCAGTTCGGCGGCAAGCACCACACCACCGTGATGCATTCGATCGGCAAAATCGACGAGCAGCGGCGGAACGACAAGAACCTGAACAGCATGATCAACAAGCTGCAGGAGACGCTGAACGGTTAGCGCTGTGGCCTTCGGCACAGATACGGAACAGAGCTAAACTGTTTCCATGCCGCGGGAAGCTGCACAAATCCTCCACGAAGCGCTTGCATTGCCGCCCGAGCAACGGGCTGCGCTTGCCGACTCATTGCTGGACAGCCTTGATACGGAAGTCGAGGCCGATGTCGAGCAGGCATGGCGCGAGGAGATCGAACGTCGAGTCGAGTCGGTTCGGAACGGAACAGCGACGCTGGTGCCGTGGGAAGAGGTTCAGGCGCGGTTGCTGCAGCGACTGAAGCATTCAGGGTAAAACTACGACTCGTGCCGCCTGAGGAGCACGGCTTCAATATCGCGAGCACCGTGCAAGACATGCACGATCTGAATGACTGCTCGCTCCGGAAAATAACGATAAAAGATCAGGTGAGGAAACCCCGCCACACTGATTCGGCGGAGATCTTTTAGCTCGGAATGGCCGAAGTGACACGGCGCTCCGCGCTGTGGCATTTTTCGAAGTGACAAGATGGTGCGCCGAACCAAACTGTCCCAGCGCTCAGCAAGTGATTGGCTCTGGCGCTCCGAGTAGTATTCGGCCTGTTCAGTGATCGCCCGGGCTGCAGCCTCGGTGAAGACGAATTGTATTGTTCGCGACCTGGTCATGCAGAGCGATGACGGGGCCGCCCGGCGACTGAAGGAGAGCGCCGCGACTTCTTCTCAGAAGCCGCCAATTTTCCCCGCAGCACGGCAGTCAGCGAGCCCCTCTCCAGCTCGGACGCCTGCACTTTGATCTCGCCCGAATGCAGAGCTTCCAGAAGTTCGCGCTCCAGCCGCTCCAGATTCCGTTCTTTATCCCGCCGGATCAACTCGCGGACGTATTCGCTCGGCGTGCCGTATTCGCCCTTTTCCACCTGCATTTCGAGGTACGTCTTCAGTTGCTCCGGAAGCGATATGTTCAGGGAAGAGTTGGGCATGATTCATGATAAGCCCAAGGACGGCGGCCTCCGGCAGACGCTCCTGCTTTGAAGGTCCCCGTCTGCTATCCAGTGACAGCTGCTCTCGCCTCAGAGAGCTTTCAGCCCCGCGCTCTCGTAGATCTGCGACATCAGCATCATGTCGCGCAGGCCTTCCTGGCCATCGGTCTTTGGCTCGCGATCGTTCCAGACGCAGTCCGCGAAATAATCGGCCTGAGTGGTGAACTGGGCGGGATCCTTCTGCGGATCGGGCATGTCGAGCATCTGCCCATCGGCGAGGCGCGCCTTCAGATGCATGCCCTGGTACGGAAAGGCCGGCTCCATCTCGAGCCAGCCTTTCGATCCGTGCACCTTGAAGAATCCGCCACCGCCGGTGTCGCCGCCGTAGGTGGTCGTGCAACTGGCGAGGATGCCGGAGGGAAACTTCATCGTCCAGGCGTCGTTCTCCTCCACCTGATCGAAGCGGCCATCGTGATCGATGGTTGAATAGTTGGCCTTGATGTCGCCGGGCTCTTCGCCGGTGAGGTAGCGCGTGGCGTTGAGCGAGTAGACGCCAACGTCAAGGAGCGGACCGCCGCCGGCGAGCTTCTTGTTCAGCCGATACTCGGGCCTGGTGACGCCGGCGAAATGAACCGTCGGCTGGATGGGAAAGCCGAAGGCGCTCTCGATGGTCTGCACCTGACCGATCTGGCCGGTGCGGATGAGATCGATGGCCTTGAGATGCTGCGGCTGGTACTGGCAGCGGTAGGCGATCATCAGCTTGACCCGATGCTTCTGGCAGGCCTCGATCATGGCGCGGCAATCGGCGACGGTGGTGGCCATCGGCTTCTCGGAGAGCACGTGCTTGCCGGCCTTGGCCGCGCGGATGGTGTACTCCGCGTGCATGGAGTTGGGCAGCGCGATATAGACGCCGTCGATGTCCTTGTTGCGCGCGATCTCGTCGTAGTTGTCGTAGCTGTAGATGGAGGGCGAGGGCACGTTGTACGTCGCCGCCTGTTTCTCGGCCTTTTCGCGATGCCCGCTGACCAGCGCGGTGATGCGTCCGGTCTTCGAGAGCGCGACACCGGGCATGAAGTGCCCCATCGAGATGCGTCCCAGCCCCACGATGCACCAGCCAAATTTGCGGCCTGAGCTTTGGATCTGCTCGTCCTGCGCGTCGAGGCGCGGCAAACTCGTGGACAGCGCGGCCATGGCGCTGAGGCGGGAGAAATCGCGGCGGGTCAGTTTCATCGGTAGCTCCTCGCCCGCCATTGTAGGGCCTTAGGCGAGGATGCGGTCGCGCATGCCGCCATAGCGGAAGGTGCTCGGTACTTCCGCCGCGTACATCTCGTAGGGAAATCCGAGGTCGACCGCGCTGGCCTCATCGAGCCGCTTCACCTGGTCTGGTGAAAGCTCGATGGTCAGGCTGGCGAGATTGTCTTCGAGCTGGGCGATCCTGCGCGCACCGATGATCGGAATGACCGGCACCGGGCGAAACCGCAGCCAGGCCAGCGACAGCTGCGCGAGAGAATGGCCGGTTTCGGTGCTGAGCTGCGCCAGCGCGGCCACAACTCGATCCTGGCGCTGCCGTTCGGGGAGGAATCCCTTCATCATCTCCGACGAGTAGCGCGCATCAGCCTCGGCATTGCCTTCTTTGTGCCGATATTTGCCGCTCAGAACGCCGCCCTTCAGCGGCGACCACGCTGTTACCGTCAGCCCGAACGCCTTCGCCATCGGAATCAGCTCTCGCTCCACGGTGCGCTCCAGCAGCGAATACTCAATCTGCAATCCGACAAAGGGAGTCCAGCCGCGCAGCTCCGCGAGAGTGTTCGCCTGAGCCACCCACCACGCCGGCGCATCGGAGACTCCAACGTAGAGAACCTTTCCCTGGCGCACCAGATCGTCGAAGGCGCGCATGACTTCATCGACGGGAGTCAGTCCGTCCCAGACGTGCAGCCAGTAGAGATCGATGTAGTCCGTGCCCAGCCGTTTCAGAGAGGCTTCCACCGCCTGCACCATATTTTTGCGCTGATTGCCGGCAGCGTTGGGATCGGTGCCCGCCGCCGCGTTGCTGTACTTGGTCGCGATGACGACTTCTTCGCGATGGCCCTTCACAAATTCCCCAACGAACTTCTCGCTGCTGCCCATGGTGTACAGGTTGGCGGTGTCGATGAAGTTGCCGCCCGCCGCGCGGTACGCATCGTAAATCTTCCTGGCTTCATCTTTTGCCGTGCCCCATCCCCACTCTTCGCCGAAGGTCATGGTGCCGAGCGAAATCTTCGACACGCGCAGCCCACTCCTGCCGAGAAGCCGGTAATTCATGTCTGCTCCAAATGTGAAGTTTTTGGCCTGTGCTTTTGGATGTCGAAGTGCCGCCGAGGTCGACGGCTGCATCACCATGCGACGTACGGTAATTTGCGGACCCACTCCGGACTGCTGAGTTGCGCGAGCATGAAGTGCGCCACGTCAGCCCGCGCGATGCGCATGCCGCGGCTGGGAAGGGCAACCGTGGCGATGCGATACTGGCCGCGGCCGGCGGCGTTCGAGAGAAACGGAGGCTGCACGATGGTCCACTGGGTCGGGCTGTTTTGGATCTGCCTCTGCATGTCGCGATGTTCGGAAAAGACCTGCTTCAGCATGACGGAATGGAGAAAACTCATGATCAGCTTGCCGCCGGCTGAGAGGTCGCGCGTGGCGCCCGGCCAAACGCCCGCGGCGCCGAGCACGACGAGCCTGGGCACGCTGTGCGATTTCATGGCGGCCAGAATGTGCCACATCGATTCGGGCAGCAGCGGATCCTTCGCGAGCGTGCGCGGGCCCAGCGCGGACAGCACTGCCTCCTGCCCTTCAATGGCAGTAGTGACGGCCCGCGGATCGAGCGCATCGCCTACGACTGTACGCACATTTCCCTGAGCGTTCGGCAGTGCGTGCGGATTGCGCACAAACGCGGTGACCTGGTGTCCGCGCTCCACGCCTTGCCGGACGAGTTCCTTCCCCGTACCGCCGGAAGCCCCGAAGATTACGATCCTCATGCGGCATCCTCCTCAGGCCTGCGCCCGTTGGATGACTGCGACGCAGCGCAGGTTCAGTTTTTGTGCGCCGTCCTGAGGGCGCGGAGAGATTTTAGCCGAGTGGGAACTACTCCTCGCGCAACAGCGCCGCGGGATCCACCTGCACCGCGCGCTGTGCCGGGACCGCAGCCGCTGCGGCGCCGATGCAGATCATGGCGGCCAGAGCGCCGGCGATCACCACGGGATCGTAAACCGTGGCCTCATACACAATGCTGGCGAGCACCTTGCTGGTGAGGACGCCGAGCAGCAGTCCGGCGACGGAGCCGCAGCCCAGCAGCAGCACGGTGCGTCCGATGGCCGCGCGAAAGATCTGCGCGCGTTGCGCGCCGAGCGCGGCGCGGATGCCCAGCTCGCGCAGGCGGCGCGCGACGGTGTAGCTGGTCATGCCGAAGATGCCTGTCAGCGCCAGCATGCCGGCCAGGAAGCCGAGGACGCCGAGGGCGACGGTGGCCACACGCGCCGGGAAGAGGACGAAAGCCAGAGCGCCCGGCCAGCTCTCGATGGTCACCGGCAGTGTGGGATCAATCTTCTCCAGCATGCTGCTCAGGGCGGCTGCCGTTTCCGATGGCGAACGGCTGGACCGCACCACCAGCGTCATGTCGTTTTCAGGACTCTGTGCCAGCGGGTAAAACATCGCGGCTCGCGGATTTTCGGTCAGCGATTCGTATTTGCCGTCTTTGACCACGCCAACGACTTCGTAGTTCGTTGGTCCGGGCTCGGCGAAATGGCGGCCGACGGCGGGCGCATTGCCGAAGAGGATATGCGCCATCGTCTGGTTAATCAGGGCCACGCGTGGGTGATGCTCGTCGTCCTGCCAGGTGAAATTCCGTCCGGCCAGCAGCGGTATCTGCGCGGTGGGCAGGTATTCCGGCGAGACCGTAAAGTACTTGGCTACGCCCGCGCTGGTCGAGTTGCGAAAATCTGTCGTGCCTTCGCGGTAGAAAGGCGTGCTGCTGCCGCCGGCGCTGAGCGGGATCTCGTCAATCGTGCCCACCGAGGTCACACCGGGGATTCGGCTGGCCTCTTCGATCATTCGCTTCTGGACGGGTAAAGCTGCGGCATCGGTGTAGCCGGCCATCTTCATCTCGGTCGTGGCGAGGGTGACGCCGCGGGGCTGGAATCCGAGGTCCGCGTGCAGCGAACGCTGCATCCCGCGCAGCCCGACCAGGGCGCTGGTCACCAGCAGCGCACACAGGGCTACCTGCACACCGAGCAGCACATCGCGCAGGCTCAGGCGCCGGACGACGGGCTGCGTCGTTCCCTTCATGGCCTGCATGGCATCGGTCTTCCAGATTTGGCGCGCCGTGAGCAGGGCGGGCAGAATGCCGCTAGCCGCGGCCAGAAGCACCGCCAGGCCGTAGACGCGCGCGTCCGCCGCAACCGTTACGCGGATCGGAAACTCGGGAATGGGGCGCCACACGCTCAATGCGCTGAGCAGCCAGCCTGCGACGGCAGCGCCGATCGCTCCGCCCGCGACGGAGAGCACCACTGCCTCGGCGAGGACCTGACGCAGCACGCGCCAGCGGCTCGATCCAATGGCGATGCGCACCGCCAGCTCGCGCTCGCGGTCGGCCGCGCGCGCCGCGAAGATGCTGGCCAGGTTCACGCACGCCGCCGCTAAGACGAGCAGCGCCAGAAGCAGGATGCCGGCGAGAAATTCCTGCGCCAGGCTGCCAATCTGATCGCCGAAGAGGCCAGGAGCGACCAGGCGCGCGCCCATCTGATCATCGGTCTGCGGATACTGCTTCGCCAACTGCGCGGCGATGGCGTTCAGATCCTGCGAGGCCTGCTGCCGCGTGACCCCCGGCCTGAGGCGGCCGATCACGTAAATTGTGTGGCTGTAGCGGTGATCCAGGTAGTTCCAGTCATTGATCTGTTGTTCGTTGATCATCGGCACCCAGAAATCCGGCCACACGAACAGCTCACTGCCATGGAAGGTGGGCGCGGCCACGCCGATGACGGTGAAGGGGTGCTTGTTCACATCCACGGTCGAGCCAATTACCCCCGGATCAGCTCCAAAACGCGAGCGCCAGTACGCGTCGCTGAGGACGATGTAGGGCGCGGAATTCGGTCCGTGCTCGTCGCTTGCGTGGAAGAATCGGCCGAGCTGCGGCTGCACGCCCAGCACGTCGAAGTAGTTGCCGGAGACTTCGATGTCCCAGGAGGCGCGGACCGTGCCGTGCGCCTGAACGGCAGCCTCGTTGATTCGGTAAGCGGCCAGGTCGCTGAAGGTTGTGTTGCGCACCTTGTAATCGAGGTAGTCCGGGTACGACTGGTTGATATAACCCTGCGGCTTCTGGACGACCTCCCATACGCGATCGGGCGCGGCAATGCCCATCTGCCGCGTGATGGCGGCGTTCAGTACTCCGAAGACAATCAGGTTCGCCGCGATCGCCATGGTCAGCGAGAGGATGGCGGTCAGGGCGAATCCGGGCGAGTGGCGCAGGCGTCGCGCGGCAATCTTCAGGTCTGCCAGAAGCTCGTACATGGCTACCTCTGTGAGGAAGGAATCCGATGGGTATATTGCACCGCGCCTTCCATTGAAACGACTTTGTTAAAGGTCGCGATATGCGCAGCTTACGCTCGTGCACTCATTGTCGCGCGGGCAGGCGGTTGTCCGGTTTTTGTGGTGATGTCCGGTTTCGGACAGAGAGGCAGGCAATAGGCAATAGGCAGTAGGCAACAGGGAGGGCACGCGGCCGCTTACCTGTGCGCTATCCCTACACCCTATCCCCTACACCCTATACGCTATCCGCTACACGCTATCCGCTATTACCCTGTTCCCACATGATCCGGCGCACATTGGTGGCGTTCTGTATGGGCGTTCTCGCATTCCCGCTCGGCGGCGCAACGCATCGCCAGGAGACCGGATTTCTGAACCGATCCATCGAATCGGAGGGCGTGCTGCGCCGGTACATGGTGTATGTGCCGGAGAACTGGAACCGGAATCAACTGTGGCCGGTCATCCTCTTCCTGCACGGCAGCGGCGAGCGCGGGCAGGAGGGCATGGACGAGATTCAGATCGGGCTGCCGCAGGCGATCCGGCTGCATCCGGAACGCTGGCCGTTTGTGGTGGTGATGCCGCAGGTTCCCTTCAGCCACCACCACTGGACCGATCCCGACATGATGGCGATGGCCATGGAAGCGCTGCGGGTGGAGACGAAGGAGTTCCACGGCGACCCCGATCGAACCTATCTGAGCGGGCTTTCGCTCGGCGGCTACGGCGTGTGGGAGATTGCGAAGGCATATCCGCATCGATTTGCCGCGCTGGTGCCGGTTTGCGGAGGCGTCTTCTGGTCGTACCGGCCGGACCGCTGGCGCGAAGTGAACACTCTGCCAGCGGAGTACGCGCGGGCCGTTGGCCGCACGCCGGTGTGGATGTTTCATGGCGCCGACGATCCCGTGGTCAGCCCACGCCAGTCGCAGCTCATGTTCGACGCGCTGAAGGCGAGCGGCGGCGATGTGCGCTACTGGGCGTATGCCGGCGTGAAGCATCAGGTGTGGGACCGCGCGTACGCGGAGCCGCAGTTGCCGCGGTGGCTGCTGGCCCAGCGGCTCAGCACCGTGGCGAGGCTCGCTCCGGCGGCCGAAGAGGTGCTGGTGCCGATCCACCCGGTTCCGGCGGTCGTCGATCCCTCGGTCTACAACAACTACGCCGGCGACTACGAGGACCAGAACGTGGTCATCGCGACGATTTCCCGGCAGGGGAACAAGCTGATGATCCGCAACCAGATTGGCGAGACGACCGAACTGCTGCCGGAGAGCACGACGACGTTCTTCTATCCGACGGGCGGCACGCGGCGGCTTACCTTTGAGCGCGATGCGGAAGGCCGCGTCACGGGCATTCGCTTCCGCGACGACCGGCACGAGGAGTTCTGGGAACGGCGGCACTGAGACGGGGTCGCTGTCCGTTACCGAACACCTTAACGCTGTTCCGGACAGCGAAAAGCCCGGGGACTGTGGCAAGTGGCTGATTCCACGCCGCCTCTGGTTTCGATTCTGCGGCACGAGACGTGCTCTACTCCTCATCCTGATCGGTTGATCGGAATCATGGATCGGAATCAGGGATCGGACAACTGAGCCGGGGCCTCGACAATTCTGCCGGGGGAACTGACATGCAAAATTCTCCGTACCTCTCCAGAGAGGATCGTGCCATGCGCCGCTTTGTGCTCTTCGTGCTGGCGTTCTGTGCCATCGTTTGCCTGGGAGCGCTTGCTCCGTACAGGCCGTTCTGCGCAAAAACACATGATGTCCACGCCGCCGCTTTGCCCTCCAACTGGAGCACCGGCGAGTGCGACAACAACGACCACAACTGGGGGCAGGCGCATGTGTGCCAGATGCGGCGCACCAGCTTTGCTCTGCCGGGCGGCCGGTTGTCCGTCCAAACCGAGAATGGCGGGATCCAGGTGACGGGAGAGGACCGCTCCGACGTGGCGCTGGAAGCCAGGGTGAAAGCCTGGGGACCGTCGGAATCAGCGGCCAATGAGGTCCTGAACCAGGTGGTGATCGAGACCGAGGGCGGCAACGTCCGCGACCACGGTCCGAAACCCCTCTTCGGCCGCAGCGGCTACTCGGTCGAATACCGGATTCGGGCTCCGCGGCACCTCGCGGCCGAGCTGCACAGCGTGAACGGCGGCATTGTGCTGAGCCGGATGGACGGTGAGATCCGCTTCAACACGACCAATGGCGGCGTCGACCTGAGCGATCTCTCAGGAGACGTGCAGGGACACACGGTGAATGGCGGGCTGGACATCGCGCTTGCCGGAGATGCCTGGCAGGGCCAGGGCCTGCATGCCGAGACCATGAACGGCGGCGTCGATCTGCGCGTTCCGACGGGCTACTCGGCGCATTTGGAGACGTCCACTGTGAATGGCGGCATCTCCGTCGACTTCCCGATCACGATTCAGGGCGAGATCAAGAATCGCCTGGACACCGATCTGGGCCATGGCGGGCCGACGGTCCATGTCCAGACGGTGAATGGCGGCGTGAGCATCAGCCACACGGGAGCCGCTACGGGCAGTGGGGAATAAAGCAGCCTGTAGGACGTAGCCGGTAGGCAGTGGCGAGCAGCCAGCAGCCAGTCGCCAGTCGCGGGTGGCCCTCCCCCTTCGATCGCACTGGCCGCCGCCGTCAAATTTTTTTCTGCGCTCGCGTTGAATTCCGTACCTGGTTTCCGGAGCCTCGGCGGTTCCTGTTGAAGGTCTGGAAAAGCCTTTTGCTGTGCAAGAGAGGGCTTTGCGGGAGCCGCATGGTGTCTGCCTGAAACCGCGCTTTCCACTTTAGTCTGTTGCGTTTCCACACCATCTGAAGCCGCCGCTGTTTATAACGAGGAGATCGTGCGCCGGAGTCGCCGGTTTGCGGACGGCTTTCCTTGTTTTGCTTTTTCGACCGCCCCGGTTTTCTAAAACGCGCACCTGCGGGAGGGCCGCTCCGGTTGCGGTTTGCCCCTCGGTTTCCACTTTTCCGAACACAACGACTACGACTACTGGAAAGGAATATTCCAATAAGACTTATTACCCGTAGCCGTTCCCCGGCCTGGGTGCCGATCCGAAACTCAAAGCCCGCGAACAGTACTCCAGCCGGGCTTCCCACAGCGCCGACGCGTTTTCCAGAGAGCGTCCGGAAGCCTTTTGTTACTAGAATGGAGGCGATCCACTCCTTGCTTGCGAAGCGTCGCCGGGCATGGTGTACAGTGGGTCCAATTGCAACCCGGGGGAGCCAACATGCCGGCTGGAGTGGAACAGGAAAAGGCGGTTCAGGGCGCGACCATGGAGATCGGCGTCAGCCGTCAGGATCTGCTGCGGGAACTGACCGCGACGCAGAGCGTCGTCGAGCGCAAGACGACCATTCCCATCCTCTCCAACTTCCTGGTCGAAGCGGACAACGACCGCATCGTGATCACGGCGACGGATCTCGACCAGAGCATTCGCACCTCGTGCGCCGCGAAAGTGAAGAAGGCCGGATCCTGCACCATCCCCGCTCGCAAGCTGTACGACTACATCAAGCTGCTGGGCGACGGCGATATCTCCATCAAGCTGCTCGAGAACCACTGGGTGCAGATCCGCGCCGGGCGCTCGAACACGAAGATGGTCGGCATGGCCCGCGCGAACTTCCCGCAGGTGCCGGAGTTCCCGGAAGGCAGCGTGACGAAGATCCCGGTGAACGCGCTGCGGACTCTGATCGCGCGCACGATCTTCGCCATCTCAAACGAAGAGTCGCGCTACACGCTGAACGGCGCACTGCTGATCCTGAAGGCTGAGTCGATCGCCATGGTGGCGACGGATGGCCACCGGTTGGCGTACATCGAAAAGGGCGGCGAAAGTTTCCCGGCGATTACCGGCGAGAAGCGGACGCTGATTCCGCGCAAGGCGCTGCAGGAACTGCAGTCGCTGCTGGCGAACACCGAGGCGGAGAGCCTGGAATTTGCCGACGATGACTCCACGCTGTTCTTCCGCGTGGGACACCGGGTGCTGACCAGCCGCAAGCTGACCGGGCAGTTCCCGAACTACGAAGCGGTGATGCCGCGCGACAACAACAAGTTCGTGATCGTGCGCAGCCCTGATCTGTCGGGATCGATTCAGCGCGTGGCGCAGTTTGCCGACGAGCGCTCCGGAGCGATCAAGATGCGGCTCGAGCAGAACGAGGTGAAGATCTCCTCGTCGTCGACCGAGGCGGGCGAATCGGAAGACACCATCGAGACGCCGTACAACTTCGATCCCATCGTGGTCGGCTTCAACTCGGCGTACCTGCTGGATTTCCTGAAGGCGGTGGGGAACGAGGGCGAGGTCCGGCTGGAGTTCAAGGACGCGCAGTCGGCCGGCCAGATGCGTCCTGAAGACGCTTCGGACGATTACAAATACCGATACATCATCATGCCGATGCGGATCTGACGTGCGGCCAATAAAAACGTGGAGAAGAAAAGCGAGGGCCGAAATGGCCCTCTTTTCTTTTGCAGTGCAAGCGCTGTTTCGTGCGGCAACAATCCGTTACTTTCGTTCGTCGCTTGGCTGGCAGGGAATTTCCAGGTAGGGTAAGTTATTAGCTGCAGATAGCGGAAGGTAACTTCATGTATTCTGCGCGGCTAATTTTCCTGACCTTATTTGCTGCTCCCCTGCTGGTGGCGCAAAGCGCGAACCCGGCAGACCCTGACGGGCTTACCATCCTGCAGACGATGAGCAGGCACTATGCCAACGCGAGGTCCTGGTACATTGCAGCCACGGAGGAGCGCACAAGCTGGAACGATTACAACCGGAACTGGGCAAAGACGGTGATGATGGGTGCTGTCTCCGGAAATCGCTATCGCTTTGAGGGGCACGGACAACTGGGCTCGGCGCTGCACGTGTCTGACGGCAAGACTGCCTGGGACTTTCATCCGGAGGAGCACGCGTACGTGCAGAAGCCTGCACCGGCGAATGGATATCAGCCGCCGACGCACTGGTTCATGAATGAGGGAGCAGCCCAGCGCGCAGCGGAGTTTCTGAAGGAGTTCTCCGATTTGGCGTCGCATTATTCCGAGGCGACGCGATTGCCCGATGAGACTCTCACGCTGGATGAAAAGCCAGTTTCCTGCTATGTGGTGCGCGTCAGCAGCGAGCAGCGGAAGGGGCCGCATACCGCAAACTTCTCGTCGGAGGAGACGCTGTGGATCGACAAGGCCACATTGATGGTGCAGAAGAGAGTGGTGCGCGAACACTCCTACATGATGGTGACAGCCGAGATACACGTCCCGATTGAGGCGAATACGGTAACGACGTACTCCGCAGCGGTGCTGGACGGTCCGGTGCCGGAGTCGCTGTTCCGCTTTGAGCCGCCCCAGGATGCGCAGCTTGTGGCGAACTTCAGTGACAACCTGTCGTTCGCGCCGGACCTGACCGGAAAGCCGGCTCCCGATGTGCAGCTGGTCGGAGCGGACGGGAAGCGGGCGTCGCTCTCATCGTATCGCGGCAAGCCCGTGCTGCTGGATTTTTGGGCGACGTGGTGCGCTCCCTGCACCGAGAGCATGCCGAAGCTGGCTGAGCTGCAGAAGGACGCCGGGATGAAAGGGCTGGTGCTGCTCTCGATCGACGAGGACGACGATGTGAAGAAGGCGGACGATTATCTGGCGCAGCATCACTACGCATGGCCGAATACTCAGGACGACGGCAAGATTGGCGACGCGTTTAGCAAGATGGGCATTCCTCTATATGTGCTGATCGACGCGCAGGGGAAAATTGTGTTCTATGGAAGCGGCACAACAGGTCCTCAGGAGACGGCGCTGCGCAAGGCGGTTGCGGCGCTGGGTCCGGAGTTTGCTTCGCTTGCGCCGAGCGAGAAGCCGCAGCCCTGCGAGAGGGTGGCGCGTCAGTGATCGGATGCGCCGCTGAGGTTTGATTATTGCGGACCTGATTTCCGAGGGGGATCCTCACGCAGACCCTCCGGACTCCTCGACGATCACCACATCCCAGGCCGGAATCGTGAGCGTTTGCCCATGGGCAGTTTTTGCGCCGGTCAGCAGGTCGGCGCCTGCCGCGTAGTTGTAGGTCACGTCCGCTGGGCTTGCCGAGTAGTTGAAGTAGTAGTGCACGCGGTGTCCCATGCGGTTGACGCCGTGCTGAATGTGGACCGTGGCAGGCGCATCCTCGTCCGGGCCGGCCAGTCCTGCCTTCTGCAGCGCGTCGCGCAGGATGGCTTTCTGCAGCGCGTCGGACAGCCAGGTGCCCTCGTACACCAGGCGTCCCGCGCCGTACTGGTTTTCGGTGATCGCGGGCCATTGGCCGAAGAAGGGGTGATCGTAGTACGCGAGGGGCTTGGCGTGCTCGGGCATCAGGAACTCGGCCCAGTAGCTCACCTTGTTGGCATCGGCACCCACGTGGAAGGGATCGCCCTTCAGCGCCAGCGGATGTTCGAGGTTGGAGAACTCCTGATAGCTGAAGCCGGCGGCCTCGCGCAGCGGCCCAGGAGCGCGCACCCAGCGCACCGCTGAGTTCTCGTTGGCGAATCCGCTCTTGAAGGTCATGACGACCTGGCCGCCGTTCTTCACGTAGTCGGAGATGCGCTGGAGCAGCGCGTCGTCGGAGATGTAGAGTGCCGGCACGATCAGCAGCTTGTATGCGGAGAAGTCCTGCGTCTCAGGGAAAACGAAGTCGGCGGGGACGTTTAGCTCGTACAACATCCTGTGCATCTGCTGCACGATGGCGTCGTAGCCCTGCGGCGCGCGCGAGAAGGGCGAGGTGGGCGCAGGGCCGCCGTAAGGCATGAAGCTGATGGCGTTGGCGGAGTCGCGGCTCCACAGGATGGCGACCTGCGGTTTGATCTGCAAGCCGACGAGATGAGGGCCGATTTTCTGGAGTTCATGCGCGGTGCGGCTCATCTCCGCGTAAGCGCGGTTCGGCTCGAGATCGTGCGAGAGAATGCCCTTCCAGTAGGTTTCCTGGTTCGCTGCAATCGAGGCCCAGTGCCAGTACTCCACCATGTTCGCGCCGTTGGAG
>DASYYN010000192.1:0-6047 GCA_035933815.1 Acidobacteriaceae bacterium
CGCTCCACCAGATACGGAATGGCGTCGATACGCAGCGCGTCCACGCCCATATCGAGCCAGTAGCGCATCACCTCCAGCACTTCTTCGAGTACCGCCGGATGGTCGTAATTCAGGTCCGGCTGGTGCGCGAAGAAGCGGTGCCAGTAGTACGCCTGCGCCACCGGATCCCACGTCCAGTTCGACTTCTCCGTGTCGGTGAAGATGATGCGCGCGTCTTTGTACTTCTGATCCGTGTCGCTCCACACGTAGTAATTGCGCTCGTTTGATCCCGCCGGCGCGTGGCGCGCGCGCTGGAACCACGGATGCTGGTCCGACGTGTGGTTGATGACCAGCTCGATCATCACCTGCAAACCGCGCGCGTGCGCCGCAGCGAGGAACTGGCGAAAATCGTCCAGCGTGCCGTAGCTGGGATTGACCGTCAGGTAATCAGAGATATCGTAGCCATCGTCGCGCAGCGGCGAGGGAAAAAACGGCAGCACCCACAGACACGTCACCCCCAGGTCCTGCAGATAATCCAGCTTCTGCATCAGCCCGGGGAAATCGCCGATGCCATCGTTGTTGCTGTCAAAAAAGGCCCGGACGTGGACCTCGTAGATGATGGCGTCCTTGTACCACAGCGGATCGGTGACGCTGCCCGGCTTGCGAACGATGATCGGGGGAGTTTTGGTGTCCGGCATTCGCGGCCTGCGCCTTCACTGGTAGTAGTCGAAGTCTTTTTCAGAGCGCACGCGGCGCAGGACACGGAAGATGTGCGCGGGGATCTTCTCCGGCCGCAGTTCTACGTAATTGCGCGATCCCTGCCACGTGTACCTCTCGCCAGCGAGCAGATCGTGCACCTGAAACGTCTCGTCAGGCCTCAGCAGCAGCCGGTCGAGGTCCAGCTGAATCCAGCCGGCCTGCAGATGGAAGGGGTCGAGATTCACCACCGTAAGCACCACGTTGTTCCCGTCGCGGCTCGACTTGCTGTACGCGATCAGGTTCGGATTCTCAGTGTTGTGGAAATGAAGATCGTGGCTCATGTGCAGAGCCGGATTCTCCCGCCGGGCCTTGTTGATGGCTGCGATCGTGTCCGCGATACTGTGCGGTGCCTTCAGATCCCAGCGGCGAATCTCGTACTTCTCGGAATTCAGATACTCTTCGCTGCCCGCCCGCAGCGGCGCGTTTTCCTGCATTTCGTAAGCCGGACCGTAGATGCCGTAGTTCGGTCCCAGCGTCGCCGCCAGCACGATCCGGCTGATGAAAGCCGCCCGTCCGCCCACCTGCAGCGTCTCATGCAGAATATCCGGCGTGTTCGGCCACAGGTTCGGCCGCATGTACTGGCAGGCGCGCGAGTGCGTCAGCTCCGTCACATACTCGGTCAGCTCCTGCTTCGTGTTGCGCCACGTGAAATACGTGTAGGACTGCGTGAATCCCACCTTCGCCAGCCGCTGCATCACACGCGGGCGCGTAAACGCCTCGGCCAGAAAAATCGTGTCGGGATACTCGCGCTTGATCTCCGCGATGCACCACTCCCAGAACGGAAACGCCTTGGTGTGCGGATTGTCCACGCGAAAGATCCGCACTCCCTGCTCGATCCAGAAGAGAAAAACGTGCAGCAGCGCATCCCACAGCCCCTGCCAGTCCTTGCTTTCGAAATCCAGCGGATAGATGTCCTGGTATTTCTTCGGCGGATTCTCCGCGTACTGGATGCTGCCGTCGGCACGGTGCTTGAACCACTCCGGATGCTCCTGCACCCAGGGGTGATCCGGCGAGCATTGGAACGCAATGTCCAGCGCCATCTCAATGCCCTTCGCCGCCGCCGCTTGCAGCAGATGGCGAAAATCCTCCAGCGTGCCCAGCTCGGGATGGATCGCCTCGTGCCCGCCTTCTTTCGACCCGATCGCCCACGGACTCCCGGTGTCGCCCGGCTCCGCCGTCACCGAATTATTCTTGCCCTTGCGAAAAGCCTGGCCGATCGGATGAATCGGCGGCAGGTAGAGCACGTCGAAGCCGAGCCGCTGCACGTAATCGAGCCGCCGTTCCACGTCTTTGAAGGTGCCGTGTCGCCCCGGCTCCGGACTGGTTGAGCGGGGAAAAAGCTCGTACCAGGCGGAGTAGCGCGCCTTATCCCGATCGACCGTTACGCGCAGCTCGCGTCCGTAGCGCGTCTCCATCGCAGGATCCAGATACTTTGCCATCATTTCGGCCAGCGCCGGATCGAGCGCCGCCTTCTGCGCTGCCATTACATCCTTCGGATTGCGCAGCTGCGCGGCCCAGCGGCGCAGCAGATCGGCATCGTCGCGCCCCGCGCGCTCGGCCGCCTGTTCGATAATCTGCGCCCCGTTCAGCAAATCGACGCCGATATCCTGCCCGGCTGCGATCCGCTTCTCCAGGTCGCTGCGCCACGTGTCGAAATGGTCGATCCACCCCGCAACGGTGTAGAGATACTCGCCCATGCGCGCTACAGGAAACGAGCCACGCCAGCGGTCGTTGCCGAGGGGCTGCATCGGCGCGACGGTCCAGTTCGGAATCTCGCGATAGCGGTAGAGCAGGCGGGCCGCGACGTGATCGTGGCCGTCCGCGAAAATGTCCGCATCCACCTGAACGGAATCGTCGACGATGCGCTTGATGGCGAAGCGGCCCGCGTCGATCTCCGGCTCGACGTTTTCGATGACAACACGCTTCCGTCCATCCGCGGGCTTTTGCATGGTCGCAATCAGTTCAGCACACCCCGGGCCGCAGGGAGATGAAAATGCCCACTCTCGCCTGCGCGGAAATACGGCACATCGGCGCCAGGAATACTGTTGTCGATGGGTTGCAGAATGATTTGGTTGCCGGTTTTCGCGACTTCAGTCCCAGCGACTCTCAATTCTCCGAAAGCATACTTGGCTCTTCCGGAGCGCGCAACCGAACCAGACGGTCAATGGTGTACGGCGCACGCTGCGTGCCCGCGTGATAATGCCGCACCTGCAGCTCGCCGAGCAGTCCAATTGCCAGCAACTGCGTTCCGGCGACAATTAGCACCGCGGCCACCACAAACAGCGGCCCGTGCTCGTCCATCACGTGCTGATGCGTGAAAATCTTCAGCCCAAGCAGGAACGCCGAAACCAGCCCGCCGCCGAAGATGCCCAGAGCGCCAATGATCCCGAAGAAGTGCAGTGGCCGCGTCATGTACCGCAGCAGGAATCGGATCGTCAGCAGATCGAAGAAGACGCGGAACGTGCGCCCGATTCCGTAATGGCTGCGCCCCTTCTGCCGGTGCACGTTCGTGATCGGAATCTCGCAGATGCTCGCGCCGTACCACGCCGCCAGCGCCGGAATGAATCGGTGCATCTCGCCGTAGAGCGGAATGTTGTGGATCACCTCGCGGCGGTACGCCTTGAAGGTCGTGCCGAAATCGTGAATATCCACGCCGGAAAGTTTGGCCATCAGCCAGTTCGCGCAGCGCGAGGGGAAACGCCGCATCACGAAGTTGTCGATGCGCTCCTTGCGCCAGCCGCTGACGACGTCGTATCCCTCTTCGAGTTTTTCGAGGAAGCCCGGAATCTCGCCAGGGTCGTGTTGCAGATCGCCATCCATCGCGATGATGAACTCGCCCTGCGCGTGATCGAATCCGGCAGCCAGCGCCGAGGTCTGCCCAAAATTCCGGCGCAGCTTCACCACCAGCACCCGGCTGTCCACCGCCGCAATCTCTTCCAGCAGCCGACAGGTCCGGTCATTCGACCCATCGTCGACAAAGACCAGTTCGAATGGGTCGCCCACCCCCTCCATCACGCTCTTCAGACGGTCGTAGAGGACCGTGACGTTCTCTTCCTCATTGTGGAAGGGGACAACAATAGAAAATCTGGGCATAACTACATTATAGACTTCCAGTTGCCGCCGCCCGTGATCCGCCGGTGCCCACGAACCGCGCCGGATACTCCTCTTCCTCCTCCCCTGAACACCCTGATTCTGAAGGACCTTGCACCAGCAACTCGCATCCCAACTAGTGGATGACCTATCCGATTGCCAGCATCGGTACAGGCATTGCTCTCGTCGCCGGATTTGCGATCTACGGCATCACCGCTGCGATCATCCGGCGCGGCCACGGAGACGACCGTGAGCAGTACATGCACCGCATCAACGCCCGGCTGGTGATCACCATTGCCGTCGCGCTGGCGATCGCTGTGCTCTGGGCGCGGCTCCTGCAGAACAAAGGAACCTTCTTCGGCCTGATCGGCGCCGGCCTCGCCGTCGCCATGAAAGAACCCCTGCTGAGCATCGCCGGCCGCCTCTCCATCTGGCTCGGCCACCTTTACCGCGTCGGCGACCGCATCGAGTTCCAGGGAATGGGCGGCGACGTCATCAACATCGGCGTCTTCTACACGCGCATGCTCGAAATCGGCAACTGGATCCATGGCGACCAGGCCACCGGCCGCATCGTGCAGTTCCCCAACTCCGCCGTTTACCAAAACTCCGTCTACAACTACACGCAGAACTTCTCGTTTATTTGGGACGAGCTGACGCTGCCCGTCACGTATGCGAGCGACGTACCGGCTGCGACCGAGATCCTGGTGACAACTGGCAAGGAGTACACGCGCGACTTCCTGTCGAGCGCACAGGGGGAGTTGGACAAGCTGCGCAACGACGCCGTGGTCCCGGATC
This sequence comes from Acidobacteriaceae bacterium, assembly GCA_035933815.1. GTDB lineage: Bacteria > Acidobacteriota > Terriglobia > Terriglobales > Acidobacteriaceae > Palsa-343. The sequence goes on from DASYYN010000192.1 coordinate 4,624, forward strand.
TCAACCTGGAGCCGACGGTATACACAAAGGTGACCTCCAACTACGTCGAGCTCACCATGCGCTACCTCGTCGAGCCGCGCAAACGGCGTCAGGCAAGTTCCTGGCTCTACCAGCGCATCTTCGAAAAAGTGTGCGGCAACGAACGCATCAGCATCGGCTCCGACACCATGGACCTCACCGTCCACGGCCCTGGCAAGAAAGAAGATCCGCAAACCGGCGATGCTCCCGCAGAGGTCCAGAAGGCGCTCCCGCCGCAGTCCGCGCGCAAACCGGCAGCCTAGGCGAAATCTGCCCCAATCTCCACCGCAATCCGCCCAGCCTCTTCGCATGCAGCCCGGCTCACATCGAGATGCGTCACGAAGCGCACCTTGTCTCGCCCCACGCTTCCGGCCAGAACACCACGCTTCTTCAGCGCGGTCACAAATCCCTCGGCGGAATTCGGCCGCCGCATCCGGAAAATAACGATGTTCGTCTCCACCGACTCTGGATCCAGATCAATCGCCGGCGACTGCGCCAGCGCAGTAGCCAGCAGACGCGCATTCGCATGATCCTCGGCCAGCCGCTTCGGCCCCTCCTCGAGCGCGATCAGTCCCGCAGCCGCCAGAATCCCCGCCTGCCGCATGCCGCCGCCCAGCCCCTTGCGAATGCGGCGCGCGTAGTCCATCGCCTCCGCCGAGCCCACCAGCATCGAGCCCACCGGAGCGCCCAGGCCCTTCGACAGGCAGAACATCACCGTGTCGAATCCGCGCGTCAGTTCCTTCACGCCGACCCCGAGCGCCACCGATGCATTGAACACGCGCGCGCCATCGAGATGCAGCGCGATCCCGCGCTCCTTCGCGCCTGCCCAGATCTCCTGCATCACCGGCAGCGGCGTTACCGAGCCGCCCGCCATATTGTGCGTGTTTTCGAGCGCGATGAGCCCGGTCTGCGCCCGGTGGTAGTGCCTGCCTGTGATGTGCGGCTCGATCTCTGCCCACGTCAGGATCCCGCGCTCCGTCGGCAGCGTCCGCAATTGGCAGCCGGAGAAGGCCGAAGCCATCGCCATTTCCCACTCCACGATGTGCGCCCGCGCTTCGCAGATCACTTCCTGCCCGTGCTGCGTGTGCAGCCGGATCGCCGTCTGATTTGCCATGGTGCCGCTGGGCAGAAACAGCGCCGCCTCGCGCCTGAAGACCTCCGCCGCCCGCGCTTCGAGGCGGTTGATCGTCGGATCTTCCATGTAGACGTCATCGCCAACTTCCGCCGCAGCCATGGCAGCGCGCATTGCGGGCGTGGGCTTCGTGACCGTATCGCTGCGCAGGTCGATGGTCTCGACGGCGCCGGGAGTAGTGGAAACAGGATCAGCGAAAGCAGCAGTTCGTGAAGACATGATTTCCTTGTGGAATTAGATTTCCTGGTGGTTTGGCTAACAGCCTTTCTCTAAC
>DASYYN010000259.1:0-16869 GCA_035933815.1 Acidobacteriaceae bacterium
GCAGAACGCCGGCGGAGCGGAGGTGCTGCGCCGGCAATCCGCCTGCCCGTTTCAGGCATTCGCGGTCAAGCGCCTCGGTGCTCAGCCGCTCGAGTCTGCAGAGTGGGGCCTTGATCCCGCCGAAAAAGGCAAGGTCCTGCACCGGGTGCTGGAGCGGCTCTTCAGCGGGCCGATTCGCAGCCATGCGGACCTGGTGCAGGCCATCGCCGCGAATCAGATCGGCGCGCTTCTCGATGGCGCCATCCAGGCTGAGCTGGCGAATTACGCCACGAACGATACGTGGCCCGCGGCGTATCTTGAGGCCGAGCGCAGGCGCCTGCATGTGCGCATCACGGACTGGCTCGCCTGCGAGGCAAAGCGCTTTCCGTTTACCGTGGAGGCGTGCGAGCGAAAACTTGACGACGTGCATGTCGGCGAGTTGCGCATGAAGTTGCGGGCGGACCGCGTCGACATGCTCGATGACGGCTCGCGCGTCATCCTCGACTACAAGTCCGGCGACGTATCGGCGAAGAAGTGGAAGGGCGAACGTCCCGACGAGCCGCAGCTACCCCTCTACGCGGCCTACGGCAACATTCGGAACCTGAGCGGCGTGCTGCTCGCCAGGATTCGCGCCGGCAACACCGGCTTCGATGGTCGCATGCGGGATGCGCGCACACAGCTGATGCCGGACTTTTCCCCGCAATCCGCCATCGTGCAGGAGCCCTATACCGAAGATCTGCGCGCTGAGTGGGCGCGCGTTCTCGATGATCTCGCGGCGCAGTTTCTCCGCGGAGAAGCGGCCGTCGATCCCCGCGAACCGGCGGCATGCAAGCAGTGCGACCTGCAAAGCCTGTGCCGCGTTGCCGAACTCAGGCTGATCGCCGCAGCCGAGAACGGGGAGGGCAGCGATGCCTGAGGTCATGGTGGCGCCGGTCGATGCCGCCCAGCGCGAGCGCGCGCTCGACATCCGGCGTTCGGTCATCGTGCAGGCCCCCGCGGGATCGGGCAAAACCGATCTGCTCACGCGCCGCTTTCTGCGCCTGCTGGCCGTAGTGGATGAGCCGGAGCAAATCCTCGCCATCACCTTCACGCGCGCCGCTACGGCAGAGATGCGCTCGCGTATCCTCTCCGACCTCGAAAGCGCTGCGGGCCGAGGCACGTCCATCATCGAGGATCAGACTCGCCTGCAATTGGCGCGGGCCGCGCTGGCTCAGTCGGAGCGCCGCGGTTGGGACATCCTGAACCACCCGCATCGCCTCGCCATCGAGACCATCGACTCCCTATGCCTGCGGATCGCCCGTGAGCGCCCGCTGCTGGCCGCCCTTGGGGGGCAGATGCAGCCGACCGAAGAGGCGGAGCCGCTGCATGCTCTGGCAGCGCATCGCACGCTCGCGCAGCTCGGCGGCAACAACGCGGAGCTGAATGCTGCGCTGGCGCACTTTTTGGACTTGCGCGATAACAAGCTGCCTGATTGCGAAAGCCTGCTGGCGAAAATGCTGGCGCAGCGCGAACAGTGGCAGCACATTCTGCCGCTTTCGCGAGCCATGTCCGAAGACGATTGGGACATAGCGCGTGAGCGGCTCCAGGCTCCGTTCCGTCACGAGGTGAAGCGCGTGCTGGACGAGGCCTATCGCGTGTTCAGCGGTCATGCCGCAGTCGCCCAGCAGCTTCTTGAGCTCGCAAATTATGCCCTGGACAGCGGAAACGAGCGGCTGCGTTCTATTGTCGGAACGTTCCAGTTGTCCGCGGCGATGTCACCCGAACACTGGATTTGCGTTCACGATCTCGTGATCCGCGACGGGCAGTGGCGAAGGACAGTCGATAAGCGTCACGGCTTTCCTTCCCGAACCGCGGAAGAGAAACGGCGTCGCAACGCCATGATCGCCCTGCTGGGATGGCTTCAGAGCAGGCCTGATCTACTCTCCGTACTCTGCGCCATCAAAGACCTTCCTCCCGCCGCCTACACCGACGATCAATGGACGACCCTGCGCCACATGCTGACGGTTCTCCGCCAGGCCATCGGCGAGTTGGCTGTCGTATTCGCCGAGAGGAACGCGGTGGATTTCACGCAGCTCAATCTCGCCGCGCTCCACGTGCTGCGGCAGTCGCCGGATCTCTCCGGCAGCATCGGCGCCGCCACACATCACTTGCTCATCGACGAGTTCCAGGACACATCGCAGCTGCAGCTCGAAATCGTGCAGGCCCTCATCGCCGCGTGGGACCTGAGCGAACACCGCACCTGCTTCCTCGTCGGCGATCCGATGCAGTCGATCTACATGTTCCGCCAGGCCGAGGTCGAAATCTTCAGCGACGTGCGCGACCGCGGCATCGGCCCGCATGACAATCGCATCGCCTGCAATCCTGTACAGCTGTCGGTGAACTTCCGCTCCCACTCCGGGCTGACGACGCCGCTGAACGACTTCTTTGCCAGGATTGCCGCCGTGCCCGCACCGCCCGGTTCGGCTGCGGTTGATTTTGCCCCGGCAACTTCCGCCGACGCAGAACGTCGCGAGCCCTCCGTCCACGTACACCCGCAGATCATCGGCGATGGCGAAGGGCAGCCGTCGCTCGAAGACTGCCGCCTCGCGCGCGATGCGGAAGCGCGTGAGGTTCTGCGGATTCTCGAACGGCACCTGCCACTCATCGCGCAGGCCCAGCAGCGGGGCGGCGAATACCGCGTCGCTGTACTGGTACGCGCCCGGCCGCATTTGCTCGAGCTCGTGCCGCTGCTGCGCAAGAACGGTATCCCGTTCCGCGCGGTGGAGATCGAGCATCTTTCCGAGCGCCAGGAGCTTCTCGACCTGCGATCCCTCACGCGCGCATTGCTGCATCCCGCCGACCGCATCGCCTGGCTCTCAGTCCTGCGCGCGCCATGGTGCGGCCTCACGCTGGCCGATCTGCACACGCTCACCGGCTCCGACGATCCTAACTTTGCAAAGCGAACCGTACCCGAGCTGATCGAATCGCGCCAGCTGCTGCTTTCCGCCGACGGGCAGGAGCGGCTGGCGCGTACCTGGGCGATTCTGCGCAGCGCCCGCGACGCGCGCTGGACTCACCCCGGCTCGTTTGCATCGTGGATCGAGCGCACCTGGAGCGCGCTGGGCGGCCCCTTCTGCCTCGATACCGCGGCTCTTGAAAACACGCGGGCGTTCTTCTCGCTGCTCGATGGTGTCGCGCCCGATGGCCTGCGCCTCATGACCCAGGAATTCAGCGCCGAAATGGACCGGCTCTTTGCCCAGCCTGATCCGCAGGTCAGCGAGCGGTGCGGCATTCAGCTCATGACCATCCATCGCGCCAAGGGGCTTGGCTTCGAAGTGGTGATCGTGCCCGGGCTCGACCGCAAGTCCTCATCGGACAGCCAGCCGCTGCTGTGCTCGCTCGAGCGGCGCAATCCCTGGACCCCCGGCGAAGAGGAGTTCCTGGTCGCTCCCATTGGCCCAAAGGGCGACGACTCCGAGCCGCTCTACCAGTGGGTGACGAAGCAGCGCAACATGCGCTTCGACGAGGAGCGCAAGCGGCTCCTGTATGTCGCGTGTACCCGCGCCCGCCGCGAACTGCATCTGCTGGGCACCGCGATCCTCAGCGGCGAGGAGTTGCGGCCCGGAGAAAAGTCGAGTCTGCTGGAGACAGCATGGCCGGCCCTGCGCGAGCAATTCGAAAATTTCCTCGACGCGCGCCGGCGCAGGCGACCCGTGCAGAAGATCCTGGCATTTCCCGAACCGGGCGATCTCAGCGAAATGGCAGCGTCAGAGGGTGTGCACGCCGGACCAAAACGGCTGCCGCGGAATTTCGAGCCGTCACCGGCAGCGCGGAACATCATCGCCTCGCCTCCGCAGATCTCCGCCCCTGCGCGCGAATTTGAGCGCCCTGAAGGCACGCGCCGCGCGCGCGTCATTGGATCCGCGGTGCACGCCATGCTGCAGCGTCTCGGCCCGGAACTGGCTAGTCTCAGGATCGAAGACCTCCGCATCCGCGCCGCATCGTTGCTCCGCGGATTCGGCCTGAGCGGCGAATCGCATGCAGCCGCCACGCAGGCGGTGCTCAGCATCCTCAGCGCATGCGCCGCCGATCCGGTTTGTCAGTGGATTCTCGCCGCCCATCCCGAAGCGCAGTCGGAAGCAAGCTGGTCCGGTTTTGCCGCCGGCAGCCGGCTGCAAACCTTGCGTGCGGATCGCGTCTTCCGCGCCGGAGCCCAGCCCCTCGCTTCCGGCTCCGATTGCTTCTGGATCATCGACTACAAGACGGGAGCGCCCGCGTCGGCAGACCGGCAACAGTGGCTCGCGCACCAGCGGCAGACCTATGCCTCGCAGCTGGCGGCCTACGGACGCGCCCTCCGCGCGCTGCACGGTGCCGCTGTTCCTCTGCGCCTGGGGCTGTATTATCCCGCGCTGGCCGCGCCCGACTCCGCGCCAAACTCCGCACTCGACTGGTGGGACCCGGACCGGCCTTAGCTCTTCCCGCCGGAGTTGTTGCCCGATGCGGTTGCGCCGGCATGGTGGCGAACATCCGCCCCGCGCACCCAGAAGATCACGTCCTCGGCGATATTCGTTGCGTGGTCGGCGACGCGTTCCAGCGCGCGCGAAATCATCAGCGCATTCAGAGCCTGCGGCGCGACCGCCGGCTCCTTCTTCATCAGAGCCAGCAGCGTGGAATGCGCGCTGGCGTTCAGCTTGTCGACGTTGTCGTCCATCTTCAGCACGGATTCGGCCATGTCCGCATCGCCTTCAATAAAAGCCTGCAGCGCCTTCCGCACCATTCCGCTCGCCAGGTTGGCAGTGCGTGGAATGTCCACCGGCAAATCCGCAACCGGAAACTTCTGCAGTTCGCGAACGCGGTCGCTGATGCCGCGCGCGGAGTCGCCCACGCGCTCCACGTCCGCATTGATCTTGATCACCGACAGGATGAAGCGCAGATCAATGGCCATCGGCTGCTCCATCGCGAGCAGATCCAGAGCCATCTGGTCGATCTCGCGCTCCAGGCGATTGATGGCCATTTCGCCGCGATCCACAAGGTCGCAGATCGAGATGTCCCGGACGCGAAATGCTTCCACGGCGCGCTGAATCGACTGCTCGGCCATACCGGCCATGACCAGCAGCTTCTCCTTCAGGTCGTCCATGCTTTGCTGAAAGCGAATTCTCATCCGAACCTGCCCGTGATGTAATCTTCCGTCCTCTTGTCCCCGGGGTTCGTAAATATCTTGTGCGTCGAATCAAATTCGACCAGCCTGCCGTTCAGGAAAAACCCAGTGCGCTCCGCCACGCGTGCCGCCTGCTGCATATTGTGCGTCACAATCACGATCGTGTACTGCGACTTTAGTTGGAAGATCAGGTCCTCAATCTTGGCCGTTGACACCGGGTCGAGTGCCGAGGCCGGCTCGTCCATCAGCAGCACTTCAGGGTCGACGGCAAGCGCCCGCGCAATGCAGAGCCGCTGCTGCTGCCCGCCGGAAAGGCTGGCGCCTGACTTCTTCTTCAGATCGTCTTTCACCTCGTCCCACAGAGCCGCCTGCTCGAGCGATCGCTGAACCACCTCGTCGAGCACCCGCCGGTTCCTGAAGCCGTTCAGCCGCAGTCCCGAGGCCACGTTGTCGTAGATCGACATGGTGGGGAACGGATTCGGCCGCTGAAACACCATCCCAATCCGCCGGCGCACCTCTACAGCCGAAACATCGCTGTAGATGTCCACACCGCTCACCCTCACGACCCCGGTGACCTTGCCGATGGGATTCGTCTCATGCATCCGGTTCAGGCAGCGCACAAAGGTAGACTTGCCGCATCCCGAGGGGCCGATCAGCGCCGTCGCCTCGTTCGGAGGAATATTCAGCGTGATGTCCAGCAGGGCGTGGTTGACGCCGTACCAGGCGTTCAGGTCCTTGACTTCAATGCTGACGCCCATGCGCTAGCTTGCCCCTTTCAGCACACCGCGTGTCGTAACCCAGCGGACCAGCGCGACCGAAACCACGATCAGCACAATCAGCACCAGCGATCCCGCCCACGCGAGCCGATGCCACTCGTCATACGGCGACAGCGCATACACATAAATCTGCAGGGGCAGGGCCTCGATGGGCTGGTTGAGATTGGCGCTCCAGAACGGGTTACCGAAAGCCGTGAAGAGCAGCGGCGCCGTCTCGCCCGCGACGCGCGCAAAGGCCAGCATGCACCCGGTGATCACGCCCGGCAGCGCCGTCTTGAGCGTAATCGAAACCACCGATCGCCAGTTCGGAACGCCCAGTCCCAATGCAGCCTCGCGAATCGAAAGAGGCACCATCAGCAGCATTTCTTCCGTCGTGCGGGCGACCGTCGGCACCATCATGATGCCCAGCGCAACGCCTCCTGCAAATGCGGAGAAGCCCTTCATCGGAGCGACAATCAGCGCATAGACCGCAATGCCCATCACAATCGACGGAACGCCGTTGAGCACGTCCGCGGTGAACCGCACCACATTCGAAAGCTTCGTGCCCCGCCCAAACTCCGCAAGATAAATCCCCGCCGCGATGCCGATCGGCACTCCCATGGCGCTGGCCAGCACCAACAGCACCGCCGAGCCCAGAATGGCGTTGGCCATGCCGCCGCCCAGCTCGCCCACCGGGACAGGCAGCTTGGTGAAGAAATTCCAATTCAGCGAGCTGGCGCCTTTGTAGACGAGGTCGGCAAAGATGGCGACCAGCGGCGCGATTACGAGCAGCGTGCTGAGCACGGCCAGGGCCGTGGCCGTGTGGTTGGCTATCCACCGCAGCCTGCGGTGCGCTCCGTTTTTCTTCAGTCGCGGGGTCATCGGAGCTCCTAAGCTGCCCTCGGCGGCGCGCCGCGCGTGACGCCCCAGACCAGCAGGCGCGCGAACATGTTCACGACGATAGTCACAAGAAAGAGCGCGAGCCCAATCTCGATCAGTGCGCTGCGATAAGTGTCATCCGCCGCTTCCGCAAATTCGTTGGCGATCACGCTGGCCATGGTGGCCGCCGGCGCCAGCAGGTTGCGGTGGATCGTCGGATTGCTGCCGATGACCATGGCCACGGCCATCGTCTCGCCGAGCGCGCGCCCCAGCCCCAGAATGATCGACCCCACAATGCCGATTCGCGCATTGCGCAGCACGCCCATCCGGATCATCTCCCAGCGCGTGGCGCCCAGGGCCAGAACCGCTTCCCGCTGCGAAGTGGGCACCGCCGTCATCACCTCGCGCGTGAGCGAAGAGATGATCGGCAGAATCATGATGGCCAGAATCACTCCTGCCGCGAACAGGCCAATGCCGAAATCGGGCGTGTCAAAGAGGCCGCTCCAGCCGAAAATTTTGATCAGCACAGGATCCACATAGCCGCGCAGCAGCGGCACCAGAATAAAGATCGCCCAGAGCCCGTAAACCACGCTGGGAATGGCAGCCAGCAATTCCGTCAGAAACGAAAGCGGCCCCCGCAGGAACTTCGGACACATCTCCGTGATAAACACGGCGACGCCCACCGCCAGCGGCACCGCGATGATCAGCGCCACGATGGACGAGGCGAGCGTTCCATAAATAAACGGCAGCGCCCCGAAGTTGTTGTTGACCGGATCCCAGGCGCTGCGCACGAAAAAGCCGAATCCAAATTTGTGCAGCGAGAGAGTGGAGTGGGTAACCAGTTCCGTGGCGATCAGCCCGACGATGGCAAAAATGCTCAGCGCGCACAGCAGCATCACCCAGCGGAACGTCGAGTCGGCCCAGCCGGAGTTTCCCCGGCTCTGGAGGAAATTGCGGATGACAGACGGGGGCGCCGGAGACGGCACGGCGACAGGCACCAGACCGCCGACGGGAGCGGCCGCGTCAGGCTTTTTAGGGACACGAGGTTCCTGGATGCGCAATGTCACACCGCAACCAGGCTACCCAGGAAGTTTGAACGCCATGTTAATCGTGATGAAAAATAAGGAAATATCCCACCCGGCGGTCATCAACCCAGGCTTTGCGAAGCCTCAGCTGGCCGGCATCACCAGATACTGCTCCAGTTTGCCGTCCGGCTCGGTATAGGTCGTAATGTTCAGCTGCCGGCTGCTGTTGGCGAAGGTCACGCGAAAGGCGCGGAACGTCATGCCGCCCCGCAACCTCTCCGCTGTCTGCTGCACCTGCAGAGGCTTTCCCAGGGGCGCCAGGCTCGAGGCGTAATCCTGGAGCGCCTGCTGGCTGAAATAAGCGTTGCACCACGGCGTGAAGAGGCTGCGGTCGATTTTCCCCTGCTGGAAATTCTCAAACAGCTCCCGCGCCTGCGTCTCCGCCGCGGATGCCGTCTCCTGCGTCACGCCCAGCAGCAGCGGCGCCACTTCGCGTCCGATCATGCCCGCGGCCCGCGAAGCGTCCTCATTCGTCAGCACCGCGATAGCGATCTTGTCGCGCGGGAACACCATGTTCTCCGCGACAAACCCCGACACCTCGCCGGAATGCTCCAGTTCCGGATGCCCGCTCATGCTGTCGATGAACAGCCCAAGCCCGTAGTGCGAGTTGGTGCCGTTCTTCAGCATCACCGGGGCGAACATCTCGTCATAGGACTTAGGCTCGAGCAGCAAGCGATTCATCACGCTGATATCCCACTGCGCCAGATCATAGGCGGGCATCGCCAGTTCGCCCGCTGCGAACATCCAGCCCCGGCCCTCCTTCGGCGCGGGATGCAGCGGTCCCAGCGCATACCGGATGTATCCCTCGGCGTCGGGCTTGTCCAGCTTCTGTGCGTCGGAGTTCCAAACCTCTTTCATGTCCAGCGGGCGAAAGATGTGCTCCTGCAAAAACTGCATCAGCGGCTCGCCGCTGACCATTTCGACAATCCTGCCGGCGATGACGAAGTTCGTGTTCGAGTACTGCCACTGCGTTCCTGGATCGAAGTCCAGCGGCTTCTTTCCCCATGTGTCCAGAATGTGCTGAGCGGTCGTCGGCTCGCTCATCGGCGGCATCAGGTAGTCTTCCGGCCAGTAGTCCTGGTAGCCGGAGGTGTGCGACAGCAGCATCCGGATCGTCACTTCGCTGGCCCGCGTCAGGTCGGGCAGATACTTCGAGACGGGATCGTTGATCGAGAGCTTGCCCTGTTGTTCCAGCAGCAGGACGGCCGCCGCCGTGAACTGCTTCGAGATCGACCCGATGGAGTAGCGCATCGGGGGAGTCGCCATTTCAGCCGGTTCCAGCCGGGCCTTGCCGTAGGCGTGTGTGTAGGCGATCTGCCCATCGCGCACGATGGCCAGCGAAGCGCTGGGTACGCCGGTCTCGGCCAGCACCTGCTCCGCCGCCTGGTCTATTTTTTGCCGCAGATCGGCCGGCAGCGTGTGGACGGCCATTTGATCCTGCGCAAACGCGCTTGAAAACGCGAGGCTCAGCAGCAACAGATATCCGGTTCGGCTCATTCTTAACTCCTCAGCGGCTCGGAACGGATCAGCGTGCAAAAGTACTTTTCGGGCCGGGACCAGCATAGCCCAGCGGTGCTATGCTACTACCCACCTGGAGCACTGCCGATGCCCATTCGGGTTCCCACAACGGCCGTTCTTCTGCTGCTGATTGCCCCGGCCATTCCCGGTCAAACCGATCGCGCAACCGAGACCGTTGCAAAATCGGCCGCGACAACGCCGGCGGCCAAACCGGCGGATCCTCCCGCGCCCGATGTCCGTCTCGCCGGCACGGAAGCAGCAAAACCCGCAGACGCGGTGGCCAAATCGCGAACCCTCTTCTTCTACACGTCGCCGCGCAGCACCGTGGAGATGGCCGTCCACTCCATACCCGAAACCAACCAGCAGCGCCTCGACCGCCTGCGCGAGAACTTCAAAGCTGCGGATTGTAACGGCAGCCGCATGCAGGAGCAGCCAATCCCGGCAAAAGGCGAGCAGGGCACGAACCTCATCTGCACCTGGCCTGGCGCAACGCGCGGCACCATCGTGATCGTGGCGCATTACGAGCACGAGGGCAAAGGCGAGGGCGCGCTCGCCGACTGGAGCGGAGCCGTCTTGCTGCCTTTTCTGTACGAGGCCATTCAGGGCCAGCCGCGGGAAAACAACTACGTCTTCCTTGAGGCTTGGAAGCGTGCCGGCGCGGAGGTCTGGCTCAAGTCGCTGCCGAAAGCGGAGCGCAAAAATATTCGCGCCGTCATCGACGTCGATGCGCTCGGTCTCGGTTCCACCCGCTTCTATACGACTTTCAGCCCGTTTGAAACTGCGCCCCCCGGTTCAGCTCATCTGCAAACGCAGTTGCTGTGGGCCGCCATCGATGAGGGCCTGACCCAGCCGCCGGAGCAGACCAGCACCCGCCACTGGCTCTCCGTCGACGACACGGACCCCTTCCGCGCCGAGACCATCCCCACCATCGTCATCCACTCCGTTCCTCCGCAGTCGGACCATGTGCCGGGTTCCGCCGCCGACGTCGCTTCCGCTCTCGATGGCAATGCCTACTTCCAGAGCTACCACCTCATGTGCGCCTATCTCGCGTCTCTCGATCGCGTCGCCGCGAAACTCGACACTCAGGATCGCATGTGGGACGCGAACGCTCCCGTGGATGTGCAGCCTGAGTCCGAAACGCCCCGCGTCACCTTCCGCAGTGTTTATGGCGGCCGGCTCGGCGCAACCAAGCCGCAATAATCCCCGCCGCGAATCTGCCGAAGAATCTCCATCGCACACTGCGCACCGCGCTCCCCGCCATTTGCGCAGTGTTACCATTCCCGCCATGACGACAAGGCGCGATTTCCTTTCGCTCGGCGCGCTGACCACCGCCGGCCTCACTCTCCCCGATGCCTTTTCCCAAACCGTCGATGCCGTAAAGCAGATGAAGCCTCCGGCCAAGCCGGTCATTGTCACGCGCGTCACGGGCGACAACACCATCCAGGAGGCATACCAGATGCTCCTCGATGGCCAGGACACGCTGGATGCCGTGCATCACGTCTGTCTCGGCCGTGAGAACGATGCACGCGACCACTCCGTCGGGCTCGGCGGTCTGCCCAATGAAGAAGGCGTCGTCGAGCTGGACTCCTGCTGCATGCACGGCCCCACGCGCTCCGCCGGATCCGTCGGCGGCGTCCGCAACATTAAAAACGTCTGCCTCGTCGCCCGCAAAGTGTACGAGCACACCGGCCACGTCATGCTCGCCGGCGACGGCGCCTACCGCTTCGCTCGTGACATGGGATTTCCGCACGAGGACCTGCTCACCGAGGACGCGCGCAAAATCTGGATGCTCTGGAAAGAGAACAACTCCCAGATGGACTGGTGGGGGCCGAGCATGAGCGAGCCGGGCTGGAAAGATCCTTACGCCGGCAGGCCCGCGCCGAAGCCCAGCATCGACCTGCATGGCATGTCGGCGCTTCGCAGCGAATCGCCCGTCGAGACTGCCGATGCTCCCGCGCCCAAGCTTCGTCCCGGTGCCGTCCCGCGCCATCCAACGCCGGAATGGGCGGAGACCATCCGCCTGCGCACGCAGAAGCTCGTGCAGATGGCTGCCGATCTGGGCATCGCGCCTGAGCAGCGTCTCTATGCCGCCGAACAGGTGCTGTGGCCCACCACCGGGACCATCCACGTCTCTGTGGTAAACACCAAAGGCGAAATCTCCGGCGCCACCACCACCTCGGGCCTCGCCTGGAAATTGCCCGGCCGGCTCGGCGACTCGCCCATCATTGGCGCGGGCTGCTACACCGATCAGGATGTCGGCTCGGCCGGTGCGACCGGCTCCGGCGAAGAGAACATCAAGGTCGCCGGCGCGCACTCCATCGTCGAGCTGATGCGTCAGGGCATGAGCCCCCGCGACGCCGGAATGGAAGTGATGCGGCGCATCGTCCGCAACTACAACGGCGACATGACGAAGGTGCGCCTCCTCGACATGGAGTACTACATCGTCCGCAAAGACGGCGCATACGCCGGCGTCTCGCTCTGGAGCACCAGCCCCACCGGCCGCCCGCGCGTCTTCACCGTGGATGACGGGACCTACAGGGTCGAAAAATGCGCGTACTTGCTGGAGGGGGGCTCGCTGGAATGGCCGCCGTTCTGACGTGCCTCCCTGACGCAACATGGCGGAGGATTTTGCAAAGAGCGAAATCCACCGCCGTCCCCGGGCCAGGCGGCGGCATCCCAACAAGGGAGCACGCCAATTTAACCCGGAGAATCCCTATGGATCAACGTGTGCGCCGCGGCGATGTCCGCGAAGATCAAGTCACTTCTTATCTCGAAAGCCAAACCGCGAAGGCCCCGTCCAGTTCCTGGCTCGGTGCGGCTGTCTGCTCCATGGTCGCCTCATTCGCCCTCAAGCTCTCAGGCAAAGAGCATGCCGCACTGTTTGTCGGCCAGTGGGCTGCGCCCTTCCTGCTGATCGGGATTTACAACAAGATGGTCAAGCAGCACGGGTCGGACGCATCCTCCGAGAGCACCACCACGTCGATGTACGGGCGCTCTGAAGCCGCCTGAACAAAGCAGTCAGCAGATAGCAGGTAGCCGATAGCGCTTAGCATCAGCCGCTATCCGCTATCCGCTATCTCGCTGTCTCGCTACCGTCCAAGCCCATCGTTCTTGTGGTAATTCGGATACGCCGGAATCTGCGGCATCGTCACCGGATGCTCCTTCAGCTGTTCCATCACAATCGAAACAGCCTTCTCCAGCTGCAGATCGTGACCGGCCGCTATGTCCCTGGGAAGTTCCTCGACTTCGACATCCGGCGGGATGCCGTGTCCTTCCACCTCCCACTCGCCCTTCAGCCCGTAAATCGCATAGCGCGGCGCGGTCACTGCGCCGCCGTCGATCAGCACCGGATAGCCGCCGATCCCCACCAGCCCGCCCCACGTACGAACGCCCACCAGCGTGCCGAGCCCCGCCTTGCGGAAGTACCACGGCATGGCGTCCCCGCCTGATCCGGCCGACTGATTGATGATCATCGCCTTGGGCCCGAAGATGGCCCCCTCCGGATCGTGTACTGGTTTGCCGTCGCGCTCAATCGCTCCCGACAGAATCTTCTGCCCGAGCACGTTCACAATGTAGTCGGCGATAAAGCCGCCTTCGTTGTAGCGCTCGTCGAGCACCACTCCCTGGCGATCGACCTGCGAATAAAAGTAGCGGTTGAAATTGTCGTAACCCGCGCCCCCCGTATTCGGCATGTAGATGTAGGCAATCTTCCCATCGGAAAGCTTGTCCACCAGCCGCCGGTTCGACTCGATCCAGTCAATGTTGCGCAGACCGTGTTCCGAGTCGCCCGGCACGACCGTCACATCGCGCCCATCGCTGCCATCCGGCTTCGTGCTCACGCGGATCACCGTCTGCTTGCCCGCGGTCCCGTCGAAGAAGCTGTACAGGTTATCGCTGGCGTGCAGCTCCCGTCCGTTCACCGCGATCAGGTAGTCGCCCACATTCACGTTGACTCCCGGCACGGTGAGCGGCGCTGTCAGCGACGGCGTCCAGTTCTGCCCGTTGTAGATCTTCGCGAACTTGTAGCGATCGTTCTCCACGGTGTAATCGGCGCCCAGCAGGCCGGGTTTCGGAGCGTCGGAACGCTCCCGCGGACCGCGCACGAACATATGGCCCACTTCAATCTCGCCCAGCATCTCGTTGCACAGGTACGTGAACTCCTCCCGCGATGCCAGTCCCGCGACGTAAGGCTCGTACTTCGTCTCGATCTTCTCGAGGTTCAGCCCGTGCAGGTGTGGATCGTAGAAGAAGTCGCGCTCGATCCGCCACGTCTCGCGGTACATCTGCGCATACTCGGCCCGCGGATCGACGGTGGCAAACATGCCATGGTTGTTGATCGGCTTGCCCTGCGAAGCGCCGCCGGGTTTCAGTTCGCCGGCATTCGCCAGGAACCACCCGTCTCCACGCGCATAAAACACCTTCTCCCCGTTGTAGGAAACGTCGAACGCCGTCAGATTCGTGAGGACGTCCTCCGTCTTCCGCTGATCGAGCGTGAACCGCCACAGCGTCCGAACGGGCGGCCCCTCACGCCAGGAAGTACGTCCCATGGGAGCGCCTTCAGCCAGATAAAGCACACCGGTTTTCCCGACAGCCAGGCCAACGTAATTGCGTTCCGGAATCGGCAGCGAGAGGATGCGATTCCCAATTCCCGCCAGATCGACGACCGTGGGCTTCGGCTTCTCCGGCTCTTTCTTCTCAGCCTTGTCCTTTTGATCGGCCGGCTTTTCGGACTTGTCCTTGTCGGCGCTCTTTGCCTGATCACCTTCAGGCCCCGGCTTCTCCTCCGCCTTCACCTTCTCGTCGTCGCTCTGCGGCGGGATCGGCGAGGCTCCGTCCTTCGCCAGAACCACCACATAGGCGCTCGACGTGAGACCGCGATCCAGAGACGAGAGATCGATGCCCGCGTTCGATGGCCCGTTGTTGGTCGAGGCCGTGAAGTACAGATACTTGCCGTTGGGATCGAACGCCGGATGCGCGGCGTCGCTCATCCCATCAGTAATCTGCGTGGACGTGTGCGTCGCCAGCGAATAGAGGAAAATGGCGTGGAGCTGATTCTCCAGGTCGCGCGTGTAGGCGATCCACTGCGAATCAGGAGACCACGCGATTTCCGTGCCCGCGCCGAACGAGCCGCGGATGCCGGTATCTACCTTGATCGGCTTGCCGACCGCAGCATCGACGTACCAGATGCGCAGGTGTTTATCCCGGTAGGCGATGTACTTCGAGTCAGGCGACCAGCGCGGGCTGTAGTAATACGACGGATCGGGCCCGAGGTCGATCACCTTCGGCGCATGCAGGCCGTCCTGATCGCGAATGTAGAGCTGGTATTCGCCCGAAGCTTCGCTGAAGTATGCAATGGATTTACCGTCCGGCGACCACGCAGGATCGCGCTCCGCCGCACCCGGCGTTTTGGTCAGGTTGCGCACATCGCCCTTCTCCGCCGGCAGGGTGAAGATGTCGCCATGCGCCTCCACCACCACACGCGCGCCCGCCGGCGACACGTCCAGGTTCTCAACCTCGCGCGCCGGGATGTTCTCGATGCGCGGAACGAGGCGCGGCAGATCGCCATGGATGCTGATCAGAACCGTGTGCTCCTTCTGCGAGGCAAGATCGTAGAGGTGCAGCGACCCAAACTGCTCGTAGATCAGCGCGCCCGGTCCGGCGGCGACATTCTTCAGGTCGTAGCCGTGGTTGTCCACCACCTGCTTCACCTGCTTCGACCCCGTGTCGTAGCTGAAGAGCGAAACCGGCCCATTGCGATCGGAGAGAAAGTAGACCGTCTTGCCTTCCCACACCGGGCTCGAGTCGTTGGAGTTCGTGTCCCGGGGCACCTTCACCAGGTCCAGCGTCTTCAGATTCACCAGCCACACCGGCGTGGTCTGCCCGCCGCGATAGTGCTTCCAGGCCTGCTCCCACTGCTCGACCGGGACATAAGCAATCGTCTCCCCGTCGGGGCTGATCGAGCCCCACGCCGCGGTCGGCAGCGGCAGAACCGTGGGCGATCCCGTGCCGTCGGCATGAGCCTCAAAGAGCCGTCCAAAGTCGGAGTAGCTCAGGCGATCCGATACGAAGAGCACGTCCTTGCCGTCGGGCGTCCATCCCGCGGCAAGGTTGCCGCTGGGGTTCCACGTGATCCGCCGCGGCACACCGCCGTCGGCGGCCATCACATAGACCTCCATCAGGTCGTTCTGCCGGGTCGAGTAGGCGATCTGCGAGCCGTCCGGCGAGTAGTAAGGCCCTGCGATCACGCCGCCTTCCGAAGTGAGCCGCTGGGCTTCGCCGCCCTCGCGCGGAACCGTCCAGATGTCGTCGGCATAGACAAAGGCGATGCGGTCGCGGCTGAGCGACGGGTTCCGCAGAAGCAGCGGATGCGCCGTTTGCGCGGCCGCCACAACAGCGGAAGCGGCGAGCGAGAAGAAGGCAAGTAAAGGAGCCAGGCGGCAGAGCGTACGAGACATAGAGATGGACCTCAGAATCATGCGAAAGAGTGGAGTCGACGGGCCGGCAGGCGCAGCAAATTCAAAAAAGCCATCAGTACTCATGGAGGAGTGGCATCCACAATACCATGCCGAAACCGCCTCGCGATGCGCCCGCAACAGCCAGGCGAAAACCGGGGGGACTGTGGCATCTGGAACAGGGAGAAGGCATTAGGCAATAGGCAGTAGAACGTCTACATTCAACATCCCCCAGCTGCCAGCTACCGGCTGCCAGCTACAAACTCTTTTTCTATTGCCTATTGCCTACTGCCTATTGCCTGCCTCCAGTTACTTCCGTTCCCCTCACTCCCCACATAATTGGCACTCGAGTTATGTGAACCTGTTATTCTGAATAAGATTCGAGACGGAATGAATGCCGCATAAACAGCGGCTTTTTTGGAGGACGTCGCGAATTGTGTACACTAAACGTACATTACCGTTGAGCCTGCTGAGGAAGGCCCCAGTGAGCAGCCAGCCCGTCCTGAAAAACCACTATGGCAGCGTGAAGCCCTATACCCGCCACACCGGTTCCTGTCCGCATCGCCACGCCACAGACCACAATTCATGCCGCTGCCCGAAGTGGCTGTATATCCGCCGTCACGGCGAGAAGAGCAAGCGCGTCACGCTGAACACCCCCTCGTGGGAGGAGGCGCAGCGGATTGCGTCTGCGAAGCTCCGTTCGATGGACCCGGACATTGCAGCCGCCCAGGCAGTCACCGAGAACCATAAGCGCAAGCTCGTCACTGTGGCCGACGGTTGCGACCTCTTTTTGAAGAAGATCGAAAGAGAAAAGGGCAGGAACGGAGCCCACCAGCAGTACAGCGTCGCCGTGAAGCACCTGAAGAAGTGGCTGGAGCGGCTCCACACGGATCACATCCAGGACATCACCAGCGAGATGCTCGAACGCTGGTACTCAGAGAAGCCGTGGTGCGAGTTCAGTTTGACCACCCGGCGGCAGGTATGGATCAACGTCCGGAGCATTTTCAAGTTTTGGTTCGAATGCGGACTGATCGAGCGCAATCCCGTCCTGCCGGTCAAGCCGG
>DASYYN010000280.1:0-4590 GCA_035933815.1 Acidobacteriaceae bacterium
CAGAAGAACTGGTACACCACGCTGGCCGCCTCATGAAACCGGTATTCGCCCAGCGCCGCGTTCACTTCGGCAGCCACGGCGCGCATCCGGGCAGCAATCCATCGCGCTTCCAGCGGTGCACCTTCGCACGCGCTCGGCATCTGACCCAGGACGGCGCGATCCACCTCGATCCCCGCTTCCCGCGCCCGCTCCATATTCATGAAGATGAACCGCGCCGCGTTCCAGATCTTGTTGGCAAAGGCGCGATAGCCCTCGGTGCGCGCCTCGTTAAACGCGATGTCGGTTCCCGGCGAGGCCATCGATGCCAGCGTGAAGCGTACCGCATCGGTGCCGTAGCGGCTGACGATCTCCACCGGATCAATCACGTTGCCCTTGGTCTTCGACATCTTCTGGCGGTCGGCGTCGCGCACCAGTGCGTGGATGTACACCTCACGAAAGGGCACAATCTCGTCGATGGGCCGCGGCGTGCCGTCCGGCAGCGGGATGTCCTGCATGAACCAGCAGCCCAGCAAGGTCATGCGCGCCACCCAGAAGAACAGAATGTCGAAGCC
Organism: Acidobacteriaceae bacterium; assembly: GCA_035933815.1. Taxonomy (GTDB): domain Bacteria; phylum Acidobacteriota; class Terriglobia; order Terriglobales; family Acidobacteriaceae; genus Palsa-343. Next base: position 552 of record DASYYN010000280.1, read on the forward strand.
CGTCACCAGCAGCGACGTGGGATAGAACGCCGTCAGGTCCGCCGTGGGCTTGCCGTCCGCCGGAGGCCATCCGAAGACCGTCACCGGCAGCAGCCCCGAGGAGAACCAGGTGTCCAGCACGTCGGTTTCCTGGGTGATTTCATTGCTGCCGCAGTGCGCGCATTGCGTGGGATCCTCGCGCGCGACCGTGATCTGGTGGCATTTTGCGCAGTGCCACGCCGGAATGCGATGTCCCCACCACAGCTGGCGCGAGATGCACCAGTCGTAGATGTTGTTCATCCACTCGAGATAAATCTTCTCGTTGTTCTCCGGCGTAAAGCGCAGCGGCTTGTGGCCGGTCGCGTCCGGCTGGACGGCAGCAATGGCCAGCGACGCCATCGTCGGCCCGCCCTCGCGTACCGGTTTGTTCACCGCCACGAACCACTGTGTCGAAAGCCGCGGCTCGACCACCGTCTTGCAGCGGTCGCACTTGCCGATGGCGTTCACGTGATCGCGCACCGCTCCGAGCAGGCCCTGCGCCTCGAGGTCCTCGAGCACCCGCTTGCGCGCCTCGTAGCGGTCGAGCCCCTGATACTTGCCGGCCTCGGCGTTCATGTGCGCCGTCTCGTCCATCACCGCGACGGCCGGCAGATGATGCCGCTGCGCGATGGCAAAGTCGTTGGGATCATGCGCCGGGGTCACCTTCACTGCGCCCGTGCCGAAGTCCGACTTCACCCATTCGTCCAGTACCACTGGAATGTCACGCCCCACCAGCGGCAAACGCAGGCGTCTACCATGCAGATGCTTGTAGCGCTCGTCCAGCGGATTCACCGCGACCGCCGTGTCGCCCAGCATCGTCTCGGGCCGCGTTGTCGCCACAGTGAGAAATTCTCCCGGCGAGTCGATCACCGGGTAGCGGATCTCCCACAGTTTCCCCTGCTGTTCCTCGTGCGCCACTTCCAGGTCGCTGATCGCAGTCTGACAACGCGGGCACCAGTTCACGATGTAGGCGCCACGGTAGATGAGCCCCTGCTCATACAGCCGCACGAAAGCCTCGCGCACCGCATGCGAGAGGTGGGCGTCCATGGTGAAGTACTCGCGCGACCAGTCCACGGTGTCGCCGATGCGCTTCATGGAGGAGAGAATCGCGCCGCCGTAGTGCTCGCGCCATTCCCACACGCGCTTCACGAACGCTTCGCGCCCCAGCTTCTGCCGCGAGGTGCCTTCGCTGGTCAGTTGCCGCTCCACCAGCATCTGCGTGGCAATGCCCGCGTGATCTGTGCCGGGAACCCAGACCGTCGGCTGGCCGAGCATGCGCCGCCAGCGGACGAGAATGTCCGTCTCCGTGTGCTCGAACATGTGCCCCATGTGCAGATTGCCGGTCACGTTTGGCGGCGGCAGCAGCACTGTGAAGGCGGGCGGCGCGCCCGAACCAGGCGCCGGCGTCGCGACGTCGAAGAGTCGCTCGCGAACCCAGTATTGCGCCCAGCGCTCCTCAATGGCCGCCGGGTCGTAGGCCTTCGGCAAGTCGCGGCTCGCGGCCATCGTTGCGGGCCTCTTTTCGGTCTCGGAATCTGTGTGAATCGACTGAGGCATGTAACTTTTCACCATATAACAGAAAGGCCGCCCGAAGGCGGCCTCTGTTCCAGCTTTACCCCACTGCTTAGAACGGGTTCAGCTTGTCGATGCCGGACTTCTTCTTGTGCTTGCTCGACGACTCGTCTTTCTTATCGTAGGGCACTTTCTTCTTCTTGTTAGGCTTGCCGCTGGCGTTGGCTCCGGTCTGCACCTGCGCCTGACGCTGGTTCGCCGGCACTTCGTTGATCTGCTGCGCAGCGTCCGCAGGCTTTTCGACGGCAGGCAGCGGCTGAGTGTTCGTGGGGCCGACTGGTGCGATCAGCGGCGCTCCGGCATTAGTAGCCGGGGCGGCATTCGCGGGCGACTCTGCCGGGGTGGTGGCCGCGCCGGTTGCTCCCTGCCCCGTGGTCGTATTGCTGCTCGGGACCTCGACCGTCACGCTGTTGCCGGGGTTTGAGCCCTCCTGCACATCCTGCAGGGTCAGATTCGTCGTTGGGGCCGGCTGCCCGGTCCGCGGCGGAGCCGTGCCGTTCGCGATGGCGGCGGCCTCGGCGGCATTCCCCTCAGGGTTCAGCGCCGGGCTGTTCGGCAGTGGCTGGCCCTTCTGTGCGGCCAGCATCACGTCGGTGCTCTGCTTCATCACCTCCGGAGCCAGCACTGGGGCCGGGCTCTGCAGGGAGGGCTCGCCCACACGCGCGGCATGTATCGTGTCCGGACCGCGGCTCAGCAGATCCAGAGCGCGCTTGCCGATTCTCACCGGAACCCGGCTGTCTTCTTCCGCCTGGCTTTCTGCCAGCGCCTGCTGCGTCGGTTCCGGCACCGGTGCGCCCATGGCGATCAGCCGGTCCTTGGCATCTTCCACGTGCGGAGCCATTGGGTAGTGCGAGACGACGCGGCTCCATGCCTGGATGGCGCGCTGGTCGTAGTACTTCGTCAGCTCATTGCGCGCCGCGGCGGAGAGAGCGTGTTGTCTCGCGAACAGCTGGGCTTCGTTGGCGTAGGCATCGCCAATGGTGATCAGCGTCTGATCGCTGTGGCTGAAGAGCGGATAGGTCTCCGACACGGTCTCGAGGCGCGCGATGGCCGCCGGGTAGTTCTCCCGGGAGGCGTAGTACTCGCCAATCTCAAACTGCCGCTGCGCCAGCACTTCCTGCACCTCGCGCAGCTTCTGCTTCGCCTTGGGAATCAGCGGAGAGTCCGGGAACTGCTCGAGCATATTCCGGTATTCGCGCTCCGCGTTCACCGCGTTCTGCGCATCGCGGTCGGGCTTCTCCATCTGCTCGAAGTAGATGTCGCCCACCTTCATCTGCGCTTCGGCGGCTTCCGGCGTGTTGGGGAAGAAGGTAATGAAGTCCTTGTATTCGGACTCGGCCTGGGCCAGCGCGGCGGTCCCGCCTTCCTTCATCCACGTGTCGCCCACGGCCAGCTTGGCGCGCATGGCGTATTCGGAGTCCGAGTAGGTGTTCAGCAGCGTCTGCAGGTCGAGCCGGGCCACGTCGTACTTGCCCTTCTTCAGCGCAGTCATGGCCTTGTCGAACAGCAGCTTGTCGGGCTGGTCCGACTTCACGTTGCCCAGCGGATTGGCGCTCAGGTCAACGTTCTTCTTGTGCTTTTTTTGCTTCGGCTTTGCAGCAAAGGCGGCCGAAGAAAATGCCATGGCTGCTGCCAGAACCACTGCCGATGTGCGCAGAGACAACCGATTCATAACACCTCAGGAGAGCAGACACCCTCGTGCACCGCGGCGGTGCGGCCTGCGATAACCCCGCCCCGGAATCTCACAATCCATCAAACGGCCTGCAGGGACGCCCGCTGCGCTGCTTCCAGCAGCGAACGCGCATCCCGCTCCGCCTGTCCTTCGCCGAAAACGGCATTGCCGGCCACCAAAAGCTCGGCTCCCGCTTCGACGACTCGGGCGACCGTGTCGTGAGCCACGCCGCCGTCCACCTCAATCCTAAACTTGAGCCCCATCTTCTGGCGAAGTTCTTTCAGGCGGCGGATCTTTTTGAGCGCGTAAGGGATAAACTTCTGTCCGCCAAAGCCGGGGTTCACGCTCATTACGAGCACGTGGTGCACCATATCGAGTACCGGAATCAGCAGATCTTCGGCCGTCGCCGGGTTGATGACCACCGCCGGTTCCATGCCGTGGCTGGCGATCAGTTCCAGGGTGCGGTGCAGGTGCCGGCATGCCTCGTAGTGGACGCTGACCCAGTTCGCCCCCGCCTCGGCAAACGCCGGAATGAACTCGTCCGGATTCTCGATCATCAGGTGGCAATCGAGCGGCAACTTCGTGTGTTTCCGGAGCGACTGCACGATGGGAGGCCCGACCGTAATATTGGGCACAAAATGCCCGTCCATCACATCGACGTGGATCACGGTGCCGCCGCCGCGCTCCGCCGCGGCAATCTCATCGGCCAGGCGCGCAAAATCCGCGGACAATATGGATGGGACCAGCTCGACCACTGGCTCAAGTGTACCAAGGGGA
>DASYYN010000011.1:0-4707 GCA_035933815.1 Acidobacteriaceae bacterium
CTCTTTGCTGACGGCCCGCATTCTCGAGAAGCTTGCCGGAATCATTCAGCGCGCGTCGCCGGAGCTGGTGCTCGTGCAAGGCGACACCACCACCGCGTTTTCCGCGGCGCTGGCTGCCTTCTATGCGAAGATTCCCGTGGCTCACGTGGAAGCCGGCCTGCGCACCTGCAATCTGCATTCGCCATTCCCCGAAGAAGCGATGCGGCAGTTGATCTCGCGCGTCGCCACGCTGCATTTCGCGCCTACGGAACGGAATGCTCGCGCTCTGATTGCTGAAGGGATCGCGGCGGATCGCGTCTTCGTGACGGGAAATACGGTCATCGACGCGCTCTTCGAGGTCGCAGAACTTGTCCGCCGCGGCGAGCGGAGAGATTTTCTGCGGCTGCCCGCATCGACCGGAGAAAAGCTGGCCGGGGATCGGCACATGGTTCTTATTACCGGGCATCGGCGGGAAAACTTCGGTAGCGGCTTCGAACGGATCTGTTCGGCGTTTCGGGAACTCGCCCGTGCCTTTCCGGAGACACTGTTTGTGTACCCGGTTCACCTGAACCCCAACGTCCGGCGCCCGGTGGAAACGATGCTCTCCGCGGTTGCCAACATCGAACTCACAGAGCCGGTCAACTACTACACGTTCGTCTACCTGATGAATCGGGCCACTCTTATCATTTCCGACTCCGGCGGGGTGCAGGAGGAGGCCCCATCGCTGCAGAAGCCGGTGTTTGTCACCCGGGAAAACAGCGAGCGGATGGAGATCGTGGAGTGCGGGGCGGTAAAACTGGTGGGGACCGATCCGGCGGCAATCGTCCGCGAAGTAACTCTCGCGCTCCAGGATCAGTCGGTCTATCGGCGAATGCTGGTGGACAGGAACCCCTATGGGGATGGGCACGCCGCGGAGCGGATTGTCGAGATCTTGCTTCGAGAGGATGCGGCCAAGGCCCCGGGGAGGGCAAGCTATGCTTCTGTTCCTGGCCGATGACCCGGCGGCGAACGAAAGGGACGGAATGGCCCAGCGCATTCAATGGATCGACGAGCAGTTCGGCGACGCCGAGCGGGTGCTGCTGCGCATTTCGCTGAAAGGCTGCTTTCGCCGCCAGCGGCAGGCGCGCTCGCCATCGCTCTCCGTCGAAGAACTGAACCTGTTTTTGCATTTTCCCCGGCTGCTGCGGCTGGCAAAACGGAGCCGGTTCGTCTACGTCCACTCCTGCGGGAACGCGCTTCGTGGCTTGCCCCTCTATTTTCTCGGCGTCCGGATGATCACCGACCTTCACGGAGTGGTGCCGGAAGAAATGCAAGTCAACGGGCAGCGCTGGATGTCGAGAATCTTCGCGCTGACAGAACGGATTGTGGTGAGACGAAGCGCAGCTTTGGTTTTTGTCACGCACGCCATGCGGCAGCATTTTGAGGAGAAGTATGGCCGCGGCGCCCTGGCTCGCTCCTACATCATTCCCATCCTCAATAAATGTGATCCGAAAAGAGAATATGCGCGCGATCCGCGGCTGGTGATCTATGCCGGCGGGCTGCAGCCCTGGCAGCGGGTCAATGAGATGCTCGATGCCGTGGCGGCCTGCCAGGCGCGGTTCCGATTCCTGTTTCTTACCGGCGAGCCGGACAAGCTGCGCGCGCAGTTGCGGGAGCGGGGCCTCACGGGGGTCGACGTGGATTCGGTTCTGGCGACCAAGATTCCGGACTACCTGCAGACCGCCTCGCTGGGCTTCATTCTGCGCGACGACTCGATCATCAACCGCGTCGCCTGCCCCACCAAGCTCGTCGAATACCTGCGCTTCGGAGTGGTCCCCATTGTCGAGCAGCCGCAGATTGGCGACTTCTCCGAGATGGGATACCAGTACGTCCTGGTTCGCGACCTCATGGCCGGACGCGTGCCGGATGCGGCGTCGCTGGACTTGCTGCGCGAGCAGAATCGCCGGGTGGCGCATCGCCTGGAGGAGTTGACGATGGAGCAGTTTCGCGCGATGCGAGACGAATTCTGCGGAATAGCGGCATGAGGCCGTTGGCCCGCCATCGCCTGTGATGAATCGCACAGGCAGCCGTATACTTGAAGAGGTAAAAGTATTCCGACTGAATACTGCTCTTCGGCGCCTTCCCAATCGCGGGGGACGCGCGCTCCGACGCATCCAGCAAGCCCCCCTGGCAAATTGGCGCGTTGAGCCTGCGGTCCTTTACCCTGACATGTGGACCGCCGTTCGCGGGAAACGAAACACGGAGGATTTTTGAGATGACCCAGGGCGTTCTTGAACAGACGTCTGCCGAAACGGCAGGCCAGACTTCAACGAAGTATGTGTACTTTTTTGGCGGCGGCCAGGCAGACGGAAACGGCAAGATGAAAGACGTGCTGGGCGGCAAAGGCGCCGGCCTGGCGGAGATGACCAATGCCGGGCTGCCGGTGCCCCCTGGCTTCACGATTCAGACGGAAGCCTGCCGCGAATACATGCGCGGAAAGCTGAATCCGCAGATCGACAAAGAGATGCGCGCGGCGCTCCAGCACCTCGAAGAAATGCAGGGGCAAAAGCTGGGCGCGGGCGAAAATCCGCTGCTGGTGAGCGTGCGCTCGGGCGCCAAGTTCTCCATGCCCGGCATGATGGACACCATTCTGAATCTGGGGCTGAACGACAAGGCCGTGGAAGCGCTGGCCAGGCGCAGCCAGAATCCGCGCTTTGCGTACGACTCGTACCGGCGGCTGATCCAGATGTTCGGTGACGTGGTCCTGGACATTCCCAAGAAGAAGTTCGAGCACATCTTCGACGCGGTGAAGCACCGCGAGAAGGTGAAGTTTGACTACGAACTGCAGCCCGAAGCGCTGAAGGACATCATTGCCGAGTACAAGAAGCTGGTGAAGAAGGAGACGGGGAAGGACTTCCCGCAGGCTCCGATGGAGCAGCTTGTGGCCGCGCGCGACGCCGTGTTCCGGAGCTGGAACAACGAGCGGGCGAAGACCTACCGGCGCATCAACCACATCGACGACTGGCTGGGCACCGCGGTGAACGTGCAGGCGATGGTCTTCGGCAACCTGGGCGAGAACTCGGGCACGGGCGTGGGATTCACGCGCAATCCGGCCACCGGCGAGCACACCTTCTTCGGCGAGTACCTGATGAACGCGCAGGGCGAAGATGTCGTCAGCGGCGTGCGCACGCCAATGCCGATCAGCGAGCTCGAGAAGGCCATGCCCAAGGTCTACGACCATCTGAAGGCGATCACCTGGAAGATGGAAAAGCACTATCGCGACATGCAGGACTTCGAGTTCACCATTCAGGACGGGAAGCTCTACATGCTGCAGACGCGCAACGGCAAGAGGACGGGCCTCGCCGCGGTGCGCGTAGCCATCGACATGGTGCGCGAAGGGCTGATTACGCAGGATGAGGCAATTTTCCGTGTAGAGCCGAACCAGCTTTACGACTTCCTGGTTCCGCGGCTCGTTGAAAAGGGCGAGAAGATTGAAGTGCTGGCAACCGGCTTGCCGGCATCGCCGGGCGCGGCCGTAGGGCAAATCGTCTTCACGGCCGAGGACGCGGTGAAGCATCACGCCAACAAGTCATACAAATCGATCATCCTGGTGCGCGGCGAGACCACCCCGGAAGACATCGCCGGCATGGAAGTGGCCGACGGCATTCTCACCTCGCGCGGCGGCATGACCTCGCACGCTGCGGTGGTGACGCGCGGCATGGGCAAGTGCTGCGTGGCTGGCGCCGGCGACTGCACGGTGGACGAGGCCAGGCGCGAACTGCGGGTGAAGGGCAAGATCTTCAAGCAGGGCGACTGGATTTCGCTGGATGGCACGACGGGCCGCGTGATCGAGGGGCAGTTGAAGACCATTCCCGCGCAGCCGGACGATCCGGAGCTGGTCAAGTTCATGAGCTGGGTGGACCCGGTGCGGCGGCTCAAGGTGCGCGCCAACGCGGATATCCCGCGCGACGCCAAGCAGGCGCGGGCATTCGGAGCCGAAGGCATCGGGCTGTGCCGTACCGAGCACATGTTCTTTGCGGAAGACCGCATCGAGCACATGCGGGCCATGATCCTTGCCGACAACGAGAAGGACCGCCGAGCGGCGCTCAAGAAGCTGCTGCCCATGCAGCGGGCCGACTTTGTGGGTCTGTTCAAGGCCATGGAGTCGCTGCCGGTCACCATCCGGCTGCTGGATCCACCGCTGCATGAATTCCTGCCCAAGCGCGAGGACCTGCTGGTGCAGATTGCGCGCCTGGAGGAGTCGAAGCCGAAGTCGCCCAGGCTGAAGGAGCTTCGTTCGCTGCTGAAGCGTGTGGAAGAGCTGCACGAGATGAATCCGATGCTGGGCCTGCGCGGCTGCCGGCTGGGAATCACCTTCCCTGAGATTACCGAGATGCAGGTGAGGGCGATCCTCGAGGCTGCTGTTGCGGTGAAGGCGAAGGGCGGCGATCCGCACGTCGAGATCATGATTCCGCTGATCGGCTCCATCGAAGAGATGCGCAACCAGACGGCGATCGTGCGGCGGATTGCGGACGAGGTCTTCGAGCAAAAGGGCGCGAAAGTCGATTACATGGTGGGAACCATGATCGAGCTGCCGCGCGCGGCGCTCACCGCCGACCAGATCGCCGAGGAAGCCGAATTCTTCAGCTTCGGCACCAACGACCTCACGCAGACCACCTTCGGCATCTCGCGTGACGACATCAATAACTTCCTGCCCGCGTACCTCAAGTACGGCATCTTCAAGCATGA
>DASYYN010000040.1:0-3472 GCA_035933815.1 Acidobacteriaceae bacterium
CCGGCGCACGGCCATCAGATCGGCAAACACATTCAGCGCACCACCAACGACTTCCTGCAGATGCAGCACGGCTCGCTCTATCCCGCCCTGCATCGGCTCGAGCGGCGCGGCTGGGTCAGCTCCAAATGGGAGACTGCACCGGACCGCAACCGTGAATTGAAGTACTACCGGCTCACCGACAAAGGCAGAAAGCAACTCACGGTCGAGGAATCGAAGTGGAGGCAGATGGCCGACGCGGTCGCACGCGTCATGTGGCCCACCGCCGAAGAAAGCTGATCGAGGAAAACAGACATGCGCTGGTGGCAACTCAAGAAACGCAACGCCGACCTCGAACGCGAGCTGCGCTCTGACCTTGACCTAGAAGAAGAAGAGCAGCGCGACCGCGGCATCGCGCCCCAGGAAGCCCATTACGCCGCCCGCCGCAGCTTTGGCAATCCGACGTTGATCCGCGAGCAGACCCGCGAGGTGTGGGGCTGGAACCGAACCGAATCCATTGTGCGCGACCTGCGTTACGGCCTCCGCACTCTGAGCCGGACACCCGGCTTCACATGGATCGCCATTGTCGTAATGGCGCTGGGGATCGGTGCCAATATCGCGTTGTTTACGGTCTTCCGCAGCGTGCTGCTCAGGCCGCTTCCGTACAGTGACCCGGACCGGCTGGCTTTGATCTATGAAGCAGATCCCGGCCACCCACATGCGCACCCGTGGCTGCCGGTCGATGCGGGAAGCTTCTGGGAGTGGCAGCAGTCGACGCAGTCCCTGGCGCAGATGGCCCTCGTTTCTCCATTTCAGGGATACAACGTATCCGCCGAAGGCGGAAAACTGCCGGAAGTGGTCGAAGCGGCATGGTGCACGGACAATTTCTTTTCGCTGCTCGGCGTTCAGCCGATGCTGGGGCGAGACTTCACAGCGGACGACGACAGGCCCGGCGCACCGGCGACGGCCATCATTACTGCCAGCTTTTGGAAGCGACGCTATGCATCGGATCCAGCTATCGTCGGCAAGAGCATCTGGCTCGATGCCAAACCCTATACCATCATCGGCGTCCTGCCCTCCACGTTTGTGTATTCCGGAGCTTTTGGAGGCGCCGCTGACCAGATATGGACTCCGGTGCGGCATGAGGCGCCGGCTTCGCTTCTTGGAACCTACGGCGATCACGAGTTCCTGGCGATTGCGCGGCTCGCTCCGGGCGTTTCGCTCGCCACGCTTGCGGCCCGTGTCGACGCGTTGCAGAAGCAGATCAAGGCGGCTCATCCCGAACCCGCCGTACATCCCGGCGCCGTCGGCAGAACGATGCTCGACGACGCCGTACACAATTACAAAACGCCGCTGTATGCGCTGCTTGGCGCCACCGGCTGCGTGCTGCTCATCGCCTGCATGAACGTCGCAGGCCTCCTCGTCGCGCGCGGCGCATCGCGCAGCCGCGAGTTTGCGATTCGCGCAGCGCTGGGCGGCGGGCGCATGCGCCTCATGCGTGAACGGCTGATCGAAAGCCTGCTGCTCTCCGCGGCGGGCGGTGCACTCGGCCTGCTGTTGGGCTGGGCGGCGCTCGCGTGGCTGATTCACGCGCGTCCTGACATGCATCGTGTGGAAGCCATCCGGTTCGATGGTGTTGCCGCGGTCTTCACCCTGGCCATCATCATCCTTTGTGCCCTCTTCTCCGGCGGCATCTCCGCCCTCAGCTCCGGCCCCAACAATGTTCTCGCCGGATTGCAGGAAGGATCCCGTTCTCACAGCGGCGGAAGATCCCGCGCCTTGCTGCGGCGTTTTCTGCTCGCCATTGAGGTGGGCCTGACAGTCGTGCTCCTGGTCGGCGCTGGATTACTGCTGAAGAGCTTTGATCGGCTGCGCTCGTCCGATCTCGGCGTGCCGGTCGATAACGTTCTCACCCTGCGATTGAGCTTGCCGAGCGCCCGCTACAAACAGGCCGAACAGAAGATCGCGTTTTTCGAGCAGCTCATTGCCAGAGTTCGCGCTCTCCCGGGAGTCTCGACCGCCGGCCTGGTGAGCGCGGCGCCGGGCGAGGGATGGAACGGCGACGATCTAATGAGCATCGTGGAGCATCCGCCGCTGGCGAAGGGCCAGGGGCTCGACTTTATGCTGCGTGGCGCGGATCCCGGATACTTTTCGGCAATCGGGCTTCCCATCCTCAGAGGACGCACCTTCAACCAGGAGGAACGGGGGAAGCGGGCGAACGTTGTGCTGATCAGTCGCGGCGCTGCCCAGCAATATTTTCCTGGCGAAGACCCCATCGGCAAGCACCTGAAAACGATCGATGACGGCGGCGTTTGGCAGGTGATCGGCGTGGTCGGCGATGTTCGTTGGAACATTGCTCAGCCTCCCATGCCCACGCTGTACTGGCCAATTTATGGGAGTGCATACGGCTTCGCCACCATCGTCGTCCGTGCGACTCACGACGTCGACTCGCTGGCCGTTCCGGTCCAGAAGGTCGTCGCTCAACTCGACCCCGATTTGCCCGTGTCGGGCGTGATGACCTTGCGAGAGGCGATCGGCAGAAGCACCATCGACTCGGAATTTGACTCGATTCTCGTTCTGGCCTTCGCGGTCATCGCGCTGGTCCTTGCCGCCGCCGGACTCTATGGCGTGTTGGCGTACCTCGTTGCCCAGCGGACGATCGAGTTCGGTATTCGGCTGGCCCTCGGTGCGCAGCGCAAGGCGCTTCTCAGTTTGTTATTGCTCGATGGCCTGAAGCCGGCGCTCCTCGGACTCCTCTTCGGCTTGCCCATCAGCGCAGCCGTAGTGCGTCTCATCCGCAGCATGCTGTACGAAACCCAGCCACTCGATCCTTTCGTATTCTCTGCCGTTGCCGGACTCCTCCTGCTCGTTGCTGTTGCAGCCTGTCTTGCCCCGGCCTGGTGCGCTTCCCGCCTCGATCCTGTGCGGGCATTGCGATCCGAATGAACAGCCCGGAACAACTGCCGATTGAAAGGACGCGATATGCGAAAGTGGCAAATCAAACGGCGCAACGCCGACCTCGAACGCGAGCTGCGCTCCGACCTCGAGCTCGAAGAGGAAGAGCAGCGCGACCGCGGCGTGCCGTCCGACGAAGCGCATTACGCTGCCCGCCGCAGCTTCGACAACGAAGCGCTCATTCAGGATCAGACGCACGACGCCTGGGGTTTTGCACCCGTCGAACGTCTCAACCAGGACATTCGTTACGCATTTCGCCGCATCGCCAGAACACCGGCCTTTGCCGTCACCGTCCTCCTGACTCTCGCCATCGGCATCGGCGCGAATACCGCCGTCTTCAGCGTCATCAACCGCGTGCTGCTGCGCCCGCTGCCCTATCCCGATTCCGATCGCCTCGTCTCCCTATCGCTCAACGCGCCTGGCGCCGGCGGCCTCGCCAGCTTCTCCACTGGCCTGCGCCTGTCGCCGTCGATGTACTTCACCTTCGCCCGCCACAACCAAACGTTCCAGTCCGTCGGCATCTGGATCAACGGCACCGCCA
>DASYYN010000100.1:0-6130 GCA_035933815.1 Acidobacteriaceae bacterium
ACCTGTTTCGCTGCATCGGGAGGAGCCTTGGTCGCAAGCGCCAGCAGACTCTGCTCTTCCGGCGACAGCGGCGCTGGAGCAGGGAACACCTCCTGCTTCGGAAGATTGCGCGCTACCTCGACAGCTGTGTCATCCCGAGCGAAGCTCCGGCGTGGCATCTTGCGTCGGAACGAAGGACCAGCATTTGCTTTTTCTCCCGGCTGCAAGTCCACGCTGGCGACTGCCGGCGCCTTCGGTGTCCACGCAATCTGCGGTGTCCGTGGCACGCGCAGCGACCACACCAGTACCAACCCGATCAGCGCAGCCACAACGGCCGACGGCACAACCCACGCCCAGACGCTCCAGCGCCGCTCCGGCTCCTGCTCGGCGCGGGCCCGCACGCGCGCCAGAGCCACGCGCGGGTCGGAGAACTGCGGAGCCTCCGCATACCGGCGGAGCGCCGCGTCGATGCGCTGGTCGATCGTGTCTCGCTCATCCGCGTGCATATCGCCGCTCCTCCAGAGCCGTCATCTTCCCGCGCATCAGCTGCCGTGCCCGCATCAGCCGTCTGCGTACCGTACCCTCGGGCACTCCCATCACCGCGGCCACTTCCCGCGACGTCATCTCCGCCGAGAGCACCAGCGGTTGCCGCAACTCCTCGGGCAGGCTCTCGATCAGTCCTCGCACCGCCTGCTCCCAATCCGCGGCGACCACCGCCGCTTCCGGACCCGGCTCCGCGCCGGGTATCTCCTCATCCAGCGCAACCGCTCCGCGCTGCCGCAACCGGTCGACAGCAGCCCGCCACGCTGCTCGCGCCACGAACGCCCGCTCGTCGCGCAGATCGCGCCAGCCGCCGGCTCGCAGCAGCTTCAGGAAGACTTCCTGCGCGGCGTCTTCGGCATCGGCCGCATTGCGCAGGACGGCCCACGCGACTTTGCAGGCGAAGCGCCACTGGCGCTCCATCAGCCCGGCAAACGCCGCTTCGTCGTCTGTGCTCACCGGGCTCCTCGTGTGCTGCTCTTCATCGCCAAAGACGGGGAGGGCGCGCGAACTGTTCACTTTTATTGGCAGGCGCCCCATCCTGCTCGTTTCGCTGGGGCTGATGAAACTTCCGCAGCCGCCGCGCATCCTGATAGCGTAGGTCTTTTCCCAGCTCATTTCCCGGAGAAGCAGATCGCATGAGCACGGTTCCCATCACACTTTCGTTTACCCCAGGAACACCCGTCTCGAACGCGGCGCTCGACCAGATCTTTCGCGAGGCGCGCACCCTCACGGTGTGGCTGCCAAAGCCGGTCCCGCACGAGCTGCTGCGCCAGGCCGTCGAGCTGGCGTTGCTGGCGCCGACCAGCGCGAACGGCTCGCCGGCGCGGTTCGTCTTCGTCACTTCGCCTGAGGCGAAAGCCCGCCTGAAACCGGCGCTCGCTCCCGGCAATGTGGACAAGACGATGGCGGCTCCGGCGACGGCCATCATCGCCTGGGATACGGAGTTCTACGAGCACCTGCCGCGGCTTTTCCCTCAGGCCGATATGAAGCAGTACTTCGTGGGCAACGCGAAGCTCACGGAGGAGACGGCCTTCCGCAACGGATCGCTGCAGGGCGCGTACTTCATCCTCGCGGCGCGCGCGCTGGGGCTGGACTGCGGGCCGATGTCCGGCTTCGACCCGGCGAAGGTCAACGCCGAGTTCTTCGCCGACGGCAAGTGGAAGGCCAACTTCCTGTGCAACGTGGGCTATGGCGATCGCAGCAAGCTGCACCCGCGCAATCCGCGGCTCAGCTTCGACGAAGCAGCGCGGATTCTGTAAAGGTTGCGGTGCAACTGCTGAGCCCTGTGCTCTGAGACCTGTATTTCTTCCTTGCCTCGGCTCGCTGGGTTCGCTAAGCTTGCGCGAAATCCCACTTCAGTCGAGGTTTTTCTATGGATCCGCAACAGCAGGCGCAAGCCATGCACGCAGCAATGGCCATGGTGGCCATCATGCCGTTCTTCTTTTTGATCGTGGCTGCGATCGTCATCATCCCGATGTGGTTCATCTGGAAGAAGGCCGGCTTCAGCCCATGGCTCAGCCTGCTGATGGTGTTTCCGCTCATCAACCTGATCATGCTGTACGTGCTGGCCTTCTCGGAATGGAAGGTCGTGCCGGTGGCGCAGCCGATGTATCAGCCGCCGCAGTACCCGCGGGTCTAGTGCCGGAATGAAGCGCGGGGCGCAGAGCGCGCCCCCCCGCATCGCTTAGTGATTCAGGACGCAGTGCAGCCGGTCCCGGAGCGTGCTCTGGAAGGCGTTCAGGTCGATGACGTGGTTCGTCCGCGTGTCGATCAGCCCCATCAGGGTCCAGTGATAGTGATACGGAGGATCCTGTCCCGGAGGGACGGCAGCGACATAGGCGATCTTGAGGTGCGCTTTGCCATAGGTGAGCATGCGCGCGGGGACGATCGGTGCCGGCTCGAAGCCGCCGATGTCGCCATCGCGGTCCGGCCGGCCGCAGCGTGCGATGAGCCAGTCAGCGTCGTGGGAGACAGAGGCCGGGGCGTTGATGGCGCCACGGCTCTCCAAAGCAGAGCTGGCGGAAACCTCGCCGGGCAGGATAGAGCCCGCCGTCAACTGCAGAACGACCAATGCGAAGATAATAACCCCGAGCACAACAAACCAGCCGCCAGCCAGGTGCCTGTGGCCGGCCGGTATCGCGGCGAACTGCGAGTCCGAGAGCATAACAAAGGCCTCCTCGCCGAGAGGATGGGCCGGACAGAGGCGCATCTTTCCCAGGCGGGTAATTGGAGGGCGGCTCGCAATGTGGGGGGCTTGCGGTTCCGGGGGTATTACAGAATGTACCTGGCGGATTGCAGGCTTGTCCAGCACTTTTGTGCAAGCAGCCGTGGGTTTCTGTCATGAGCCGGCCAGAAGCTCGTCGACGGCCGCCAGAAACTCGCGTGGCTCGGTGGAGACGGATCGGGTGGCTTCCTGGACCGGCGGTTCGTTGGTGCGTAACAGAGCAAGAACAGGGCAGGAACAGTTCTTCAGGCATTCCCGGATGATCGCGCGCTTGTCTTCATGCGGGATCGAGTGCCCCAGCACGACCAGATCGAAGCTCCGGTCCAGCAAACCGCAATAGCGGCGCGCCTCCGCGAAGCCTTCCGCGGAGGTGACAGTATGTCCCATCTGCTGCAGCAGCAGCTCGCGGGTTTGCAGGAGAATCGGGTCGTAGGAGATAGAGAAGATGTGCGCCATCGTGAGCTTCGATGCGCCGTTCTGAGGCTGGTTTCAGGCGGCTGCCCGGCTGGCTTCGAGTTCCGGCACAAAGAAGACGAGCTCCCATTTGCCGACGTATTTGCCGGTGCGCAGCTTGTGGCCGCCAAATTCCAGCTCGTAGGGTCCGTCAGGCAGATGGGGAGGGTCGTTGATGATGCGGCAGCGGGTGTAGACGTGACCGGCGGAGGAGCGCTCCTGCCAGGTCTCGACAATGCAAGGGGCGACAACGCCCGGCCCGGACAGGATTCCAGGTATGCGCACGACCTGAGCCACAGCAGCCATCCTCATCAGCAAAAAGTACTTTCGTAATCGTGCTAGTCGCATACGATGGCCGCGTTAGAGGCGGGGTTGGTCAAAAAGTGACCAAGTTGTGAAGATTCCTCGGCTTTTTTTTGGTGCCCGACGCGCGGAGCTTTGTCCGATACTGACCAACCTTTTGCGTGGCGGCCAGCATCCAACGCTCAAATTCCCCAAGGGAAGCAAAAGGATGCTGTTGTGAATTCTGTCAGGCGTTTCCCCGCTGTGCTGCGTGGTATGGGTGTGGACTCGAAGTGCACCCTGGAAGTTTGGCAGGAGCGGTCGTCGAGTGGCCGGGACTTTACCCGGTGCCACATTGTGGATGACCCGCCATTTCTTCCCGATGGCGCCTATCAACTGCTGTTCGCCGGACAGACGGTCAACACCAGGAAGACCTTTGGAGCCTGGGAGCTGATCTTCCTTTCGTCTGATATGGATCTCAGCAGCGGAAACCGGGCTTCGGACCTGGCGGGCTGAGCTTCTGGGAGCAACGTGGGCGGAGTCACCGCCAGTCGTCGATGACATACGCGTCGGGGCGGTTGTGGCCGGCGACATGGGGACGGAGCATGGCCACTCCCTGCGCCCTGACCTGCCAGCCGTGGGAGCGCATACGGCGGAAGGCGTCCTCGCGGGCGAGGCTGACGCCGCCTTCGAGCGCCGCTCCGCGGGACAGGGCGAAGGCATCGCAGGCCGCGAGCAAGCGGTCGAAGCGATCGCCGGCACCGGGTCCGGAGCGCGCGGCTGCGAACTTGATGTAGCAGACCCTCTCGCCGCCCTCCGAGCCGGGGCCGTTCATGCAGAGGGCGAATCCGTCGAGAGTGTTGCGTGTGTAGATGAGGACGACGTCGCCGACCCGCAGTTTGAGCGCGGCGCGGATTTCTTCCGTGAGGTCGAGGCCGCGGTCGATGCGGTGCGTGATCCGGGCACAGGCGCTGATGACCGCTTCACGCTGCTGGCGCGGCAACGTCGAGAGCAGCGTTCCAGACTTGCTCGCTGAGGGCGCGCCGTCGGGCGTTCGGACCATCAACGCTGTCAGGTAGGTGGGCCAGTAGCCGAATTTCTGATAGAGGCCGACGTGCCTGGTGCTGTGCGGGAAGGTGAAGAGCGCGGCGCGGCGTACGCCCCAGCGGTCGAAGGTCTTCTCCGTGGCCTGCAGCAGTTGCTGGGCGATGCCTTTGTCCCAGTACTCCGGCAGGATGGTGAGCGGACCGAAGAATCCGAAGCTGCCCCAGCGGGTAGCGAAGTTCGTGCCGATCAGGCGGCCGTCGATGCGCGCGGCGTGGCCGCGGACGTTCGAGGACGCGAAACGCGGAGCGATGAAGCTGCGGCCGGCGAGAAAAGCCATCGGGTCCGGCATACCCAGAAAGGTGCCGAAGGCGACGCGCATGATGCGCTCGGCTTCTTCTACTTCATTGCGCTGCAGCGGACCGATGCGAACGGGAAGGGGGCTGGATGAGCTGGTCACAGAAAAGGCACCTGGGCCGGGGATGAATGGGACGGGAGGCAGTGTAGCGGATGGCCGCGGCGCCTGCAATCGAGGGCACGCGTGGCGGCGCCGGCAAACGGGACTTGCGCGGAGCAGGGAAGAATCGGCATGATGTACTGCCTGACCTGAAAGGAGGGCGC
Source organism: Acidobacteriaceae bacterium (assembly GCA_035933815.1). GTDB lineage: Bacteria > Acidobacteriota > Terriglobia > Terriglobales > Acidobacteriaceae > Palsa-343. The sequence continues at coordinate 5,147 of DASYYN010000100.1, forward strand.
CCATCATGCCGAAATTTGTGATCGAACGGGATCTTCCGGGAGCCGGGGACCTGAGCACCGAACAGCTACAGGCCATCTCGCAGAAATCCTGCAGCGTTCTGGAAAAGATGGGGCCGCAGATCCAGTGGGTGCAGAGCTTCGTGACGGACGACAAGGTGTACTGCATCTACATCGCTCCGGATGAGGCGGCGATCCGGCACCATGCGCAGATGGGCGGCTTTCCGGCGAGCCGGGTGTCGCGGGTGCGGACGATGATCGATCCGACGACCTCGGAGCGGACCGCCTGAGCTTTTCCGCGGCCCAGCCGCAACTTCCCGGCCCGGAACGCTGTCTGTAACAGTGAATTTCCGGTTGGAGGAGTGTTGATGCCGATTACGCGGCGCGCGTTCATGAAGGGTGGAGCTTTGGCGGTGGTGGGGACGGCGAGTGTGCCGACCTTCCTGACGCGGAGCGTGCTGGCGCAGGCGACGACGGCCCAGGCACAGGGCAAGAAGCTGGTGGTGATCTTCCAGCGCGGCGCGGCCGACGGTCTGAACGTGGTCGTACCGTACCGCGAGCCGTCGTATTACCAGTACCGGCCGACCATCGCCATTCCGCAGAACCAGGTCATCGATCTGGATGGATTCTTCGGGTTTCATCCGGCGCTGGCGCCGCTGAAGCCGCTGTGGGACCAGGGACACCTGGCCGTGGTCCATGCCTCGGGATCGCCCGATCCGACGCGCTCGCACTTCGACGCACAGGACTTTATGGAGTCGGGCACGCCGGGCATGAAGGCCACCGTGGACGGATGGCTGAACCGGGCGCTGCAGGCGGAAGACCTGGTGTGGCCGAAGCGGCAGCACACGCCCTTCCGGGCTGTGGCGCTGGGAGAGCAGATTCCGCGGACCCTCGATGGGCGGATCCAGGCAGTGGCGCTGGACAACATTCGCGACTTCGGCGTGCAAAGCAGCCCGGCGGCGGCCGGGTTCGCGGCGATGTACGACC
>DASYYN010000137.1:0-26053 GCA_035933815.1 Acidobacteriaceae bacterium
GACGACACCGGCATCACGGCCGGTTCCCTGCTGCTCAGCGCCGGCCTGTGCGGGTTCCTGACAGGACGACGTGCCTGGGTGTGGGGATTGGTCGTCGGCGTATGGGTTCCGCTGACGGTCGTAGCAAGGCACATCAGCCTGGGTTCGATCGCGGGCGGACTGGTGATTCTGGCCATACCGATGGCGGGCGCGTATGCCGGTGTGGGGCTGCGGCGAATGCTGGCTGCGGCACGGTAATCGAAATCCCGGCGATGCGGGTAGCATTTGTCCATGCAGACCATAACTGAGGTCCAGCGGATTGCTGCGTTCGCTGATGGGGAGCGCGGCGGGAACCCTGCAGGGGTGGTGATTGCAGAGGCGCTGCCGGATGCGTCGGCGATGCAGAGCACTGCGGCGGAGGTGGGGTACTCCGAGACAGCCTTTGCCGCTCCGGAGAAGGAGGTGTGGCGGGTGCGGTATTTCGCTCCGGCCATTGAGGTGGATTTTTGCGGGCACGCAACCATCGCGCTGGGTGCGGCGCTGGCGGCGCGCGAGGGGGATGCCGCCTTCACCCTGCAGCTGAATCAGGCACGGATTACGGTGGAGGCCCGCGCTTCGGGCGGGAAGCTGGAGGCGACGCTCACTTCGCCGCGGACGTGGAGCCGGGCGGCAGATCCGGATCTGGTGCGGGAGGCGCTGGCGCTGTTTGGGTGGACGCAGGTGGATCTCGATCCGCGAATTCCTCCGGCCGTGGCGCATGGCGGGGCCGACCATTTGGTGCTGGTCCTGAAGAGCCGGGAGCGACTGGCAGCTATGCGGTATGACTTTGAGGCGGGGCGGGAGTTGGCGCTGCGCGCGGGGCTGGCGACCTTTAGCCTGGCCTTTGCCGAAACGCCTCAGCTCTTCCATGCGCGTAATCCATTCCCGGCGGGTGGGATCTATGAGGATCCGGCGACCGGGGCAGGAGCAGCGGCGCTCGTGGGCTATCTGCGGGACCTGGGCTGGATGCGGGCCGGGGAGATCGAAATCCTGCAGGGCTGGGACATGGGCGTGCCGTCGCGGCTGCGGGCCCTGTGGACGGCGGAAGTGGGGGCAGGCGTGAGGGTTTCGGGCGCGGCACGATGGATCTGAGCCCACCCTGTCGCTCGAACAGCGCGAGCGACAAGGATGGGCACCCGCCGCTCTGACAATCCACAGAAAATGCAGGTCCTTCGACTCGCCGCTCGCTCAGGATGACAGCATGTTCAGCCCGGGAAAATGGGCGCCAAAGTAGCACCGCCGGGGCGGGCATGTTACTCTTGATGCAGACACTTAGGAAGTGTAAATCGCAGAAAACTCAGAGGAGTACGCACAGACGTGCTGGCACCCGAAAAAAAATCCGAAGTTATCGCCCGCTACCGCACCCATGACGCCGACACCGGCAGCCCCGAGGTGCAGATTGCGGTCCTCAGCGAGCGCATCGGCGATCTGACCGAGCATTTCAAGATCCACGCGAAGGATCATTCCTCGCGCCGCGGTCTGCTGATGCTGGTGAGCAAACGCCGCCGCCTGCTGGATTACCTGAAGACGCATGATTCGGACCGTTACCGGACCGTGATCACGAAGCTCGGCATTCGCAAGTAAACGCGCGAGGCGCAGTCCCGGCGCACGCGCGACGAGAAACCGAAAGAGCATGGACCCGAGACAAGGCCCATTCCAGGCTGCCTGACGCAGGCAGAAGTCAATCGGGTCCACCCAGCACCTCAGCCCTGAATTGCCCGCTCTTTCCCCGCTCCCAGTCGCCCGCCGCGCACGGGACGCCCGCCCGCGCACACGTTTCCCTAAGAGAAAAGAGGACAACATGAAGCAGGAAGTCTCAGTCGATCTTGCCGGAGGCAAGCGACTTCAATTTGAGACAGGCCGTATGGCCAAGCAGGCGTCTGGCGCCGCCGTCGTCACCTCGGGTGACACGGTCGTGCTGGCCACCGCCGTCGCCGCTCCCGATCCACGGGAAGGCATCGACTTTTTCCCGCTCACCGTGGACTATCGCGAGTACGCGTATGCCGGTGGGCGCATTCCCGGCGGATTCATCAAGCGTGAAGGCCGCCCCAGCGAGCGCGAGATTCTCACCAGCCGGCAGATCGACCGGCCGATCCGCCCGCTTTTTCCTGAAGGATTTCGCAACGAGACGCAGGTGATCGCGCTGGTGCTCTCGGCGGACAAGGAAAACGATCCTGACGTTTGCGCCATCAACGGTGCCAGCGCGGCTCTGGCGCTGTCGGATGTTCCGTTTGGCGGGCCGGTGGGCGCAGTGCGCGTGGGCCGCGTGAACGATCAGTTTGTTGTGAATCCCACATACGATGAGCGGCGCGACTCGAAGATCAACATCATGGTGGTCGGCACGAAAGACGGCATCGTGATGATCGAGAGCGGCTCGGCCGGAGTGAGCGAAGAGATCGTGGTCGAGGCCATCGAGTTCGGCCACACAGAGATTAAGAAGATTGTCGCCGGGATTAACGACCTGGTCTCGCGCGCGGGCAAGCAGAAGCGGCAGGTAAAGGCGCCGGAATTCGACGAGTCGTATTACGAGGCGCTGAAGGCCAAGGTGGGCGACCGGCTGAAGGACGCGCTCGATACGAAAAAGCATCCGAAGCTCGACAGCTACGCGCTGGTGAAGCAGATTCAGGATGAGCTGAAGGCGGAGATTCCCGAAGGAGAAGGCGCAGCCGAAGCGAAGAAGAAGCTGGCGCACTACTACGAAACTCTGCGCGAGCGGCTCTTCCGCGAGCAGGTGACGAAGGAGCGGGTGCGGCCCGACCGGCGCGCGTTTGACGAAATTCGTCCCATTTCGATTGAAGTGGGCGTGCTGCCCCGCACGCACGGATCGGCGCTGTTCACGCGCGGCGAGACGCAGGCGCTGGTGACGGCGACGCTGGGCACCACGGACGACTCGCAGCGGCTGGAGACCTTTGAGGGCGAGCAGAAAAAGAAGTTCATGCTCCATTACAACTTCCCGCCGTTCTCGGTGGGCGAAACAGGACGCATGACCGGCGTGGGACGCCGCGAGGTGGGACACGGAGCGCTGGCGGAGCGCGCGATCAGCGCAGTGTTGCCGGGCGAAGAAGAATCGCCGTACTCGCTGCGCGTGGTGTCGGACATTCTGGAGTCGAACGGGTCGTCGTCGATGGCCTCGGTGTGCGGCGCCAGCCTGGCGCTGATGGATGCGGGCATTCCGCTCAAGGCCGCGGTGGCTGGCATCGCCATGGGCCTGGTGAAGGAGGGCGACGATTATGCCATCCTGACCGACATTGCGGGCGCGGAAGACCACTACGGCGACATGGACTTCAAGGTGGCCGGAACGCGGAACGGAATTACCGCTCTGCAGATGGACATCAAGATCGGCGGAATCACCGGGCAGATCATGCGCGAGGCGCTGGGGCAGGCGCGGCGCGGGCGGATGTTCCTGCTGGACACGATGGATGCCGTGCTGAGCGGACCGCGGACGGAAAAGTCGCAGTTCGCGCCGCAGATTCGCACCATCCAGATTCCGACGGACAAGATTCGCGATCTGATCGGGCCGGGTGGCAAGACGATTCGCGGCATCATCGAAGCCACGCAGGTGAAGATCGATGTCGACGACACGGGCAGGGTCAATGTGGCGTCGAGCGATCAGGAAGGGCTGAAGAAGGCGCTGGCGATGATCAACGACCTGACCGCTGTGCCGGAGGTGGGCAAGACGTACCTCGGCAAAGTGGTCCGGCTGGCGGAATTCGGCGCCTTTGTCGAGCTGTTCCCGGGCACCGACGGCCTGCTGCACATCAGCGAAATCGCCGAGCATCGCGTGCGCGAAGTGAAGGACGAACTGCGCGAAGGCGATCAGATTATGGTGAAGGTGCTGGGCGTCGAAGGCAACCGCATCAAGCTGTCGCGCAAGGCGCTGCTGAAGGAAATGCGTCAGAAGCAGGGGCTGCCCGAGCCGGGTGGCGATATGGCCGCTTCGCAGGAGCGGCCGGATCGGGGCGAACGCGGCGAGCGGCCGGATCGGGGCGAACGCCATGACCGTGGTGAACGGCAGGAGCGGGCGCCGCGTCCACCACGGCCCGCGCCACCGGAGGAGCGGCAACCGAGCTCCAACGCCAGCACCATCATGATCGAAGGCGGAGAAGACTTCGACGACGATGCTCCTGTCGAGGAAGGCGAGGAAATCAACTTCAACCGCGCCGACGGCGTGCCCGTGACACAGAGCGGTGAGCGGCGTCCGGGTGGTGGCGGCGGGTCCAACGGACCCGGTGGCCAGCGTCGCCGGCGTCGTCGCGGTCGTCGTCCGGGTGGCGGGAGCGGTGGCGGCGGAAGCCGGAGCTAGCGTTCAGCGGTCAGCGTTCAGAAGAAACTAAAGCGAAAGCCGGGGCAAGAAGCTCCGGCTTTTCTTTTGTGTGCGCGCCCCCAGGATGCAGCGATGGAGACCGAGAAAACCAAACGAGCCGGGCACCGCGTGACGATTTTATTCGGTAAGCCGAATCTCACTTTTCCGTGTCGTTGAAATGGAATGGCGTTTTCCGGTGCGCAGCGCACTTTCTGCTTTGTTCACGGGCGGAGCGCGAGTACTATCGCGGGTTGGTCGTACGGCTGGCTTTCAGTGTGAAACACGAGGAAAGTCCCTTATGCGCACTCATGTGCAAACCAGGAAATTGCCCCGCTATCTTCCCTCTTGTGCCAGTCTTCTGGCTCTTATCGTCTTTACCTGCGTCACGGCATTTGCTCAGGGCAAGGACTACACCAGCATCGTCGTCTTCGGAGACTCGCTCTCAGATACCGGCAATGTCGCTCATCTTACCCAGATGAAATACGGAATCCGCATTCCCGGCACCCCCGCCGATTACACGGATGGCCGCTTCACCGACGGGTATGACACGATCCCCGCAGCGCGGAACTTCTTTGGCGTCTGGATCGAACAGTTCGCCGCAGCCATTCCCTCGCATCCCGACGTGACGAACAGCCTGGATGGCGGCACGAATTACGCCTACGGGTTTGCGACCACCGGCACTGGCACCGGCGCGTTTACGTTCGGGCCCAGCGATTCTCTTTCAGTGGATGTCGACAACATGGGCCAGCAGATCACGGACTACCTGGCGACCAAGCCGAAGATCAACAACAGCACGTTGTTCGTGATCTGGGGAGGCGCGAACGATCTGATCCACGCAACCAGCGCCAACGCCGTCGCCACCGCTGCTATTCAGGAGGCGGTCGATATACAGCGGCTCATCCAGGCAGGTGCAACGCAGTTCCTGGTGTTGAACCTGCCGCCCCTCGGGCTGATACCTCGTCTCAACGGTTCGCCGGTTACGTCTGTACCGGCCACCATGGCGGCGGAAGTGTTCAATGCCTACCTGGCGGCGGGCCTCTCGGCTCTGCATGATTTCTATCCCGGTCGTCATGTGCACCTGTTCCAGGTGGACGTCTTCACCCTGTTCAATGAAATCGCTGCCGCACCTGCGGACTTCTCGCTCGCCAATGTCACGACTTCGTCGCAGGGAAATCCGACCGTGAATCCCGACACGTACCTGTTTTGGGATGATCTTCATCCAACGACACGCGGCCACAGCTGGGTAGCAGCCGCGGCCCTGAGAGCCGTGTCTTCACCGCAGTGCGACTCCCTGGGCATGGCCAGTTGCGCCGCAGTCCATTAGACCGGCTCTGAAAGCCGAAGAGGGTTGGCCCGCTGGGCCAGCCCTTTTTTGTTTGCCGGAAGCTAATTACCGGAAGGCCTTCCAGTGGCCTGCCCCTGAAACAGTTGGCCTCCGGCCCGTGCCAAAATGGGCCGAATGGCGCCTGATTTCATTCAGGCCTGCGGGTGCTTTCTCGTTACGGGGAAAGCCGTTTGAGTACTGTTGTCATACGGTTTACTGTTCTGGCAACGACGCATCCTCATCGAGGCTTCAGGCATCCCCACTTCAGGTAGACTGGCGGCACGCGGAGATATCCGGCGCCGCGGAGTACCGACTGAGCTATGAGCGCTTCGATGTACATCGTGGTGGAAGGGGAAGATCCGGGGTTCGACATCTTCGTGAATGGCCACGCGCTGGCCCGCAACGAAGACGCCCTGGAGAAACTGGCGATTCGCCTCGGGGTGAAGCCGCTGCTGGAGTTCTTTTCAGCTGACGAGAACTCGATGGCGCTGCTGCTCGAGGAGGGCGCCGGCGATCCGGAGTGGGCACGCACGTTGCCGCCCCCGCAGTGGTTCTCACCGGAAGACGGCCTGAGCACCATCTGCACACTGCTCGACTTTTTGCGTGAGGCGCCTGCGGCGCTGGGCGCAGAAACCGCCGCTGTGGTTTCGGAATTCGAAGAGTATGAGCGCGTGCTGCGCAAGACCGCGCTGCGGCGGCTGCGGTGGCAACTGGCGGTCAGCTGGAAGTGATGAAGCCAGTAGCCGGTAGCCTGTAGCTGGTAGCAAAGACCATATTCAATCGGCGACCTCGAAGGTCGCCGATTTGCTTTTCAGGCCTACCACTGGACGCCCGGATACAAACTGGGCAGTCTGTCGACGCGGAACTGATTCGCGCCGGGCGTCGTTGCCTGCCACACCACGTTTGAACCCGTGGGATCGAGTTCCTGCACAATCGACCCGGAAAGCGGCGCGCAGAAATCGACGTGAAGATCGCCGTTCGCGAGTTGCTGCGTATCCCCGCCGAAGAAGCTGAACGAACTCGGCGGTGGGACGTAGTGGTTGACCAGCGTGGCGGTCATGTTGCTTTCGTTGATTTCGAACACCTGCATGCTTGAGTAGCACTGCGCATTGGTTGGCGCATTCGGCTTGCAGAGAACCTGTCCGGTAGGCGCTGGATACATGCGGTCATTGCCATTGTCCATGACGCCGAGGCGGAAGACGCCGGTGGTGTTCTGGGTGAACCAGGACAATCCATGCTGGGCATAGAACCAGTCGGTTGGATCGGTGCCGCCGACCAGCTTGAAGTCTCCTCCCTCGCCGAGCCGCCACAGGACTTTGCCGGTTCCCTTCCCGTCGTTGAAGTCGATTTTCACGACCCAGTTCTGGTGACGCATCGAGAGCAGGATGTTGTGATCGTCGCCCGAGTAGAGCATGAAATTGGAATGCGTCCAGTCGGGGAAATATAACGGCCGCCGGTTGATGTCGAGATGATCGAAGGCGTTCCACACCCAGTCCGGATTGAGTTTCTGATCCACGTCGATGAGCACGTCGCCGAGAACGGTCGTGCTCCCGGTGGTTCCGGAAAGGTTCGTGAACGTCTTCGGGTACGCAGCGAGCAGAACCAGGTGTCCATTGGGCAGCGCAAGCGCGTTGTGATGGAAACTCTTTAATTGATACGGGCTGGCATCGGAGTCTTTGAAGCCGGCTGCCGCCAGTTTCTGGTTCAGCGTGTCCATGCTGATCTCGCGCACCGTATTGCCGGCGAGATCGACCTCGCGAACAACGTCAATGGTTCCTGGATTGGCAGCCAGCAACCCTGGGCTGAGCGAAGAAAGATAGGAGATGACCATCAGGAAATTGCCGTCCGGCAGGAGCTGATATCCCTGCAGCAGATCGATGGGCGATCCCTGATAGGTGTAGGTCCAGATGACGTTGCCCTGCAGATCGGTGGCGAAGGCTTCGGTGTAGTTGAGGGGAAGAATCGTGTTCCACAGCTCAATGCCGGATTGCGGCGTTCCGGAAGCCTTGATCGTGACGGGGCTGGTCGAGGGCGGGATTCCGGTTTCGAGCGGCAGGCCGGAGGCGAACGTGTCGTGGTCCACATCGGTGAAGGTGGCCCCGTCGTCGAGCGTGAACTGCGCCTTCATGTGGTAGAGCGTCTGCGCGCGCATGCCGGCGACGTAGATGTTCACCTGGCCGCCGTAGGGCGTCGGCGTCGGCACCTGCCAGGTTTCAAGTCCGTACGAAGCCGTGGGCCCGAACTGGACGGAGACCTTCCCCGGCACCGGCAGGTAAATGGAATACGTGTCTACCTGGGGATTGTTCGTCGGATAGACGACACCGTAGTTGATGACCGACGCAACGGCCATGGCGTAATTGGACTTCGGCGAGGAAGCCAGCGCCGCTTCGATGCGGAAATTCGCACTTTGGCCGAGTTGAGCGGGCGCGGTGTAGTTTCCCGAAGAATCGATCGTGCCGATTGCGGCGCTGCCGCCGCCTACGCCATCCACGGACCACTGCAGCGTGCCACCGGTGGTCGACGCGGCCGTGAAGTTGACTTTCTGTCCAGGCGCGAGCGCAACATACTGCGGCGAGATCGACACCGAACCGGCATTGACCGCGACCGGAGGAGGCTGCGTAGGCGCGGCCTGCGGCGGAGGTGGTTCAGTCCCCTGTTGCACTCCGCAACCGGTGGCCCAGGCCATGAGAGCGAAACTCAGCGCGAGCGGTATCGCAAACGCACGCGGCTTCTTCACGAGGGGGACTCCGTGCAATTTCACGTGGTGGCTCTGGCGATTGATGGCCGCTGGAGATTATGAACCGATGTTAAGACGAGTGCCGACGGTCACGGTGAGCAAAAGGCCCGATCCGGCGGAAATGGCCGGATCGGGCGCAGGAGTGTTCAGAAGCGAATGCCGACGGTGACTGGAATGATTCCTTCCGTGCCTTCGCCATTCGTCGTCTTGGTCGCTTTGGGAGAGTCTACAAAGACGTAACGTGCCTCGACGAAAAGCTTACCGTTACTGTCCTGGCCGAAAGCCTTCATGTAGAGCCCCAGACCAATATCAGCCGCAGCCTGCGTGCTGCTGAAATTGAACACTGTTACCGGCTGGGTGACGGTGTAGCAGAAGAAGTAGCAAATGGATCCCTGCTGCAGGTCGGTGAAGTTGGTCACCTTGCGGCTGAACCCGGCGCCGCCCGTGAGATAAGCGCCGTTGCTTTTGCGGCTCATGTAATAGATCCCATTGAACAGGAACAGGTGCGTGTTGATGTTGCCGCCCTGCGCGCCCACCGCGGCGATCGTCTTGCCGGGGATCTTGTTCTTGTCGAACTGATATTCGAAGAGAAGGCCGGCCTTTTTAGTGAAGTTCCAGCCGCCGCCGACATCGAAGTTATAGCCCCAGGTTTCGTATCCGTGCGCGGCGTTGCCGATAGGAGCAGTAAGGCCGGCACCGCCGACGAAGGCGAAATGGCTGGCTTTGCTCTCATAACCGGGATACTGCGGGTATCTCTGCCGATTGCCGCCGTACTGGGGCGAAGCAAGAGCATAGGGCTTTGGAGAGGCAGCGGGCGTACCACCGAGGAAGGCATCAGGGCTGAGCAGGGCCTGGATATTCGAGCTGGAAAAATTCGAATCGCTGGCAGAAGTTTCGGGAGTTGTGGATGTCTGGGCCGCTGCCGGAAGTGAGAACCCGACGACCAGGGCGGAAACAGCAATCAGCAAGCGCCGCAAACGCGGGAAGGATGCGTCACAGTTCGCAACCATTTCAAACCCCTTCAAAGTTGGTGTGTAAGAAACCGGAAAGGGGGGTGCCAGGGCTACCCCCCTGCAGATATTGGACACGCGAAACGCTTTTAAGTTGCAGGGTTACCAGCAAGTTGACGTATCCTGGCCCGTGCGACGCTCGATTATACGCCGAACAGGAAGCGTGGCCGCAGCCACGCCCCCTGTTGTAGGACAAGAAGCCAGCCCTGAATGTCAAACTAGCCCTGGATGTCGAACTGTTCGGGTGGCAATGCCGGGTCGCTCTTCACAATGATGGTCTTAGCTGTCAATTCCTCCAGCTCGTTTAGCCACTTTGCATTGTTCGCCTTGAGAACCTTCACCACTTCAGGATGAACGCGGAGCAGGACATCGTTCCGCTCGAAGTGGCGCAGCATCTTGCGCATTTCGATATAGATCTCGTTGGCGACGGTGATCGGGCTCTTCACCATTCCGGTTCCCGTGCAGGTCGGGCAAGGTACGCTGAGTGTGCGCTCGAGCGACTGCTTCACGCGCTTGCGGGTAATGGCGACCAGACCGAAATCGTTGAACTGCAGCACCTTCGACGGAGCACGGTCGACCTTGAGAGCGTCTTCGAGCGCCTGGGTGACCTTCTGCCGGTTGCGACGCTCGTCCATGTCGATGAAGTCGATGACGATGATGCCGCCGAGATCGCGCAGGCGAATCTGGCGCACGATCTCCGGGATCGCGTCGAGGTTGGTCTTGAGAATAGTGTCCTCGAGACGCGCCGTCTTGCCGACGTACTTGCCGGTGTTGATGTCGATGGCCACCAGAGCTTCCGTCTGGTTGATGACAATCGAGCCGCCAGACTTCAGCCAGACCTTCGACTTGAGCGCCTTGCTGATTTCTTCCTGGATGCCGAACTGCTCGAAGAGCGGCGTTTCCTTCGTGTACAGCTTGACGCGACGAACCAAGGAAGGCTGGAAGCGGTTCAGGAAGCGAACGATGCGCTCGTATTCCGACTCGCTGTCCACCCAGATGGTTGAGAAGTTATCGCTCACCTGATCGCGCAGGATGCGCTCGATGAGGTTGAGGTCGTGATAGATGAGCGCCGGAGCCTTGGCCGAATCCGCGCGCTGCTTGATCTCGGTCCACAGGTTGATGAGGAATCGAATGTCAGCGCGCAGGTCGTCTTCGCTGGCGCTTTCGGCTGCGGTGCGGACGATGAAGCCGCCCGGTGCGCCGGCCTTTTCACTGACCAGGATGCGCTTGAGGCGCTGGCGTTCCTCGTCGGAGGCAATCTTGCGGGAGACGCCGACGTGGTTCACGGTCGGCATGAACACCAGAAATCGTCCAGGCAGCGCAATGTGGCTGGTGATGCGAGCGCCCTTGCGCGCGATGGGCTCTTTGGCGATCTGGACAAGGATTTCCTGCCCCTGCTTCAGCAGTTCGCTGATAATCGGCAGGTCGGAGGTCTGCATGCTTGGCCGGCGGCCGCCATGGCGGCGCCCGTGCTGCTGGCCGCGGCCGCGGCGATCGAAACGGCCAGAGCGACGGCCTCCTTCGCGACGGCTTGGGGCCGGGGTTTCCGCTCCTGCATTCGCTTCGGGGCCAGACTCGGCTGCGGATTCCTCAAAGTCCTCTTCGCCTTCCTCTTCGGTTTCGGACTCGCTCTCCGTCTCAGCGAAGCCTTCTTCGGGTTCCTCGTCTTGCTCTTCTTCGGACTCCGCTGCTTCGGCGGGATTGTCGTAGCCCAGGCGGCGGTCGATGTGCTCGTCGCGCACGGCGTCCTCTACGGTTGAGGCGCGGTCGAGAGTCTCTTCCACCATCTCTTCAGGCGCATGCTCCTCGGATTCTCCCGCTATGGGCTCGAAGTCGTACTCATCCTCATCGATGGTCTCTTCCTCGAGAACCCCCATGCCGGGCGTGTATCCAAAAAGCTGCCGGACCACTTCGGCTTCCGGAGAGGCCTGGGTTTCGGCTGGTGCGCCGGCCTGCTCCGCAGGGCTACCTCCATCGCCGGGTACAGCAACCTCCGGCGTCTGCTCCTCCTCTTCGATGATTTCCTCTTCAGTGGGCCCGCCGAAGCGCATGTCACTGCGGTGCGGTTCCACGCGGTGCGAGGCCGAGGCTTCGTCGGGTTCGTACTCATGTACCTCCTCGACCGTTTCTGGTTCCGAGGCTTGCTGCACGACCTCAGCCTGCGACTCTGCAACCGCGGCATCAACGGGCGTGGGGACCTGCGGAACGGCCGCCGCCAGATCAGAGGGCGCCGGCGCTTCAACTTCGGGCGGCTCGGAAGGCTCAGCCGATTCGAGAGGCTCGTGGGTCCAGGCGGATTCGGCCTCAACCGGCGGCTCGGGAGATTCGACGGCGGCGGTGGTTGGTGCAGCCTGCACGGGCGCCTGCTGCCGCTCGTGGCCACGATGGCGTGACAGAGACTCGCCGGGAAGGACGGCACCGCCGTCCCATCCGGTGGGGACTTCGACCAGAGTGGAGGGGCGGGAGGTTGGCGATTGTGGAGCGGGACGCGATCCAGACGCCGGGGCTGCAGGCCGGGACTCGGCGGCAGATCCGCCTCCTCCATAGCGGGCCAGAGATTCGCCGGGAAGCACGATGGGCAGGGATTGCGCCGGGACTCCGCCCGGAGCTCCGCGCTCCGGCAGTGCCGTGGGTTCGTCGGCTATAGCCTCCGCCGTGTAGTCAGGGGACTCAAGAACGACGTCGGCGCTGGGACGGTCGGTGGGCTGGCGGTCATCGCGCTGGCCGCGCCCGCCGCGGAAGCGGCGGCCTCGGCGGCCATGCCAGCGACGGACGCCATGTCCTTCCTCACCCTCCTGATCGCGGCGCGGCTGCGCGGCTTCCGCGGACTGCGCTTCGGTTTCGGCTTCCTGCGCAGGCCGGCGCGGCTCCCGCTCGCGCGACTCGCGAGGCTCGCGCTGACGGCGGCCGCCGCCATTGCCGTTAGCCTCAACGCGCTCAAATTCAGCGCTGTCTTCTTCTTGTTCTTCGAGGAAATCGCTGACGTAAAGGAAGGCGTCGCGTTCGAGGCCAACATCGACGAACGCAGACTGCATGCCGGGGAGCACGCGGGTGACGCGGCCCTTGTATACGGAGCCGGCTAAGGTGTATTCGTTTTCGCGCTCGTAGTAGATTTCCGCGAGCTGATCGTCTTCAAGAATCGCAAGCCGTGTTTCGTGCGGCGTGCTGGAAATGCAAATCTCTTTTGCCATTCTGCCTCAATGTGCCGAGGCAGACCGAACCGGATTACCGGAAAAGACCGGGCCTGGGTTTGGATCGACTTTGATGTGGGGCGCGTGAACCCCCTCCGCTCTCGTCTGCCGCAAATTGCGGCTGGGGAGAGAGGACGGATCGGGATTCGCTGAGTGAAAGCCTTCGCATTGGGGAGTCGTCCGCGCGCAAAGAGTTTGTGACCACTTCTGCCGCCAACTGCGGCGGGGCCGTTGCCCGTCCTTGCACGCCCATTCCAGATCCTGCCCGGCCCGATTGATCTACCTGGCCGGTTAATACTTCGTTCAATCAAACCTGCGCCCGCTCTTTACTGCTTCCCCGAGAAGCTCGCCGGAAGCCTGGATTGCGGGCCTTGCTGGTACTACAAACCTGTTCGCCTTCTAGTTCACGAAGCGGCTCATGCGGACATTCATGACCATGCCCAGAGCGAGGAACGTGAACAGGACCGAAGAGCCTCCGTAACTCATGAGAGGAAGAGGAATTCCGGTCACCGGCATCAGCCCAAGGACCATTCCCACGTTGACGGCAATCTGAAAGATCAGGACCGCCGCCACGCCCATCACCAGGAACGAACCTGGAAGGTCCGCGGCTGTCTGAGCGTTTTGAATCAAACGCATCAGTATCAAAAAGTATAGCAGGAGCACCAGAACCGCGCCCACGAAGCCGTGCTCCTCGCTGAATGCGGCGAAGATAAAGTCGGTGTAGGGGATGGGCAGGAAGTCGCCCTGGGTCTGGGTTCCCTGCTTTGCGCCTCGTCCGAAAACGCCGCCGTCGCCGACCGCGATCAGTGACTGCCGAATCTGATAGCCGGTGCCTCGCGGATCGTCATCGGGGTTGATGAAGCTGGTCAGGCGGGCTTTCTGATAGGGCTTCAGGATTTTGCCGCTCTTCCAGACGAAGCCGCCACCGAGCAGCAAAATGAAGAGCAGAACGCTGCCCTTCTTCAGGTCAATGCCGCCGAGAAAGAGCCCGAGCAGCAGCGCGGGCGTGTAGGTGAGCGCCGTCCCCAGGTCCGGCTGCTTCAGCACCAGCAGCATGGGCAGAAGCACCAGCCCGATGGCCTTCAGGATGTCGGTCCAGGTCGGCTGGCGCCCGGCAAGATTGCTGAAATAGCGCGCCATCATGACGATGATGACCAGCTTGACCCACTCCGAGGGCTGGAAATGGCCGCCGCCCGGCAGCCGGATCCATCGCTTGCCGCCATTGACGCGGGTCCCGACGGCGAGAACCGCAAGCAGGGACAGAATGCAGAACCCGTAGAACCAGTAAACGGCGGTGAGCAGCTTGTGGTAATCGACGACGGACATCACGAACATCGCCACCAGTCCGCCGACGATCCAGAGAATCTGCATTTTCTGGAAGCCGTGGAATTTGGTGTGGATGGTGGCGCTGTAGATCTCGAAAACGCTGATCACGGAGAGGATCAGCACGAAGCCGAGGAGGGTCCAGTCGAAATCGCGGAGGGAGAGGAAACGGCGCATAAAACCTGCAGAACCCGCGAGGGCCTGCTCGAAAACTCTGCTACAGAGGGAACTCTGCCGCGATTATCGCATCTTCCTCAGGAAAAGGCACCGGAATTGGTGGGCAGTGCAGGGCTCGAACCTGCGACCTCCTGCTTGTAAGGCAGGCGCTCTAACCAGCTGAGCTAACCGCCCGAACAGTGCGGGAAAGCTGTCCAGACGATTCTATCAGCGGCAGCCCGGCGGAACGCGTGCTTAACGCTGATCCCGGCTGCCCTTCGAACGGCGGCGACGCGCGCCGGCACGGCTTTGCCGCAGGTCGGCTCTTGCCCTCAGAATGGCTACTCCCATCAGGTTAACGACCAGTGAGAGATAGCCGATGCGCATTGTTTCCCGAACAAGAACAAAGCTCATGTAGCCCCCATGCCCCGCTCATTTCAACGATTCAGGGTAGTCAGGCCGGGGGGAGCCAGCCATCGCACGTCGGTGGTAGCGGGGCAAACAGCGGTGTCAGCGATGAACACTAAAGTTCTCAGACGGCGGGCCGACTGTGAGAGGCGGCAAGCAGTGCACGCACTTCGTCGTCGGTAGTCGGCTCGAACTCGCGGTAAAATTCGCCGACGGCAGAGAACGACTCCGGGCACTCGAGCGCGATCAGCTGGTCCACCTCATCGCGAATCTGCTCGCAGGTTCCAGCAGCAGCGACAGGAACACCAACGATCATGCGTGCGGGCATGGGGCGCAGCGCGCGAATGGCGGCCCTCATGGTCGCGCCGGTCGCCAGGCCATCGTCGATCACAATCACGGCGCAGCCGCTGAGCTGGGCGGCGGGCCGTCCCTCGCGATAAGCGACCTCGCGGCGGGCGATTTCTTCCTGCTCACGAGTGATCGCCGCATCCACCTCTTCTCTGCGGATGGAATACAGCCGCAGCACCTGCTCATTGAGCACGACGATGCCGCCGCTGGCCACGGCACCCATGGCCAGTTCCGGTTCGAACGGCACGCCCAGCTTGCGCACGATGAACACGTCCAGCGGCAAGTGGAGTTCGGTAGCGACCTCGTATGCCACCGGCACACCGCCGCGAGGCAGTGCCAGCACGATCGCGTTTTCAAAGGTGGCCTGCTCGCGAAGAGCTTTCGCGAGGGCCCGTCCGGCGTCGCGGCGGTCGGCGAATACCATGCGGACCTCGGCTCGCGGGCAATGCGGAACCACGCAGTTGCCAACCGCGTATTCTATGCCAACTGCTTCTCTGCCGTAGGTTTTGACGTGGAAGAAAATCGACCGATGCGGCAGACTGGAAGGACCTGAATAACTACTACTGAGGTCCTCGCCCTGGAAATCGCCCGCGATGCGACGCTGACGCAAGCACCCGATCTGCCGCGCGTGCTGAACACCTCGCATGCCACGGCTATCGTTGTCGGCACCATTATCGGCAGCGGCATTTTTCTGGTTCCGCAGGAGATGATGCGCGCCACCGGCTCGTCGGGAGTGGTGTATCTGGCGTGGATCGCCGGCGGGCTGCTCTCGCTGTTCGGCGCCATGACCTATGCGGAGTTGAGCACGCTGCTGCCCTACGCGGGCGGCGAGTACGTGTACATCCGCGGCGCTTACGGCAACTTGCCGGCGTTTCT
This sequence comes from Acidobacteriaceae bacterium, assembly GCA_035933815.1. Taxonomy (GTDB): domain Bacteria; phylum Acidobacteriota; class Terriglobia; order Terriglobales; family Acidobacteriaceae; genus Palsa-343. The sequence continues at coordinate 15,695 of DASYYN010000137.1, forward strand.
CTACATGTGGACGTGGTTCGCCGTGGCCAAGCCGGCCTCGATCGCCAGCGTCACGACAGGACTCGCGCGCACCCTGGCTATCTTCCCTGCTCTAAAGTGGCTCGACGCGTCCGCACTGCATGTGCCGTTCGCTGTCGCGTGGTCGCAGATCTTCGCCATTGCCGCCACGTGGCTGATCACCGGTCTGAATTATTTGGGCATTCGCAAAGCGGGCAATTTCCAGCTGGTGTTTACGTGGCTGAAGGTGGTGCTGATCCTGGTGATCGCCGGCTTCTGCTTCGCCTCAGGTGCAGGCCACTGGGGGAATTTCGCGACGGTATTCGCAGGGGCGCACGGCGGTTTCGGCGGATTCATGATCGCGCTGATCGCGGCGCTCTGGGCTTATGACGGATGGAACGACCTGACCATGGTCGCCGGCGAGGTGCGCAACCCCGAACGCAGCCTCCCCATCGCGCTGATTGCCGGGCTGGGTATTGTGGGCGTGCTCTACATGGCAACGAATGCTGCGATCCAGTACATCCTGTCCGCAACACAGATTGCAGCCTCACCACGGCCGGCTGTCACGGCGCTCGCAGCGATTACCGGGCCGTGGGGCGCGGGACTGGTTTCCGTGGCGATGGCGGTGAGCATATTTGTGACCTTGAACGGCACAATTATGTCGGGGGCACGGGTTCCCTTCGCCGCGGCACGAGATCGGCTGTTCTTCCGGCGGATGGCTGATGTGCATCCGCGCTTTGCCAGCCCTTCGACATCGCTGATCGTGCAGGCTCTGCTGACCACGGGACTGCTGCTCGCTGTTGGCAGGTTCCAGCAGCTCTTCGAACTCGCCATTTTTGCCGAGTGGCTTTTTTACATGGTGACGGCGACGACGATCTTCTATTACCGCCGGCAGGATAGCGGCCGGCCCGTGTATCACGTCTGGGGATACCCGCTTATTCCGGCGCTCTTCATCGCAGCAGCCGCCGTCCTGCTGGTGTATTCGTACGCTGAGAACCTGCGCAACTCGCTCATCGGGACGGCGCTGATCCTGCTGGGCGTGCCGCTGTTTGCAGCCTTCCGCAAGAATGCGGTGCGAAGCTAAAGGAGATCGAGTCGCAGCAAAGAGGCCTCGCGCGCTGCGAGGCCTCTTTGTTTATTGCGGCGGATGCTGGTCCTGCGGGCGCTCCTTCTGGTTCCTCGGCGGAGGCGCATTGCGCTCCGGCGGCGGAGCGGGGCGTGCGTCAGGCGCAGGCCGCGCCGGGGGAGGAGCAGGACGTTCCTGGGGGCGCTGCGGCGGAGGCGCGGGACGCTGCTCCGGGGCAGGACGGTTGTTCGGCGGTGGCGCGGGGCGCTCCGGTTGCGGTGTCGGGCGTTCGGGCTGCGGAGCAGGCCGGTAGTTCGGCGGTGGCGCGGGACGCTCGGGTGGAGGAGCAGGCCGGTTGTTTGGCTGCGGCGCTGGGCGGTAGTTCGGTTGCGGAGCGGGACGCTCGGGCTGCGGCATCGGACGCTCGGGTTGCGGTGCCGGCCGGTTGTTTGGCTGCGGCGCTGGCCGGTAGTTCGGTTGCGGAGCGGGACGCTCCGGCTGCGGCATCGGACGCTCGGGTGGAGGAGCGGGCCGGTAGTTGGGCTGGCGGTCAGGTTGCTCCGGCTGCGGAACGGGGCGATTCGGCTGCACCGGCTGAGGCACGTTGCGGTTCTGCGGCTGAGGCGGCATCGGCCGCGCAGGCCCGGTGGCTGGGCGCACATTGGGCACCACAGCACGTCCTGCAGGACGAATGGCCGTTGGCGGCGCGGGTCTGGGCAGATTCAGCGGAGCGCGCGGCTCATTTGCGGTGGGAGTCGCTGCCCGGCGTCCCGCGGGCGTCATCAGAACAGGGCGGGCCACGGGCCGTGTGATATTCACGCGCGGGCCCACCATGGGGCGCTCCGGCGCGGGTGCGGGCGGTCGCGCGAGGGAAATGGGGGCGCGCGCAATTTGCTGCTGTTGCTGCTGATTCAAACGCACTGCGACACGACTCACGCGGGCGCCGCTCCGCAGGTCACTTTCCGGTACCGCCACCACGTGTTGGCGGTTCATGTAATACACGTTGTTGACACGAATGTCGTTGACGGTCCGCGCGCGTGAGACGTCGCCGATGAATGTGTTGTAGTTGTTGACGATGGTGACGTTGCGAACCTCCCTGATATTCACGTTCGTCACGTTGACTTCGCGCACGTAGCGCGGCGAGCAACGATACCAGGGCACATAGGGCTCGGCGACGCCGAGCGGGAACCAGGCAGCGACTCCGCCGCCTCCGCCCAGGTTGACGCCGATGGAGAACCCGGGACCTCCGCCGACAAACGCGACAAACGCCGGAGCCCACACGGGGCGCACGTCAACCGGTCCAGGCACCCAGCCCCAGCGATCGTGCCAGCGCACCCAGCGGCCGTAATGGAAGGGCGCGTATCCCCAGGGCTCTTCGTCGACCCAGGTGTAGCCCCACGGCTGCACATAGGTCCAGTAGCCCATGGTGTAGGGCTGCCAGCCGGGATCGACATCGCGCGGGAACCAGATGGGACCGTAGTCGGGAGTCGGGGTCCAGGCGCCGTAATCGTCGAGGTCGTCGTAGCCGGGAACCTCGGGGTTCACGTAGCGACGAGAGGCGGCGTACAGGATGTGACGGTCGCGGTCCATGCTCCAGTGGTCCAGCTCGTCGGGATACGGCATCTCCACCAGGCCGACCTCGACGGGATTGGTCCCGTAAAGCTGCACGGCACTGCCCTGATCGACTTCCTGATTCACATCGGGTCCGGCGATTTGCAGGTCTCCGGAGAATACCTCGACCAGGGAGGCCTGCTGATCGGGATAGACGTTGACGCGATAATCGCCGGGACGCTGGATGATGGCGGCGCCGCTGGGCGTATCGATCTCCACCGTGCCGCCCGGCGCGATCCCGAAGACACGCACACGAATGGAGCCCTGGGCCAGCCCGATCTGCTCGTATTGTTCGGTGAGGTTGGTGAGCGTTACGTCGGTGCCGCCGCCGATGCGCACATCGATGGGGCCGCTCTGGATGGCGGCGCGCGCATACTGGTCGGTGTAGATGCGGTCGCCGCTGACCATCGGATAATTCAGTGGCGCGGCACTCCAGTCCTGCACGCCCTGCGCTTGCAGCGACACGTTGCCGCGCAGATACGCGATGCGAGCGGCGATCGCGGGAGGATCATAGTCCTGCGCTACTGCGGGAATGGCAAAAGAGACGGCAACGAGAATTGCCGCCGCGATCGTGGGTTTTCCAGGGGTCATAAGCCGTTCTCCTGTGCTGCTGGCCGGGGCAATTTCCACTGGGGCAGCTTATCCGCCCGGAGAATCGCCTCTCTTCTTAAGACGAACACGCGAGTCCGCCAAAAGTCACGGGTTTTCCCTGCGAAAACAGGGGACCGGAACAAGATCATTACCGGGAACGGCGTTTGCCATGTCAAAAACTCGGCACGCCAGCGTCTCACTCACATCAAGACAGGAGTTCTTAGCGCCAACTCATTCGAGCCGGTGATGATGGCTATCTCGGCTGCGCATTTCCGATCTCGACTCGCGCGTACAACTGCAGCATTTCATCTTCCGACGGCGACCGCAGAACATATTGTTCGGCAAATTCCTGCGCCTGTGGATAGGCTGTGCTGCGAATCCGGCGGGCACCGTCGTCGAGATCATATGTTATGCGCCGCAATTCGAAATGTGAGTCAATGAGGAGCCAGAACGCCCCCGTGCTGCCGAACGGCATGCCCACGCTGCCGGCGTTCACTACACGAATGTCGCCAATACGCCGATCGAACTGCATGTGGGTATGGCCGCAGATCACAGCGGCGGCATCGATACCGCTGAAGATGGGCAGCAGGCGCTCTTCCGGAGTGATCTGCGTGAAGATTTCGTTGTCATTGCGCGGCGTTGCATGGCAGAACAACACGTCGCCGAGATCGGTGCGCAGAGTGATGGAAAGCGGCCAGCCGGAGATCCATTCGATCTGCTCGCGTGTGAGCTGGCAGCCAACCCAGCGCATCGCTTCCCTCGCGGACTCGGGGATTCCGGACGGTTCCGATCCGCTGAGTTGCTGAAGCATAGCGCTCTCGCAGTTGCCGCGAATGCAGTCCACTGGAAGAGCGAGGCTCGCGATGGCCGCCAGACATTCGGAACACATCGGTCCAGGAACGACGTCACCGCCAATTACGATCCGATCGATTTCCTCGGCGGCGATCTGGCGGAGCACCGCCTCGAGCGCCGGCCAGTTCCCATGAATGTCGTAGAGGGCGGCGATTCTCATGCGTAGCTCAGGTGAAGAGAAACTCCTTCGTGCGCAGTTCCCTGATGGTGTCGCGCAGCTTCGCCGCCTTCTCAAATTCGAATTTCTTCGCTGCCTCGCGCATTTCCGTTTCGAGCTTCGCGATGAAGTCGTCGAGTTCCGCCTGAGACCTGAACTCGGGCATGGTCTCGACTTCTTCGGAAAGATCGGCGTAGTCGGCCTGCAGGATCTTCGCCAGTGACATGTCGACCTGACGGACGATCGACTGCGGCGTGATGCCGTGCTCCTCGTTGTACGCGCGCTGCACTGTCCGTCGGCGGTCGGTTTCGTCGATGGCCTGACGCATCGAGTCAGTCATCTTGTCCGCGTAGAGAATGGCGCGGCCCATCACGTGGCGCGCGGCGCGGCCGATGGTCTGGATGAGCGACCCTGAGGAGCGCAGAAATCCCTCCTTGTCGGCGTCAAGGATGGCGACCAGCGAGACTTCCGGCAGGTCCAGACCCTCACGCAGCAGATTGATGCCGATCAGCACGTCGTATTCGCCCTTGCGCAAATCGCGCAGCAGGCGGACGCGCTCGAGCGTCTCGATTTCCGAATGCATATAGCGGCAGCGCACGCCCACTTCGGCGTAGTACCCGGCCAGATCCTCGGCCATGCGCTTTGTCAGCGTCGTGACCAGCACGCGCTCGCCCCGCTGCGCGCGATCGCGGATCTCGTGCAGCAGGTCGTCGATCTGGCCGCGCACGGGGCGGATCTCTACCTCAGGGTCCACGAGACCCGTGGGCCGGATGATCTGCTCGACCACGACTCCGGCAGACTTTGTAAGCTCGTACGGACCGGGCGTTGCTGAGACGTAGATGAGCTGGTTGGTGCGCGCCTCAAACTCCTCAAACTTGAGAGGACGATTGTCCATCGCCGAGGGCAGCCGGAAGCCGTAGTCGACGAGGTTCTGCTTGCGCGAGCGATCGCCATGCCACATGCCGTGGAGCTGCGGGACCGTTACATGCGACTCATCGACGAACAGCATGTAATCGCGCGGAAAATAATCGAGCAGCGTGGGCGGCGGCTCGCCAGGCAATCGGCCGGAGAAGTGGCGCGAGTAGTTCTCGATCCCGTGACAGTAGCCGACGGACTTGATCATCTCCAGGTCGAAGCGGGTCCGCTGATGGACCCGCTGCGATTCGACCATGCGGCCCTGAACCTCCAGTTCCTTCTCCCACCAGGCCAGTTCCTTGAGGATGCTCTCGACCGCGGACTTTTTACGCTCGGGCTGCACGACGTAGTGGCTCTTCGGATAGATCGGCAGGCGGGAATACTTCTGCCGTACGGTGCCAAAGAGCGGATCGATCTGTGCGAGCGAATCGATCTCGTCGCCGAAGAGCTCGATACGGTAGGCGTTTTCGTCATAGGTGGGAAACACCTCGATCACATCCCCGCGCACGCGGAAGGTCCCACGGCGAAAATCGGCATCGTTGCGTTCGTAAAGAATCTCGACGAGCCGGCGGATAATGTCGTCGCGCCGCACGCGCTGCCCTTTCTCGAGCAGCAGCAGCATGCCGTAGTAAGCTTCCGGCGAACCGAGTCCGTAGATGCAGGAGACGGACGCTACAATCACGCAGTCGCGGCGCTCAAACAGTGAGCGTGTCGCGGAGAGGCGCAGCTTGTCCAGCTCCTCATTGATCGTGGCTTCCTTCTCGATGTACAGATCGCCGGCCGGAATGTAGGCCTCGGGCTGGTAATAGTCGTAGTACGAGACGAAATATTCGACGGCATTCCGCGGGAAGAACTGCTTGAACTCATGAAAGAGCTGCGCGGCCAGCGTTTTATTGTGCGCGAGGACCAGAGCGGGCCGGTTGAGATGCTCGATGATCTTCGCCATGGTGAAGGTCTTGCCGGAGCCGGTGACGCCGAGCAGCACCTGATGCTTCTCGCCGGCGTCGATGCCGCTGACAAGTTCCTCGATGGCGCGGCCCTGGTCGCCGCGCGGCTTGTAGTCGCTAACTAGCTGGAAGTCCACACTGCGATTTTAGGAGATGGGGCGCACCGGAGAAACCGGCGGCATGGCATACGGCTGCCGCCTGAGGCTGCTGCCGATCCAGACGCACACCGGCCAGACCGCAAGCCAGACAAACGAATGCCAGTGCGGCCACTGTCCCCACATGTGCCAGGTAAAGTAAATCCCGAGCACCTCGCCAACGGCGAAAAGAGCCGCCACATGGATACCAGGCCGGGAGGGAGCCATCAGCAAGCACAACCAGCCACCGAGAATCGAGGCAGCAGCGAAGATCGCCGTGGTGATCCAGAGCAGGAACGTGGGCGGCACCTTACCTGCGACATACTGGCCCGGAAAAAGCCGCATCAGCACGGGATCGCTGAGCATCACGATGCCGTAGACGACCACATAGCTCACAAGGACCGATGCGACGGACCGAAGCGCTTTCATATTCGCCTCCAGACTAGGTTCACAGGCTCTGATGGGGAGGCGAGAAGCATACCGCAATGCCGGCGCGCATGAAAAGGAAGAACGCCCGCACTTCAAGTGGAAATGCGGGCGCTCGAGCGCAACCGATTGACTGAGGCTTAGTCAGCCGCGACCAGTTCCTGAGACTTCATCTTGTGCGGTCTGGGCTGTTTGAGATCGAAACGGTCCAGGTTCATCATCTTGTTCCAGGCGGCGACGAAGTCATGGACGAATTTCTCCCGTGCGTCCGCGCCTCCGTAGACTTCAGCCAGGGCTCGAAGCTGCGCATTCGAACCGAAGATCAGGTCGACGCGCGTGGCCGTCCACTTGAGCGCTCCCGTTTTACGGTCACGCCCTTCGAACACATCCTGCGCATCCGAAGCCACCTTCCACTCCGTGCCCATGTCGAGCAGGTTCACGAAGAAGTCGTTGGTCAGCGTCTCGGGCTGTTTGGTAAAGACGCCATGCTTCGCCTGTCCGACGTTCGTGTTCAGCACGCGCATGCCGCCGATCAGCACCGTCATCTCCGGCGCGGTGAGTTGCAGCAGCTGCGCTTTGTCGACCAAAAGCACTTCCGGCTTTGCGCCGTCTCGGCTCTTGTTGTAATTGCGGAAACCGTCCGTCGTCGGTTCGAGGACGGAGAAGGACTCCACATCCGTCTGCTCCTGCGAAGCGTCCATCCGGCCGGGAGTGAATGGCACCGTTACGTTGACGCCGGCATTCTTCGCCGCCTGCTCAACCGCCGCGCAACCAGCCAGCACAATCAGATCGGCGAGCGAGATCTTCTTGCCGCCGGACTGCGCACGATTGAACGCACTCCGAATGCCTTCCAGCGTCGCCAGCACCTTCTTCAGCTGCTCAGGCTGGTTGACTTCCCAGTTCTTTTGTGGAGCGAGCCGGATGCGCGCGCCGTTTGCGCCGCCACGCTTATCCGAACCGCGGAATGTGGATGCGGACGCCCATGCGGTGGAGACGAGCTGTGCGACAGAGAGGCCTGACGCGAGAATCTGCTTCTTGAGCGAAGCGATATCCTGCGCATCGACCAGCGGGTGATTCACCGCAGGAATGGGATCCTGCCAGATCAGTTCCTCCGCCGGAACTTCGGGACCAAGGTAGCGTGCTCGCGGTCCCATATCGCGATGCGTGAGCTTGAACCACGCGCGGGCAAACGCATCGGCGAATTCCTCAGGATGCTCGTAGAATCGCCGCGATATTTTTCCATAGATCGGATCCACTCGCAGTGAAATATCTGTTGTCAGCATTCCCGGCGCGCGGCGCTTCGATCCATCGTGCGGATCCGGCACGGTGCCGGCGCCAGCGTCGCCCTTCGGCTTCCACTGCCAGGCGCCACCCGGACTCTTCGTCAGTTCCCATTCGTACCTGAACAGATTGTCGAAGAAATAATTGCTCCACTGCGTCGGCGTGTTGCTCCAGATCACTTCCAGGCCGCTGGTGATCGCATCGCCAGCCACGCCAGTGCCTGCGGTGCGCCTCCAGCCCAGCCCCTGTTCGACGAGGTCGGAGCCTTCCGGCTCCGGGGCAAGTTCAGTCACGGGACCGGCCCCATGCGTCTTGCCGAAGGTGTGGCCGCCGGCGATGAGCGCCACGGTTTCTTCGTCGTTCATCGCCATACGACGGAAGGTTTCCCTGATGTCTTTCGCCGCCGCGACCGGATCCGGCTTACCATCTGGCCCTTCGGGATTTACGTAAATCAGGCCCATGTGGGTGGCGCCGAATGGTTCGGCCAATTCGCGTTCGCCGGAAAAGCGCTTGTCGGTACCCAGCCACTTCGTTTCGGCGCCCCAGTTCACGTCCTGATCCGGCTCCCACACATCGGCGCGGCCGCCCGCGAATCCAAAAGTTTTGAAGCCCATCTCCTCCATGGCGACGTTGCCGGCCAGGATCATCAGGTCGGCCCAGGAGATTTTCTTTCCGTACTTCTGCTTCACCGGCCACAGCAATCTGCGCGCCTTGTCCAGACTAACGTTGTCCGGCCAGCTGTTCAGAGGCGCAAAACGCTGCTGGCCTCTTCCCGCTCCTCCGCGCCCGTCATGGATGCGGTAAGTGCCGGCGCTGTGCCATGCCATGCGGATCATCAGCGGACCGTAATTACCAAAATCGGCGGGCCACCAGTCCTGCGAAGTGGTCATGACGGCCGCGAGGTCCTTCTTCACCGCGGCCAGATCCAGCGTCTGGAATTCCGCGGCGTAGTCGAAATCCTCTCCCATGGGATCGGAGAGCGACGAATGCTGGTGCAGCATGTTCAGGTTCAGCGCATCGGGCCACCAGTCACGGTTTGACCTGACTCCACCATTCCCGTGCGGAAATGGGCATTTCGATTCCGGCGAGACATTCTTTTCTTCTGCCATGGATTTCCTTCGGTTTCTGTGACCGGCCTGCAGCCAACGTCACGGTTGTTCACAAGAAGAGGGCGGGTAGCGGCGTCTGTACGAGCAATGCTCAATGTAGCATTATGGAGAGGTATTGCTCCAATAGATGCCTCGCATCCGTTGTATAGGCAATTTCTATGGAAATGCAGCAGCTTCGGTATCTCTGCGCCATTGCCGACATGGGCAGCTTCAGTCGCGCAGCAGAACATTGCCGCGTCGCGCAGCCTTCGCTGTCGCAGCAGATTTCCAAGCTGGAAGATGAGCTGGGCACCAGACTGTTCGACCGCCTGGGTCGCAGTGTTCGCCTGACCGAGGCCGGACGAGCCCTTCTGCCCCATGCCCGCAATGTTCTCCATCAGACAGAATTAGCGCGCTACGAAGTGGACGGCAGGCGCAGGGACGCGCGCGGCACGGTCACCGTCGGCGTCATCCCTACGATCGCTCCCTACTATCTGCCAAAGCGGATCGCAGCGTTTACACGGAAGTTCCCGGAAGCCACGCTGCGCATTGTCGAGGAAACAACGCCAGTCCTGGTGGAAAGCCTGCGCAGCCTCGCGGTCGATCTGGCGGTCCTTTCATTGCCGCTGAAGTATCGGGAATTTGAAATCGTTCCGTTGATGACGGAGAGGCTCTATGCTGCCCTGCCGCCGGAGCATCCCAAAGCCGCAGCCGCGAGCGTCACGCTGCGCGAGTTGCGGGGCGAGCCATTCGTGCTCCTGCGCGACGGCCACTGCTTCCGCGGCATCGCGCTGGCAGCCTGCGACCGAGCACGCCTGCGGCCGCGGGTCGCGTTTGAGAGCGGGCAATTCAGCAGTTTGCTGGGTATGGTTGCTGCCGGAGTGGGCGTGACGCTGGTTCCGGAAATGGCAATTCAGCCGGGTAGCGGCTGCAGGTTCGTCAGGATCGCCGATCCGTCGGCCTCGCGCACCATTGCAGCGGCGCGGCTCAAGGGACGATCCTTCAGCCGGGTACAGGAAGCATTTTTGAAGCAACTCGTCTCAACGAGCTCGGCCAGCCGGGGAGACGGCACACGTTCGCTCAACCGCACCAGCAGTGAAGCGCCAAAAGCCGCGGGCTAGTAAGGCCCGTAGTCCAGGTCGTAATTGGCCGTATAGTGCGGCACGGCTCCGGCAGCGGGATTGAAGCGATGCTGTACGACCGCCTGATACGCATACTCGAACCCGGCCTGGAAGTCGTCGCTCGCCACCGGCGCCAGATCGGGGTGGGTGAAACTGGAATGGCGATCGGGACT
>DASYYN010000152.1:0-6678 GCA_035933815.1 Acidobacteriaceae bacterium
CATCGGCGCGTACTACGGAGTTCAGGAAATGGCACAGATTTGTGATATTTGCGGCAAGGGGCCGCAGTTCGGCAACAACATCTCGCACGCGCACAACGTCAGCCGGCGGCGCTGGAATGTGAACCTTCATCCCGTCCGCGCGAAGGTGAACGGCGGCAACAAGCGCCTGCGCGTTTGCAGCAGCTGTCTCAAGGCAGGCAAGGTCGTCAAGGCCTAACAGCAGGGTTTAGGGAAGTGTAGGGGAAAACCTGACCCTTCCCCTTGTGTGTTGCTGCCTCACGGCTGCGGTTTGATCCGTCCCCAGGGCGGCGTCTTCGTGATCGCAATCCGGATCGCTGCTTCGGGTGCATGGTCGTCGAAGCGCACCTGGTCGACGCCAGTCCGGACAATTCCCAGTTTCTTCCAGATCCCATCCAGATCCACGGCCACCGGCGCGTCGCTCATGCGGTGGTAAAGATCCTCGAGCACATGCGTGCGGGTGCCAGCGTCTCCGGCGCGCAGCGGTTTGTCGATGTCCCAGTCCTCATCGATGGTGCCGCCGGCCGCGAGAATGGCGCGCAGCGCATCCTGCAGGCCCTTGCGGTTGTGCGTCTGCTCGCGGATCGTTACGTCGGCCAGCAGGCAGAACTGTGCACCGCCCCAGTAGGTCCGTCCCCAGGTATGCGTGCGGTCGAGGCCTTCGTCGCCGGGCTGCGGACTGCCCTTGGGCATGTCGCGCACCATGTCCGCCCAGATCTTCTCCGGCCGCAGGAAGCCGTTCTGCACGCGCGCGACCGGCTCCACGTAGACCGCGGTGCCTTCCTCCAGCCAGTGGTGCTCATCGGCCTGTGACGGGAGACCTGTGTGCACAAATTCATGCGTCATCATCCAGTCGTCGTTCAGTTCCTGCATCGTCGTGTGCTGGCCCACGCTGATCCGGGTGAATGACGGGAAGCCGCCTACGCCGCCCCATGTGGTCCCGTGTCCCACGTCATCCGTGTCTTCACGCGGCTGGATCAGCACGCGATCCCGCGGGACAGGGAACTGGCCGTAATAGGTCGCCACGGAGCTGGCAGCGTTTTCCACCCACTGCAGGATGTCCTGCGTGGGCAGGTCCAGGGAGCCGGGACCGAAATCCACCTGAATTGTGGAGTGGGCAATCTGGAAGCTATGCGTTGAGGCGACCGCGGCATCCCATGGAGGCCCGTGGCGCCGCTGCATTTCATCCTGCGCGAGCACGACCAGCGCTACCGAACCCAGCACGGCGGCAAGCGCCAGCCAAAGACCGGAGCGTCGGCCCGGGGAGGGAGCCGGGCCGGCGGCCTTCACTTCTGCTTCTCGAAGTCGAGCGCGGCGGAGTTGATGCAGTAACGAAGTCCGGTGGGACGCGGCCCGTCCGGAAAGACGTGGCCCAGATGCGAGCCGCAGCGCGCGCAGGTGGCCTCGATGCGGCGCATACCGAAGCTGTTATCCTCGTGGGTTTCGATCGCGTCAGGCCTGACCGGCAGCCAGAAGCTCGGCCATCCGCTGCCCGACTCGAACTTCTTGTCCGATGTGAACAGCTCCGCTCCGCACGCGCCACAGTGATACATGCCGGTTTCGTGATTTTGGTACAGCGCACCCGAGAACGCCGGCTCGGTGCCTTTCTGCCGGAGCACGCGGTACTGTTCGGGCGTCAGCGAAGACCGCCATTCAGCGTCGGATTTCTCGATCTTTTCGGGTCTTGTGTCTGGCTTCGTTTCGGGCATTGGGGACTCCTCTGCGTTGAGATGAGCCGCGCCATCAGATGGTCGCGATCACTTCTATTTCCACGAGCGCGTTTTTCGGCAGGCCGGCCACCGCTACCGTGGACCGGGCCGGCGCCACAACGCCCGCCGGCGCCAGGTATGTGGCATAGACGGCATTCATCGCGGCGAAGTCGGCCATGTCTTTGAGGAAAACCACGGTTTTCACCGCCCGCGACAGGTCCGACCCGGCCGCGGCCAGCACCGCCTTCAGATTTTCCAGAACGCGCCTGGTCTGCTCTTCAATGCCGCCGGAGACCAGCTGGCCCGTTGCCGGATCGAGGGCGACCTGACCAGAGGTGTAGACCAGATTCCCGATCCGCACCGCCTGCGAATAGGGGCCGATGGCGCCGGGCGCGCCGGAGGTGGATACCGCGGACTTCTGCGATTCGTTCATCTCCTGATTCTGCCGGGAGGCCGAACAGGCTGGCAAATGGTGCGCGTCGCGAGGGGCGCAAGGTAAAATAAAGGCGCTCCCATGAAAACAGCAGTCTCCAGGATCCTGCGCACCTCTTCAGCGGCAACGTGTGCGCTCTTCGCGGCAATGGCTCTCTCCGCCCAGTCGACGCAGCCGGCGCCCGCTCAGCCTGCGCCGCCGTCGGCTCCGGCCGCGACCACCGCGCCCGCGCCGGCCGCTACCGCAACTCCGGCCGCAACACCGCAGCAGAACCAGCCTCAGGAACAGCAGGCCGCCCCGCAGCAGAGCCAGGCGCAACCGCAGCAATCCGGCGACCAGGCCAACGGCAACGACCAGTACAAGACGCCCACCATCCCGGTGACGGTGAACGAGGTCTACCTCGAATTCGTCGTCGCCGACAAGCACGGCCGTTTCATCAAGGACCTGAAGCAGAATGACTTCGCGCTGCTCGACGACGGAAAGGCTCCGGCGCAGGTCTACAGCTTCACCCAGGAAACGAACCTGCCGCTGCGCGTCGGCATTCTCATCGACACCAGCACGTCGATCCGGCGCCGCTTCGAGTTCGAGCAGCAGGCGGCGACGTCGTTCCTGCTGTCGACGATTCACCCGCAGTCGGACAAGGCTTTTGTCGAGGGCTTCGACGTCACGCCCGATTACCGTCAGGACTGGACCAACGATATGGATGCCCTCACGCGCGGCATCGACGACCTGCGGCCAGGCGGCGGAACGGCCCTCTACGACGCGGTCTACAGCGCCTGCCGCGACAAGCTGCTGACCAGCCGCGGCCAGGAGCCAGTGCGCAAGGCCATCGTGCTGGTCTCTGACGGCAACGACAACCAGAGCCACGCCTATCAGCAGGAAGCCATTAAAGAGTGCCAGCGCGCCGACACGATCATCTACGCCATCAGCACCAACGTGAGCCCCAGCCGCGATCGCGGCGATGAGGTGCTGGAAAAGATGGCGACTCTGACCGGCGGCAAAGCCTTCTTCCCCACCACCGTCGAGGAGATGCCGGTGAGCTTCCAGGCCATTCAGGACGAGCTGCGCAGCCAGTACGCGCTGGTCTACAAACCCGCCGACTTCAAGGCGGACGGCACCTTCCGCCCGATCTACCTCTACTGCCTGGACCGCCGCTACATGGTGCGCGTCCGCGAAGGGTACTTCGCGCCGAAGGGATAACGGCGCTCCCGACGATGAAGACCGGATTGGTGCTCCGCCCTCAAGCGGAGGTGGCGATGGCGCGCGTCCACTCCCGGGGTTGATACTTGAACCCTCGAATGTTTTGGGGAGTCGAATCCCTCAGCGATGGAGGCTGCATGGCCGGGATGTGCACGTTCTTTTCGGCACGTGGGGCACTCTGGAAAGCTGCTGCGCTCCTGCCGCTGATGGTGGGCTTAGGCGGAGCGGGGGAGCGCTCGGCTGGATCTCCAGATGCGCGACGTACACCAATCCTGATGGAGTTGTTTACCTCCGAGGGCTGTTCCAGCTGCCCGCCGGTCGACAACTGGCTGGCGCGGATGGATGCGGCTCAGCCACTGGCAGGCGCGGAGATCATTGTGCTCAGCGAGCATGTCGATTACTGGGATCACGACGGGTGGAAGGATCCGTTCTCATCGGCAGCGATAACCGAGCGGCAGAAACAGTATGTATTCAACCTGGGGCTGAGGACCATCTACACTCCGCAAATCATCCTGGATGGAGACGCTGAACTGAGGCCCAGCGATCCGGAGCGGGCACAGCAGATCCTCGCCAAGGCCGCAAACGTGTCCATGATCGCCGTGAGCGTAAACTCCGTCACCGTATCCGCCGGATCGCCTGCGGTACTCGATGGGCACATCCAAGCCGACAGCGGCACGCAATCGCGCGGAGAGGTGTTTGTCGCCGTCGCACTCGACAAGGTGCTGACCGACGTGCTGGCCGGCGAAAACAATGGCAGAAAGCTAACGAATATTGCAGTCGTCAGGAAAATGGTCCGGATCGGGAAGCTGGAAAAAGGACGGAGCTTCGACCAGACCTTCTCAATCAGGCTATGGCCTGACGCTGACCCCGCGAACCTGCGCGTCGTTGCGTTCGTGCAGGAACCAGGCCCAGGCCGGGTGCTCGGCGCGACGATGACGAAAGAGATTACGAGAGCAGGCAATTGAATCCCGTGTTGCGGCCGAACGAACAGCCATCTGAGCCGGTATTGACGTGGTATAGTCATCGTTAGTACTCGAGGTGTGCGGTGGCCAAGGAATCCGTATTCACGCTGAAACTCGAAGAAGATCTGCGGGATGCCTTCATGGCGGAGGCGGCGTCGATGGACCGTCCCGCGTCGCAGCTGGTCCGGGAATTCATGCGCGATTTCGTCCGCACGCGGCGTGAAGAGCGGGAGCACGATACCTGGTTCCGGGCAGAAGTGGAAAAGGCGCTGAAGGACAAGCGTCCTGGAATCCCGGACGAGGAAGTGGAGAAGCGCTTCGCACGGCGCCGGGCCAATGCGGCACGTAAGGCCGGATGACCGTGCGCCTGCACTGGTCGGAACTGGCACTGGACGATCGCGAAGGAATCTTCAGCTACATTGAGGCTGAAAATCCGCGAGCCGCTGTCGAAATGGACCTTCGCATTCGGGACCAGACAAGAACGCTGCTGGATTTTCCGGCGGCAGGGCGCCCCGGCCGTGTTCGAGGAACACGGGAATTCGTGATCCACGAAAGTCCGTATATTGCTGCCTACCGAATTGAGGACGATCGCATTGTAATTTTGCGTGTGCTCCACGGGGCGCGCCGTTGGCCAAAACGCCTCTAACCTGCTCCCAGAATTGCCTCCAGCCCCGCCTCGTCGATCACCTTTACTCCCAGCTCCCGCGCCTTGTCGAGCTTCGATCCGGCCTCTTCTCCCGCGACCACGTAATTGGTCTTTTTGCTGACCGACCCCGAAACCTTTCCGCCGGCCGACTCGATCCTCGCCTTCGCCTGCTCGCGCGAAAGGTTCGGCAGCGTTCCCGTCAGCACGAACGTGAGCCCTTCCAGTTGCGACGACTTCTTCCGTTTCTCGGCCGTCATGGTCAGGCCGGCCGCCTGCAGCTTGCGGATCAACTCGCGATTCTTCTCCTCGTCAAAAAATTCGCGAATCGCCTGTGATACCCGCGGGCCAACTTCGTTGACGCGCTCCAGATCTTCGGCAGAAGCGGCCATCAGCGCCTCCATCGAGCCGAACTCCTCGGCCAGCAGTTGCGCCGTGCGCTCGCCCACGAAGCGAATTCCCAGGCCGAAGAGAACCCGGTTCAGCGGCAGCTTTTTCGATTCCTCAATTTCGGCGAGTAAGTCTCTGCGCTCCTTCGGACCCACCAGGGCCTGAGTTCGCGTCTTCTCTTCGCCTGTCTTTTTGTCGCGCGTCGTCACCTCGTGCTGTAGCTGCGCCAGCTCCGCATCGGTGAGCGAATACAAATCGGCGATGCTGGTAACGAGCTTGCGCTCCAGCAACTCCGCGACGACCGCTTCTCCCAGCCCTTCGATGTTCATCACGCCGCGCGAGGCAAAGTGCAGCAGGCTTCCGAGAAGGCGGGCGGGGCAGTCGATGTTCACGCAGCGGTAATCCACCTCACCCTCGGTGCGAACGATCTCGCTGCCGCAATCGGGGCAGTGGCTGGGGAAATGAAATTTCCGATGCCCCCGCGGATGCTCCTTGTCCTCGACCACTTCGACGACCTTGGGGATCACGTCCCCGCCGCGCTCCACCTTGACGTAGTCGCCAATGAGCAGGCCCAGCCTCTCGATCTCGTCAGCGTTGTGCAGCGTGGCGCGGCTCACAGTCGTGCCTCCGATTGATACCGCCGTCAGCACCGCCACCGGCGTCAGCTTGCCGGTGCGCCCCACCTGAATTCGAATGTCCTCCACCTTCGTAATCCCGCCGCGTGCCGTGAACTTGTAAGCCACCGCCCAGCGCGGCGCGCGCCCCGTGTAACCGAGTCGCCGCTGCACGTCAGCGGAGTTCACCTTCACGACGACCCCGTCAATCTCGTACGGAAGCTTCTCGCGCTGCTCGCCGGACCGCGTAATGAACTGGACCACCTTATCGATCGACGCGAGCGCCTCGCGGTGCGGATTGACACGAAAGCCCATCGCCGTGAGCGCGTCCAGGGCCGCGGCTTGCTCCGACAGCAGGTCTTCGCCGCTTTCCGTGAGCAAAAAGTAGGCATAGAAGTCCAGCCGCCGCTGCGCGACGATATTCGGCTCCAGCGTGCGAATCGTCCCGGCAGCAAAATTCCGCGGATTCGCGGCCGGCGCCAGCCCCTGCGCCTCGCGTTCTGCATTTGCCTTCGCGAAGGCGGCCAGCGGCATGACCACTTCGCCGCGCACTTCGAAATTCTGAGGGACCTTCGCCGTGTGCAGTTTCGCGGCCGCAACCGAAAGCGGAATCGAGCGAATGGTGCGGACGTTCGTCGTGACGTCCTCGCCCGTGGTGCCGTCGCCGCGGGTGAGCCCGCGCTGCAGGTGCGCCGACCCTTCGCCCGCG
>DASYYN010000178.1:0-19130 GCA_035933815.1 Acidobacteriaceae bacterium
AGCGTGAACTCGGTCAATGAAGCAGGCAAGGAACCCGCGGTCAAAATTGTTGAAACGGAGCAGGCGGAGTTTCCGGCGACCGTGCAGTTCCCACCTGTCAGTGTGAGCCTGTATGAGTTTGAAGTGGAGAACGCGTAGAACGAAGCGGGTGCGCTTATCGCCTCGATAACTCAGCTTCTAACTAGTGAATTACGGTGAAGCGGATGGGATCTAACAAAAAGCAATTCGCGGCAGATTCGGGCGCGCCGAAAGGCAAGCACTCGGGCCAGAGTATCGATCGCCGGCGCTTCCTCCAGTTAGCGGCGGGCGCCGGAGCGATGGCTCAACTGGGAGGCAGCGCGTTCGCATGGGCGCAAAATGCCGGGGTCGGTGCAGCGCAACCCGATCACAAGGCCCCGAGAACGGACTCGCGCCTGCCCGATGGCACTGAGCACACATCGTGGGACAAGCCGCTGACATTCTCGAAAACGTACTACGTGGACAACACCTCCTCGAGAGCCGACGACAATGGCCCCGGCAGCAAGACACGGCCATTCCGCACGATCAGCAAGGCAGCTCAGGTGCTTGAGCCGGGCCAGCGCGTGGTCATAGCCTCCGGAACGTATCGGGAGTGTGTGCGCCCGTTGCGCGGCGGCAGCAGCCCAACGCAGATGATCAGCTACGAGGCCGCACCGGGCGCAACGGTCCTCATCAAAGGTTCCGAAATCCTGAAAGAAGGTTGGCAGCAGCAGTCCGTCTCGATGCGTCGGTTCGGCCCCGCGGCCCATGAGCCTTCTCCGGTCACAGTTTGGCAGCATGGCCTCACCGGCGAGATGTTTCCCGATACCTATAACCCGTTTGCCCTCGCCAGTGCCCCGGCAGATCGGGCATGGCTGGATACCAGAGCCGTCGACATGGGGCCCTATTTCCGCCGCCGCGGACTGGTGTTCGTCGATGGCAAGCCGCTGGAGCCGGTGGAATTGCGTCGCGAACTGGCCAGCGCGCGTTTGCCAGGACCGCCGCCTCCGGGTCAGCCCGTGCCTCTCACCGGTCTTCCTCCTCGCACGCGTGGTGGTCCGATCATGCAGGAGATCGGAGGCTCGCCCGATGGCAGAGTCTGGGTCGATAACTCGGGAGAGAGCATCACCGTGCGCCTTGCCAACGGAACTCCCGCCGACCACACCATCGAAGTCACCACTCGCGAGCAGGTTTTCGTTCCCGCTCAAACCGGGCTTGCATGGATTCGCGTGAAGGGAATCACTTTTCAGCACGCGGGCAACGGCTACCCGATTCCGCAGCGCGGCTTGTTGTCTGCGGCCGGCGGCAACCACTGGATCATCGAAGACAACACCATCGAGTGGGCAAACGGCGTGGGAATGGACATCGCGAACGGTGACTGGAACGCCGTTCCGACTCCAGAGGCAGGGACCGCGCATATCATTCGCCGCAACACCATCCGCTGCTGCGGCGTCGAAGGCATGGCCGGAATGGGAACGCATGACACGCTGATCGAGGACAATCTCATCGAGTGGTGTGGCTGGGCCGATGCCGAACGCGCCTGGGAAGCCGCCGGAGCCAAGTTCCACGGCGCGAGGAACCTGCTCTTCCGGCGCAACGTGGTCCGGCATATCCGCCACGCCAACGGCATCTGGCTCGACAGCCGCAACGCCAACTGCCGCATCTCCAGCAACGTTTTCGCCGACGTGCTCACCGTCAGCGCAGCCGTGCACATGGAGATGAACCTGGATCAGAACCAGATCGACAACAATGTCATCTGGGATGTTCGGAACGCCGAGCCGGGCACGCCTGGCCAGCGAGGATGCGCGGGATCGGGCGTCTTCATCAACGCCAGCGATCGCCTGATCATCGCGCAGAATCTCATCGGCCGCTGCGATAACTCCGGCGTCTTTGCGATTACCCGCCCCGATCGAGCCGGCAGCGGAACAGCGCAGTATAACCACATCGAGAACAACATCTTTGCCCATTGCGGCAAGTCAGCCATCGTCTTCCTCAACCAGAACAACCAGGCAGACGGGAACCTGTATGTCGCCATGCCGCACGACTTTCTGGGCTACTTCCAGGGAGATGCGAAGCAATTCTTCGACCTGACAGAGTGGCGCCGCGCGCATGGATGGGGCAAAAACTCAGCCATCGCGGAAATGCAGATCGGATTCAATCCTGACACGCTGGAGTTGACCATCAACAGTACGCAGCCTCTTCCGAAGTCAAATATCGTCGGCGGAATCGAAAGCGACATGCTCGGTAAGCATGCGGGAGACACGAGAGCACCCGGCCCGCTCGCCGATCCCGGCGCGAGAACCACCTGGCACCTGGACCCTCGGCTGCTGGCCTAGCAAGTCTGCTGGCGTCAGGTCAATCACGGCCGAGAGCACCAAATCCCGCCCCTGGCCCCGTTATCGCGCGACGAGCCGCGCGGATCGGGATGGCTGAGCCGCGACCTTGCGCTGCAGGTGCTGCATCGTCCCCGGCGGGAAACCGGTGGATTCCCGGACGACGAGCTGCGTCTCGATCGGATACTCCCGGTGCGGCGACTTCGATTCCGCGTGGGCGCGAAGAGCGTTGACTGCGGCGCTTGCCAGATCAATGCGCGACATCTGCACTGAAGTCAGCGGAGGGATCACAGCCCGCGCCATGTGTATGTCGTCGAATCCTATCACCGAAAGATCCTGCGGGATACGCAGCCCGGCCTTGTAAGCCTTGTGGAGCACGCCGACCGCGGTCATATCGTTGGAGCACATAATCGCCGACGGCCTCGAGCTGCCCGCAAGGATCTGCTCCATACCCCGGATGCCGCCCTCCAGCGTGTGATCTCCCTCGATCAGCCACTCCTTCGTAAGCGGTATACCGCATTCCGCCAGCGACTGCGAGAATGCATCGATGCGCTCTTGCGCGGAATGTTGATCGAGTGGTCCGGAAATGAATGCGATGTTCCGGTGCCCCAGCGCGGCCAGATGCTGTACGCCCTGGCGGATGCCGCGATGGTAGTTCACTTTCAGCAGGCTGATACCGGGCCGGTCAGGGCCCACATCGACAAACACCAGCGGCACATTCCTCTGCACCAGCTGATCAATCGAGGGCTGGTCGATGCCGAAAGTCATCACGGCCACGCCTTCGGCTTTGCGCTCCAGCATGCGGCGAATGCACATCTCCATGCGCGCCGGATCGTAGTTCGTGGAACTGACCAGAATTTCGTACCCGCTCTTGACGGCCACATCTTCGAAACCCTGAATCAGTTCCGGGAAAAATGGGTTCGTAATGTCGGAAACCACCAGCCCCAGGATGCCGCTCCGCCCCGATCCCAGAGCCCGCGCCTGCGTATTCGGGAAATATCCCAGTTCGCGGATCGCGTCCCACACACGCTTCGCCATCTTTGGATTCACGGACGGAATGCGATTGATAGTGCGGGAAACCGTGGCTATGGAGACGTTGGCGCGGTCCGCAACCGTGCGGATATCCATCGGCACTTTCCTGCGTGTGGAGCGGCGTTTCACTTTCGGCATCATTGCACCAGGCGTCGCAGATCGCTTCGAGACGGGACCGCAGGTTTCACATGTTGCAGGAGAAGTTCCGAACAATGAACCTGTAACGTTGGAGACGGCTTTTCCTTCAGCTTAGTCTCAGTAACTGTGTTCGAGGGATGAATTGATGCTGTCCTAACCATCATAATTGCCGATGGAGACACTAAGGTCACAGCGCGACGATGTCGCGTACTCTGATAAATCGAATTAGCAGCTATTGAAGTGTTACAGGTCAGATTGGCGAGTGTGAATAATTGGCGCAAATGCGTCATGGCGCCTGCGGCGAATCCGAAGTCGAGGGGTTCATTTTTGCGTTAACGCTTTCATCGGCTGCCTTCGTCAGCGTCTTGGTCTTGTTGAATTCAGCGGTGGCTTCCTGCCTTCGCCCCATTGCCTGATACAGGCGCGCCAGGCGCCAGTGAACCTGCACATCGCTGGGATCCAGCGCAGCGGCCTGATGCAGTTCGCGCAGCGCCTGCTCGTTCTGCCCCGACTGGCTGGCAAGGATTCCCAGTTCCAGATGCGTCATTTCGAATTTCGGATCAAGCCGAGCCGCCTTCTCCAGCAGCGGCCGCGCGCGATCGAGCCGATTCAGACGAATGTCTGCGTCCGCCAGGTAAACGAGCGCCTGAACATTATTAGGATTGTTCTCCAGCTCGGACTGAAACTGCTGCGCGGCCTCGTCATACTGGCTTCCGGTCCAGAGAAGATAGCCAAGCCCAAAATGCACTCCCGGCTGTTTTGGGTCGGCTTTCACCGCAGCCCTGAACTGTGCAACTGCCCCGGCGCGGTCGCGCATTTCGTCCAGCGCTTCTCCGGCCAGCATGTCGGCCTCTGCCGATTCGGCATTCAGCGTGAGAATCTCGTGATAGACGTCGAGCACGCACTGATACTGCTTCGCGCGCAGACAACTGTGCGCGAGAACCAGGCGATACGGCAGGTCCCGCGGATCGCGCTGCATCGCCTCACGCAGCGGGACAACGGCCTCCGCATACTCGCCCAGTCCGTAGTGAGCCATACCGAGCAGGATCCGCAATCTCTGCGCATCTTCAGAAGACGGATCTTCCTTCTTCAGCAGCGGCTGGAAGATTCGAAGCGCCGCGCGGAGATCGCCGGCTTTGAACAGCGCGAGCCCCAGATTCATATGCAGGCCCGGCATTGCCGGATTCAGCGCCTCCGCCTTGCGATAGAACGCAATAGCTCGCGTGTATTGTTGCTGCCTGGCTTCCAGCAAACCCAGATTGGCATAGGCTTCGGCGTCATCCGGGTGCGTTTTGGCAATCTGCTCCCACGCGGCGTGCGCTTCCTGGTCCTTGCCCGCCTGCTCCAGCGCATACGCTGCCGCCGTGGCGCTGTCCTGAGCCGGCAGCGTGGAACCAGCCACAGCCAGCAACAGCGCCAACAGCAGCGAAGATGCGATCCGGAAACTCATCGGTTCTTTGTTGTGACATAAGGAAGGCGCGGCGAACCGCGCCTTCCAGTGGGTCAAGCCGGGCAGCTAGAACACGAACTTACCGCCCAGTTCCAGGTTCCGAGGACCGTAGTCGCTCGTCACCTGACCGAAGTTGGCGTCGTGGTTGCTGGTGTCGACGCCGGACCACTGCGGGTGGTTGAAGGTGTTGAACGACTCAAACCGCAATTCGAATTTCGGCAGCCCTTCCGCCCGCAGCGGAATGCTCTTGAACAGCGACAGGTTCCAGTTGAAGAGTCCCGGTCCAACGGCCGAGTCACGCCCCGCATTGCCGAATCCGGCGTTCACTCCACCCGGGCCGCCGGCCCATGGAGCGACCGGGTCCGCATAGGAAGTCGTCGAGAACCATTTGTTCGTCGTCTGGTTCACCGTCTTCGGATAGGTCACCTTAGAGACCAGGTTTGGCCTGTTGCTGGTGCCGCCGCCGAGACCGACAGTGTCAGAGCCGCTGTATCGGATGAAGAGCGGGTTTCCGGATGTGATCTGCGTGATGCCGGAGATCGCCCAACCGCCGAGCACAGTCCGTTGAAATCCGTTCCCGTGCTGATACCACGGCAGGTCGTAGACGTAGCTGGCGTTGAAGATATGTCGCCGGTCGAATCCGCCCGATGCCTGGTCGTATTTCGGGTTGTAAGGATTCGAGAGGCCGTTGAGGTCATTGGTCGCCTGATCGATCTCATGCGACCACGTATAAGCGAGCTGCGTCGTCAGGCCGTGCTTGTGTTCGAAGCGGATGCCAGCCTGCAGCGAGGTGTAATGGAAGTGAGTTTCGTTCTCTTCCTGGTTGATGTTGCCGAAGCCCGGGAAATTACGGTAGCGGTTCGGCTTCAGCGTACCGGTAGCCACTCCGTGGCGGTAACCGTACGTCGGATCACTCTGAAATGGGTTTTCGGTAGCCGCAACGCCAGCGGGAGCTCCGGTCAAGGGCAGCGTATTGATCTGGCGATCGTTGTTCTGATCCCAGCCATCGGAGCCGACGGACTGCAGGACGGCCACGATAGACGGAGCCAACTGGCGCTGTACGCCGAGGCTGAACATCGCCGTTCCCGGGTTGGGGTAGTGGTACTTGATGGTAGTCAGGTTGGACGGGAACGACTGAGTGGTCGCTATCCCGGTTTGCGCGTCGATGTGCGGGTCGGAGAAGTAGACGTTGTTGGCCGACGGAATGTAGGCAAACGGCGGGTTCAGAGCCGCGTTATAAACATCGTTGCCCTGCACGCGCTCGAAGAACAGGCCGAAGCCGCCGCGCAGCACCGTCTTGCCGTCGCCGAGGACATTCCAGGCGAAGCCAACGCGAGGCTGCCACGTCTTGTACGAGTTCTGCACCACGCCGCGCGGGAAGCCATTCACGCCTGCTTCGCGAATGCCGTTCAGGTAAAACTGTTCGCTTCCGGTGGCGCTGAAGGTGCTAAGCGAACTCGGAGCCAGCGTCCCGGCATTCTTATCGCCGGCAGGAAGGACCGGATCGCCCAGCGAACGATTGTAATCCGCGGGGACAAAGTTCGCGAACCGGTTATACCGCTCGTAGGCGTGCGGCATGCCGTCGAAGCGGAGTCCCAAATTCAGGGTGAGTTGCCGGCTCACATGGAAGTTATCGTTTCCATAGAAACCATAGTTATTGTTGACCCAGTGCTTGCCCGCCAGGTATTCGAGCTGCGAATAGCTCGCCGCGTCGCCCAGCAGGAAATTGACGTAAGCGTCCTTGGAGAACCCGTTGTTGTCGAAGGTAATGCTCCCGTTCGTGTTCGACTGCAGCTCCTGGTTCTTGTAATCGTGCAGCCAGGAGAAGCCGAACTTCATCTGGTGCCGGCCCCTCGTGTACGAAACGTCGTCCCGGTACTCAAACCCTTCGTAGCCGTTCTTCCAGGGATAGTAGCTTGGGTTCCAGGTGTTGTTCGGAGCCGTGCCCGAAATCGTGACTCCCGGCAGGCGGCTCATGCGGTTGTTGGCCAGCGGGAAGAAACTGGTCGCCGTCCAGCCCTGGGGAATCGTGAAGCTCGATCCCGCCCCGGCGACCGGCGTCAGGCGAATCTTGTTGCCGCTGTACAGGAAAGCCGTCTCGTTGAGCAGGCTGGGCGAGTAGGTCTGCGTCAACTTGATGGCGGCGGTGTAAGACGGGTTCGCCATGGCGGTGCCGACCGTCGGATAACTGGTGGTCCACAGCGGCGGGAAGAACGTCTTGTTCATCGCGTCATGGAGGTAATGGCCCATAATCTGATATTTGCTGCTGAAGGTGTGATCGATACGGACGATGTCTTCGCGAATGTTATCGGTGGTCGGGATCGACGCGATGTACTGGTTGGTCCCCAGGTTTGGTTTGGGGAAGGTATTCGCGTTGAGCATTAGCACCGTGTTCGGATCGATCAGGTTCCCAGGGATCCTGTAGGTGCCATCTGCGTTCTTCGGGAAGGCCGAGCCCGCCGTGAGTCCGTCCTGTGCGTAGAGAGCTATTTTTTTCGGATCCGTAGTCACCGGTACGATCGGCGCTGTGCTGCCGGGCGCGGTGTAGTTCAGATCTGCCCCAGCCTTTGGGAAATTGCTCAGAGGAACCGTATTGCTGACGCTGGGCGTGCTGCCCTGAATGAGCCGGCGCCACTCTTCGTTCACGAAGAAGAAGGTCTTGTCCTTGTAGAGTGGGCCGCCGATATTACCGCCTGGCTCATTGAGCTGAAAGACGGGGCGTCCCTTTTTCGAACGCTTCACGAAGTAGTCATTGGCGTTGTAGTCGGTGTTGCGGTTGAACTCGTACACCTCGCCGTGGAACCGCTTCGTGCCGGACTTGAGCACCATCACAATCGTGCCGCCGGAACCGATGCCATAATCCGGGCTGTAGTTGCTGTCCAGCGTCTGGAACTCCGCGATCGCATCCTGCGACGGAAGGTTCATGAAGCAGCCGCCGCAGCCGCGGTCGTTCTGCTCGGCTCCATCGATCAGGTAGATGTTGTGTGTGCTGCGTGTTCCGTTGAAGCTGATGCCATTCGCAGAAGTCAGGGCGTCGACACCCCCAAATTCCGGCAACTGGTTCGAAACGCCCAGGCCGAGAGCCGCCAGCTGGGTCACGTTGCGGCCGTTGGTTGAGAGCTGCTCCACTTGCTGGCCGCTGATCAGCGTGCTCACTTCGCTGGTTTCGGTTTGCACCTGTAGCGCATTGGCCTGCACCGTCACGGTCTGTGACGCGCTGCCCACCGCCAGCCGGGCATCCTCTGCAAGCGTCTGGGCCACGTTGAGAACGATGCCCGTTCTGGTGAACGCCTGGAACCCGGAGGCCGTCACCTGAAGCGAATACGTACCGTGGTTCAGGCTGGCGAAGTTATACGCGCCCACGTCATTGGTCGTGGTCTGTCTCTTCTGGCCGGTAGCCTCGTCGGTGAGGGTTACCTGAGCTTTGGGAACTACGGCACCGGAAGCATCGGTGATTGTTCCGTTGATGGATGCGTTTTCCTGCGCGCGAAGCGTGGGAGCAAATGCGAGGAAGAGGGTGAGGGCGGCGCACCAGAACGTGAAGCGAAGCCACCTCTGATGGACCAGCGTACTGGCTGTCTCCTGGAAACGAAGGATACCCGAGCGATTCATGTCGTCTTCTCCTGTGGAGTAAGCGTTTACTTCTTGCACCTGTGTTTGCTTTGTATCGCTTTATTTGGGGCCGGTTGCAGCGTGAACACTGCCCAGGCGCAACACAATGCCTTGCCGGAGAGACCATTGTCAAGCCTTTCCTTTGCCCTGGAAATTTGCAGCTCAGGGAAAGCTTTTACCCAACCCGCTGTTTTTGAAGCGGTTCGGTACACTCATCGCTGGCAGCCTTGCTCCCGGACGGGACTCCATGGCCGCCTGTCACCGTCATTTGCCTGGCTCCCTCGAAGCCACCACGCCGGCCCCTTCGCGCACCGTGTAGAAGCGGTCCGCCGCCAGATTGCGCAACACCTCGACTTTGCCGCCGGGCCAGAAGATCTTTGCCTGGTCTACAGTGCTGTGTTCTCCCAACCCAAAGTGCAGCCGCAGGTCATTTTGTGAAAGGTAGCTGCCCCCGCTGAGCACTTCGCCCGTTTGCACCAGATTCCCGGCAGTCGCCTGCACCCGCGCGTTCAGAGCCAGCCGGTTCGCGATGGTTCCTTCCAGCGCGAAACTGATCCAGTGGTTCGGCGGGCCGCCCTCGGGGCGCAGGATCATCGGCTCGCCGGTCAAGTTCTCCACGACAGCGTCCACTTTGCCGTCATTGAACAGATCGCCGACAGCCATGCCACGGCTGACCTGCAGTGTCTGGATCGCCGGGCCGACGAGCTTGCTGATGTTGCGGAACCGGCCGTTGCGCTCGTTTAGAAACAGCAGCTTCGGCTCGCGGTACCGCACCGCTTCCGGGCCCGTGTCCACCTGCGGATAGACGTGGCCGTTGACCACGAAGAGGTCGGCCCAGCCGTCATTCGAGAAATCCACGAACGCATCGCCCCATCCAACATAGCCGGCCGTCCCGGCGGCGATGCTCGACGCAGCTGAGATCTCGGTGAAGGTCATGTCGCCGTCGTTGCGATACAGAGCGCCGTACTCGTTGTCGAAGTGGGAGAGGAAGATGTCCGTCCTGCCGGTGTGCAGATAATCGCCGAGCGCAACGCCCATGTTCGCCTGCGCCGCGCCGTTGACGTTCAGCGCGACTCCGGAGGTGAATCCGACTTCGCGAAAATGCCCGGCGCCATCGCCCTGATAGAGGTAATTCGGCCCGCCATCGTTCGTGACCAGCAGGTCGAGCTTGCCATTGTTGTCGAAGTCGGACCAGACGACAGTCAGTCCATACCGATGTTCCGGATCGCTCGTGCCGGACGCGGTCGAAACGTCCGTGAAGGTACCGTCGCGGTTATTGCGGTAGAGATTGTCGGGCGATCCCGGCAGGCCCTGCGGGCCGCACTGCACGGCGATTCCCATATACCGGCAGTTATTGTTCGATCCGAAGGCCGCCATGTTGTCGAGGTGGAAATCGACGTAATGGGAGACAAAAAGATCTGCCCAGCCATCGTGGTTGTAATCTCCGAACGCCGCGCCGGTCGCCCAGAGATGATCGCCGCCCAGACCGGCGGCGCGGGTCACATCCGTGAAGGTTCCATCGTGATTGTTGCGGTAGAGCACGACGCCTCCGAAGCACGTCACCAGCAGATCCGGCCAGCCGTCGTTGTTGTAGTCGCCGACCACAGCGCCCATAGCCCAGCACGGAGAACCCACGCCGGCCTTGTCCGTCACATCCGTAAAGGTGCCGTCATGGTTGTTGTGATACAGCGCGCCTTTCGATTTCTGGCCGTGCTGCGCCATGTCTACCGTTTGCGCGTTCGTGAAGTAGATATCGGGCCAGCCGTCGCGGTCGTAGTCGATCAGCGCGACTCCCCCGCTCATCGATTCGACAATGTATTTTTGTTCCGGGCTTGACAGGTGGTCGAAGTGAATGCCGGTCGAGGCGGTGATGTCCACCAACTCGGGGTACTTGAGATCAGTTCCGGGATGCGCCGCACCTTGTTTTGCCGCAGGCTGCTGTTGCCCCGACGAGTTCAGCCGGCAGGCTCCTGTCGAGACAGCGATCGCAGCCAGCGCAACTCCGATCCGCAGCACGGGAATCGCCACAGATCTGTAACCATCACGGTGATTCATGACCCGGGAGCGCTCGCTTCGAGCATCGCCTCACCATACCATCCGGAACCGGGCGAAGAAAGCGCGGCAAGTCGAACTAGCGCGTTCCCGCAACATGAATTGCGGAACTCATGATATTTTGGGCAGCGGTAAAGCGATCCAGCCGATGGTGACCTGCAAAGAAACGTCGCGGAGATAGACGCGAAGACCGGAGAAAGCGTTTACGCACGCACATCGGCCACTTACGACAGACGGAGGGCTCGTGAAGATATCGAATGCGGTGTGCGCGGCTGCAGCGTTGACTATGGTGGCTGCGGGTGCGCTCTTCGCGCAGCAAACCTCGTCCAGCCAGCCCTCCGCTCCGGAGCAACTCACGGTCAGCGTCGACACGAGACAGACCGCCCGGCCCGTCTCGCCTTACGAATACGGCATGTTCATCGAGCACATAGGCCAGCTCATCTACCGCAGCCTGTGGTCCGAGATGCTCGACGACCGCAAGTTTTACTTTCCCATCAAGCCCGAGGAACCGCAGCCCGCCACGCCCGCCCAGGGCGGCCCATTCCGCAACATGCAATTGCGCAAGTGGCGCCCCATCGGCCCTGCTGAAGCAGTCGTCATGGACAAGGATCATCCGTTCGTCGGCGAACAGAGCCCGCGCATCGAACTCGACGCATCCACGCCGCACGGTATCCGCCAGACGGGCTTCGCTCTGGTGAAGAAGAAGAAATACACCGGCCACATCTGGCTGCGCGCCACTGCCGGCGCCCGCGTGAAGGTTGCGCTCGTCTGGGGTCAGGGCGCGAGCGACCGCCAGACCGTTGCGCTTCCGGCAGCCTCGAGTACCTGGAGAGAACTGCCCCTCACGTTCACCGCGGCAGCCGACTCCGATGCCGGCGCGCTCGAGATCACCGGCACCGGCTCCGGCAACTTCCACGTCGGCGCCGTCAGCCTGATGCCTGCTGACAACGTCGACGGCTTCCGCCCGGAAGTAATCGCGCAGCTCAAGCAGCTCCACTCCGGATTCTGGCGCCTCCCCGGCGGCAACTTCATCTCCAACTTCAACTGGTATGACTCGGTCGGTCCGCGTGACAAGCGGCCGCCAGACTTTGACTACGCGTGGAACGCCATGCAGACCAACGACGTCGGCATGGACGAGTTCATGACCCTTTGCAAGCTCATCGGCGTCGAGCCGTATATCACCGTGAACGCCGGCTTCGGCGACGCACACTCGGCCGCCCAGGAAGTGGAATACATGAACGGCGCAGCCACCACGCCGATGGGGGCAATGCGCGCGCGCAACGGACATCCGGAGCCGTATCACGTCCGCTTCTGGGATATCGGCAACGAGCCCTACGGGCCATGGCAGCTCGGCCGCACCGACCTGAAGTACTACCTGCTGAAGCACAATGAGTTTGCCAAAGCGATGCGCGCGGCTGACCCGTCGATCACGCTGCTCGCTTCAGGCTCCATGCCGGAAGAGACGATTCTCGAGGGTGTCGCCGCCGCCTGGCACATTCCCATCGATCAGGCCGGCATCTGCTCCGACGCAGACTGGACCTGCGGATTCCTCAAGCACGACTGGGGCAACTTTGATGGGATCACCGGGCATTGGTATACACGTGCCGGCACGCGCTGGGACCGCGAGCGCGCCGAGAAAGGAATCAAAGTTGGCCGCCTCGAAGCCGGCCTCGTGCCCGATGAGGAAACGGTTCTCGATTGGGTTCGCCGCCCGTCGGATCGCGTGCACCTCCAGGGCGAAGAATGGCAGGAATACGAAAAGCGCTTTCCCGAGATGAAGAGCAAAAAGATCTTCATGTCGAATGACGAATACGCCTACACCGGCGGCCAGACCAATCTCAAGCTGGCTCTGGCGTACGCCATGGTCTTCAACGAGTTCCTGCGCGAGACGGGCTATCTCCGCATGACCGCCTTCACCATGGGCGTCTCCACCATGGATTTCAACCAGACCGCCGCGACGCTCAACACCAATGGACTGCTCTTCAAGCTGTATGGCGAGCACCTCGGGAACGGATCCATTCCCGTTGCGCTCACCGGCAACTCGCCGCAGCCTGCTCCTACGCAACACATTGTCGGCGATTTGCCGCGCACCAGCGCCGGCAGCCCCACCTATCCGCTGGACATGGTGGCCGTGCTCAGTCCAGACCACAAATTCCTCACCCTCGCCGTCGTGAACGCAACCGACTCCGAGCAGAAGTTCGATCTGAACGTCAGCGGCGCGCGCCTCACCGGCAGCGCAACCTTGTGGCAGATGACCGGCAAGGACCTCGACGCGGCGAACCACGTCGGCCAGTCTCCTCAGGTTGAAGTAAAGGAGACCCCGATTGGGGCAGCGCCCACGAGCTTGTCCGTTGCGCCGATCAGCGTAGATGTCTATCGCTTTCCCGTCGCGCAGACCACAGACTAAGTGCTCTGCACCGCGAACCGATTCGTTTCACAGCCGAGCAGTCGCAACAAACCGAGTCACTGGAGTGAACAACCCATCATGGGACCAAAGCTCTCTTTCGCTTCTTCTGCTCTGATTGCGCTCGCCGTGGCAACTGCCGGCCCGGCGTTCGCGCAGGTGCAAACGCTGGTGCCGCCCGTCGTCCCCGGCGCCAAACCCGTGACCGTCGAACGCATCAAGGTTCACTCGCCCGCCATCGAAGGCAATCTCGGGGGAGAATCCGCCGACCGCGACGTCATCGTCTTCCTGCCGCCCAGCTACAACAAGGACAAGCATCGGCGCTATCCCGTCGTGTATGCCCTGCACGGCTACTCCATTGGAGCGGAGCAGTGGACGCACGAGATCCACGTGCCGCAGACCATCGAGGGCGCCTTCGCCCAGGGCTCAAAGGAAATGATCGTTGTCCTGCCCGATTCGAGGAACGCCTACAACGGATCCATGTATTCGAGTTCCGAGACGACCGGCGACTTTGAGAAATTCATCTACCGCGATTTGGTCGCATACATCGATGGCCACTACCGCACGCTTGCCGATCGCCGCAGCCGCGGTCTGGTCGGCCACTCCATGGGCGGCTACGGCGCCACGCGCATCGGCATGAAGCATCCCGACGTCTACGGCAGCCTCTACATCATGAGCCCCTGCTGCCTCTCCTCCCGTCCGTCCGGTCCGCCGCCTGGCATGGACGCGGCCAAGTGGGAAGCGTCGGAGAAAGCGTTTGAAGCGAAGGTCGCGGCGATGAAGTCGGGCGCTGATTCCGCCGGCATGCAGTTCTTCGAGCGCGCCCAGCTCGCTTCCGCAGCGGCATGGTCGCCCGATCCAAAGAACCCTCCGCTCTACCTCGATCTTCCCTACAAAGACGGCGTTCCGCAGCCGGCCATCGCTGCCAAGTGGACCGCCAACGCGCCGCTCGCCTTCATCGACCAGTACATCGACAACCTGAAGGAGTACCATGCCATCGCCGAAGACGTGGGCGATCAGGACGGCCTCCGCTTCGACACGCAGAAGCTTCATGAAATCCTCGACAGCTACGGAATCAAAAACAGCTTCGAGCTCTACCACGGAACGCACACCAGCGCCGTCGCCGATCGGTTCCAGAATCACGTGATTCCGTTCTTTAGCCAGAACCTCTGCGCGACGAAAGACTGCACCCAATAGGACAAATATGAAAACGAGAATCAGCGTTTTGCTCGGAATGGCGCTCAGCCTTGCAGCCGGAACAGCCGTAGCCCAACGTCACGCAGTTCCGCCCCGGCCGAAAGGCCCATGTGACATCTACACGGCCGCGGGCGACCCCTGCGTCGCCGCCCACAGCACCACACGCGCTCTCTACGCCTCGTACAACGGCCCGCTCTACCAGGTGCTGCGCCAGTCCGATGGCAAGACACTGGACATTGGTGTCGTGCAGCCCAGCGCGTCGCCCGTCCCCGATCCGGGCGGATACGCCGATGCCGCCGCGCAGGACGCCTTCTGCGCCAATACCTACTGCTGGATCACCACCATCTACGACCAG
This sequence comes from Acidobacteriaceae bacterium, assembly GCA_035933815.1. Lineage (GTDB taxonomy): Bacteria > Acidobacteriota > Terriglobia > Terriglobales > Acidobacteriaceae > Palsa-343. Next base: position 14,571 of record DASYYN010000178.1, read on the forward strand.
TCGCCGAAGCACAACAACCTGACGCAGGCTCCGCGCGGCGGATTCAGCGGCCCGGCGATGGGCGGCTTCAACAACCTTCCGCTGGCCGACATGGCTCCGCTTACCGTGATGGGCCACAAGGTCTACGGCGTCTTCATTGAGCCGGGCATGGGTCTTCGCATCGACGACCCGAAAGGCACCGCCGTCGACGATCAGGCGGAGGGGCAATACTGGGTCATCAACGGCCATCACTATAACTCCGGCTGCTGCTTCGACTACGGCAACGCCGAGATCGACAGCCGCGACGACGACAACGGCACCATGGAAACCGCCTACTATGGCGACGCTCTCCCCTGGTATCACGGCAAGCAGACCGGCCCCTGGATCATGACCGATCAGGAGAACAATCTCGTTGGCTGCGTTAATCCGGATGGAACCAAGTACTGCGCCGGCCTGCCGCCCATCGCCTGGCGATTTGTGACGGCCATCGCCAAAGGCGAGCCGCATCACTGGACAACGCTGGGCGGCGACGCGCAGCAGGGCTCGCTCTCGGTGATGTTCAACGGCCCGCGCGTCAACGCGACCTACGACCCGATGCGCAAGCAGGGCGCGATCCTGCTCGGCAACGGCGGCGACAACAGCAACGGATCACAAGGCACCTTCTACGAGGGCGCGATGACCGCCGCAGGCACCTTCCCCACCGATGCGACGGATCAGGAGGTCCAGGATAACGTTGTCGCTGCCAAATATGCCGTGCTTCCGCTGAGCATCGCTCCGGCCGATGCAACCGCTGCTCCGCCGGGACTGCAGACCTTCTCACCGGGTTCCTCGCAGGAGACGACCGTCACCTTCACCAACACAACCGACGCACCCGCTTCCGGCCTGACGCTGAGCATCGCTCCGCCCGCCCACTGGAGCGCTAGCGGCGACAGCGGGACGTCGAAGACCTTCGCTGATCCCGTCGCACCAGGCGCCACCGTGAGCGCGACCTTCAAGGTCACCTCTGCGCCACAACCCTTCAATGGCGACCTGGTTACCAAAGCCGCGTGGACGAACGCAACGAGCAGCAGCAAGGAATCCGAGACTGCCGTCGAAAAGGTGCGCAACGCCAGTCCAGTGAAGATCAACGAGTTCCGCATCAGCTCCGGTCCTCCTGCCAACGCCACCGACTCCTTCATCGAGCTCTACAACGCGGGTGACCGCAGCGTCGACATCTCCCGGTGGACATTGACGGTTCGCCCCACGCAGCAGGCCATCTTCTCCAGCATCAGCGTCCCCGCCGGAACGCAGCTCGCCGGGCATGGCTTCTATGTGCTGGGTCTTTCCAACTCCGGTCTGGCGGTCCCCGCGCGCAAAGGCGATACCGCCATTCACGTCAGGAGCACCGCCGGCATCTCGGCGGGCGACACGATCAGCATCGGCGCCGGCTCCAGCGCTGAGTCTCGCAAGATCGCGAACGTTGGCACCGCCGCGACCAGCACCACCACCGTGTGGCAGCCGCTTCCCGATGGTCCGGTGATCACCATCCCAGTCGGCTCGACGAATGTGCCGGTCACCAGTGTCGCCGGCTTCGCTGTCGGTCAAAAGATCGCCCTCGGCCATGGCGCTACCTATCCCTGGGTCGGCAGCGGCCGCGAGCAGTATGAGGTGGCGACAGTCACCGCGGTGGGCAAGCCGGGCACGCAGGCCTATCTCGCGGCAGACGCGCCCGCCGGAGCGACGAACATCAAAGTCACCTCCGTCGAAAGCATCTCCGTCGGCGACAAGATCCGGCTGGACATCGACAGCGTCGGCCACGGCATCGAGACCGTCATGGTCAGCAAAGTCGGTACACAGGCCAGCCGCACCAATCTCGCCGAGAATGCTGCCGCGGGCGCGACGAATATCAAGGTTCGCAGCGTGAACGGCTTTGCCATCGGCGACAAGATCACGATTGGCACTCCAACAACGCGTGAAACCGTCACCATCACTGTTGTCGGCACTGGAGGCCCAACCGGCACGGGTATCGACTTCCAGCCGGGTCTCACCAAATCTCATATCGATTCCGAAGAAGTAGTCGCTCCAGGCAGCGGTCTCGACCTCTCCTCGCCGCTCCGGTTCAGCCATGCGGCCAACCTTCCCTTCAGCGATCGCGGAACAGGAATTACTTTCCAGCCGGCAACTGCGTTCGCCCACTCGAGCAACGAGCCCGTTCAGGCGCTCGGCACCGGCATCACGCTCGACAGCCCGCTGGCCCGGGATCACGCGATCGACGCCGTGGTGCGCGACGCCGCCGTGAAGACCGCGGGCTACCAGGGGACGCCGGCTCCCAACCAGTGGTTCGGCGGCCCCGAACTCGCCACCAACGCCCCATTTTTCGACCGCCACATCACCCGCAGAGAAGGCAGCATGGCCCTGCGTGACGCCTCCGGCGTGGTCGTCGACAGCCTCAACTACGGCGGCCTCGTCGATCCTTGGCTCGCCGAGGGCTACCAGGGCATCTCCGGGTCAGAGCACAATGGCTGTTACGTAATCGCGCCCGGCTGGGCCGGCAACGTCTGGCCGCCGGTTCCCACCGCCGGCGCCTCCGATACCGGCGCGGGCCGCTTCCCCGATGGCGCCGATACCGACAGCAACTGCACCGATTTCGTGACCTCGCCCGCAACCGTTCTGTCGGCGCCCTCGACGCCCGGTGCAACCAACATCAAAGTCGCAACCGTGGCAGGGTTCGAGCCCGGCCAGACCGTTCGCGTCGACACCGGCGCGAACCAGGAAACGGCGACGATCGCCACAGTCGGCACGCCCGGAGCTACGACCGTTGAATCCGCCACCAGCGCAGGCGCAAACGTGATTCCGGTGGCCAGCAACATGGGCTTCAGCGTCGGCGAAACCATCACCATCGACAGCGGCGGAAATGCTGAGCCAGCGGTTGTGGCGTCGATCAGGAGATTCGGCGGCCCCGCCATTACCGTCACTGCTCCGCTGACGCATGACCATGCCGCCGGCGCGCAGGTTTCCGGCACCGGCATCACGCTCACGTCCGCTCTCAGCCGCGATCACGCTCGTGGCGCACAGGTGGCCGGCAGCGCTTCCACTCCGGGTGCGGCCAATCAGTATTACAGGCGGCCTCGCTGATGCCTGCCATCTGATCGTCTATGACGCGGGTCACGAGGAGCTTAGCGGTGAACTTCCCGTAAAACGGGCATTCAGGCAGGGTCTGTCTCGCGCAGCAGCTTTTGCATCAACTCGCGTACGCGCTCGGGTGTAATGCCCTGGTGATACTCCACAGCCAGGGGATGATCACATCGTTCGAGACGGAAATGCGGCCTCTCCCCACATTCCTGTATGTGGGCGTACATTTTCAAGCTGCGCGTGTCGGGATATTCGGGGAGCTGGGTACTAAGCCAGGAAAACATAGGGGGCAATTCGGAACGGCCTGCGTCGTCCCATTTCTCCGTCATCATCTTGAAGTTGTCGCGACTTAACGACCCCCAAACACCCCATCTGAAGCTCTCCCCCGTACCCAGAATCGGCAAGTGGATCAAGCCTCGCACGAAGAAATTCCTGTCTTCAATGACGCAAACATCCGCATTGAGGAAGGATCCTTCCTGTCCAACAAGATCGCTGTGCCAATAAGCGGGAGCAGAGAATCCGAAATCGAGGCACGGCCCGCTGTGCCATTCATCGCAGTCGGAACACTTCCAGCGCAGACTCTCCAGATCAGCCAGCGTGACGGTTGGACGTTCGTTGCGAATCCGTGCGCGCTCGTAACAGCCGGAACAAAGCAGCGAAACGGACCTCAGCTTCTCCGACCTGCTGTTCCAGCTGCCGTGTGCAGCGCGGATGATCTCGCAATTGTCGCACCACGCGTCGGGGAAGGGATTATCCGCTGTGGGATCGTCGCGATTGAAACCCAGCCCTGTGCCTTCGCCCAGAAGGTGACTGCAGACATAGGCCTTTTCGGATTCTCCGTGCGTGTCGCAGTGGACTTCTTCCGACATGCTCTACTCCACCACCGCCACCTTCGCCCGCTTCCCCACGCGCACCGTAAGCCGCGCCGGCCGAGCCCCAACAGCAATCGTCGGACTCGACACAGTCTCGCCATCCACGCGCACCGCATTCTCCGCGAGCTTGCGTGTCGCCTCCGCGCCCGAAGCCGCGAGCCCCGCGCGCACCAGCAGCTTCGCCACGCGAACCTGCGCGCCGTCTGCCGAAGCCGCAATCTCCGCGAACGGCACCCGCACCTCCTCAAGCCCCTCCACGTCATCGCTCTTCTGCTGGAACTGCCGCGCCCAGTTCTCGTCCGCGGCCCGCGCCGCCTCGGCTCCGTGAAACCCCGCGACGATCGTCCGCGCCAGGTGCTTCTTCGCCTCCATCGGATGCAGCCGCCCCCCCGCCACCTCCGCCTGCATCCTCTCGATCTCCGACTGCCGCAGGTCCGTCAGCAGCGTCCAGTACCGCCACATCATCGCGTCGTTGATCGACATCAGCTTGCCGTACATCTCCTGCGGCGGCTCGTGGATGCCGATCGCGTTGTTCAGCGACTTCGACATCTTCTGCACGCCGTCCAGCCCCTCGATGTTCGGCGTCATCAGCACGATC
>DASYYN010000191.1:0-23731 GCA_035933815.1 Acidobacteriaceae bacterium
GTTTCGCCAATTCTCCCTCCCTTGCCGTACGATTCCCTCAGGAGGAGCGCTCTACCCCACGCATGGCATCCACCCAGACGCGCCAGATGGTGCTCGCCGCAATCGCGGCCTGCGACGACAAAAAAGGCGAGGACACGCGAGTGCTCGAACTGGACCCCGCCGATTCCGCCTTCACCGACTTCTTCATCATCACCAGCTCTGCCAACGAGCGCCAGTCGCAGGCCATCGCGGACGAGATTGAGCTGCGCCTCAAGCGCGACTTCGGCACCTATCCCAACTCCGTCGAAGGCCGCCGCCTCGGCGAGTGGGTGCTGCTCGACTACGTCGACTTCGTCGTGCACATCTTTCTCCGCGCCCGCCGCGAGTTTTACGACATTGAGCGTCTGCGCAAGACGGCCCGCCCCATTGCCCTTGCCGAACTCACTGCCGCGCTGACGGAGAAAACCCTCGCCGCGCGCAAGAAGGCGCCCGCGAAGCGCCAAGCCGGCAAGGCCGCTGCGAAGAGTTCCGCCAAGAAAGCGCCCGCGAAAAGGGCAGCTGCAAAGCGAACCACATCAGGCACCAGGAAATCGCCCGCAAAAAGAGCAAAATAGCCTGGTGAGCGCTGCCGCTTTCACCTTTATCGACCTATTCGCCGGAATCGGCGGCATGCGCATCGGCTTCGAAGCCGCCGGCGGCCGCTGCGTCTTCACCAGCGAGTGGAATCCCTTCGCCCGCAAGACCTACGCCGCGAATTTCGGTGAAGCTCATCGTATCGCCGGCGATATCCGCGAGATTGGTGCAGACGAGATCCCCGACCACGACGTCCTCCTCGCCGGATTCCCCTGCCAGCCCTTTTCGATTGCCGGCGTCAGCAAGAAAAATGCCCTCGGCCGCCCGCACGGATTCGCCTGCGCCACCCAGGGCACGCTCTTTTTCGAGGTCGCCCGTATCATCGCTGCCAAACAGCCGCGCGCCTTCCTGCTCGAGAACGTCAAGAACCTCGTCAATCACGAGCGTGGGCGCACGTTCCAGATCATCCGGCAAACCCTCGAGGACGAACTCGGCTACCAGATATCCTGCCGTGTCATCGACGCCGGCCACTTCCTCCCGCAGCATCGCGAGCGCATCCTCATCGCCGGCTTCCGCGATTCATGCGGTTTTTCCCTCGACGACCTCACCCTCCCCCACACCCGGCCCACACTGCGCGCGATCCTGCATCCTGGAGATGGCAGCGAGCCTGCCGAGCCGCCCTACACGCTGCCGCCGCGCGCCGTCGTCAACCCGAAATACACCCTGACCGCGCACCTCTGGCGGTATCTGCAGAACTACGCGGCAAAGCACCGCGCCGCCGGCAACGGATTCGGCTTCGGTCTCGTCGGCGCCGATGACGTCGCCCGCACGCTCTCTGCCCGCTACTACAAGGATGGCTCGGAGATTCTCATCAGCCGCGGCCCGCGCCACACGCCGCGCCGGCTCACGCCCCGTGAGTGCGCACGCCTCATGGGTTTCCCGGACACCTTCCGTATTCCCGTCTCCGACACCCAGGCCTACAAGCAATTCGGCAACAGCGTCGCCGTCCCAGTCATCACCGCCGTCGCCCAGGCGATGCGCCCCTGGCTTGACGCTGCGCCGGCTGCCGCACCCAGCGGTATTCTTGTCTCATCAGAAACGGCACTTGCAGAACTCCGCTAACTTGCCGAATCGCTGACTCGCTAACTGCTTTTTCGCTGGCCCGCTGGCCGGTTCATACCTGACCGCTTTATCACTGCTTTTATGACCGACGTCCACAACCCCGAGCAGCGCAGCCGCAACATGGCGGCGATCCGCTCGAAAAACACAAAGCCCGAGATGCGCGTCCGCTCCGCGCTGCACGCCATGGGATTTCGCTTCCGCCTGCATCGCAAAGATCTGCCCGGTCGCCCCGACATCGTCCTGCCGAAATTTCGCACCGCGATCTTCGTTCACGGCTGCTTCTGGCACTGTCACCGTTGCAAATATGGATCGGTGAAGCCCGCCACTCGCGCCGACTTCTGGGCCGCCAAGCGCGCCGGCAACGTCGCCCGCGACCGCGCCCACCGCGCCGCCCTGCGCCAGTTGGGCTGGCGCGTGCTGGTGCTCTGGGAATGCGAAGTCCGCTCCGCCGAATCCGCCCAGGCCCGCCTCGAACGCCTCGGTCTCCCCGAACCGCAGAAATAACTTGGCCGCGACCGGCGGTTGCGCTAAATTGGCCCTGCCACTCCAGCCATGAACCGCTCAATCGCTCCCGCTGCTGTGCTCCTGCTCGCGCTCTCCGCGCCGGCTTCCCTCGTCGCGCAGAATGCGCCCGCCGCCCAACCGCTGCCCAAAGATCCGGTGGCTCTGCTGCAGCTCGCGTCGCAGGTCAACGGCCTCCACGGAGACGACCTTCAGCCCTGGCACCTGCACGCCACCTGGCAGACCGTCGAAAAGGGAAATGTCCAGGATGAGGGTACTTACGAGGAGTGGTGGGCCAGCCAGAACAAATACAAAATCAACTACACGGCAAAGAATTACCAGGAAACCTTGTATGTGACCGACCATGGCGCCTTCCTTCGCGGCGATACTGACATGGCTAATGTCGTCTTTAGCGACATCGTGGAAATGGTCGACCAGCCTCTTCCCGATCCGAAGTCCGTCGATAACCAGAAGTGGAAGATCGTGAACCATCGGCAGGGCAACGTGATTGTGACGTGTGCGGCCCCCAAAGCAAGTCCGCCCCTGCCGCAGTACTGCTTCGCCGATCAGTTGCCCGCACTCCGAATCTTCACGGAGCCATGGGAGAGCACGGCGTGGAACTCCGTTGTCCTCTTTCAGGGTCGGTACCTCGGTGAAACGATTCGGATCGCTCGCACCGGTTTGCCAGAGGTCGATATCAAAATTGATCAGCTGGAAACGTTGAATCAGCTCGCGGATTCGGATTTCGTCCCGCCAGCCAATGCGGTTCCTGCCGGCGATCACCCGGTGTTCATCCCTGCAGGCAGAATCAGCGGTATGCGCACTTCCGGCCAGCCGGTCGAGTATCCCGCCATCGCAAAGGCTTTGCACCTCCAGGGAACGGTACTGCTGCTCGGCACTATTCTCAGGGACGGCTCGATAAGCGATCTCAAAGTGATCAGCGGCCCGGCCATGCTCCAGCAGGCCGCAGTTCAGGCCGTCCGCACATGGCATTATCGCCCCTACGTCATCGGAGGGCAGGCTGTAGAAGTGAAGACGCAGATCCGCGTGATCTTCAGCCTGGGATTGTAACCGCGTTAGCCCACCCGCGTTATCCTCATCCTGAATGTCCAATCTTGCCAATCTGCCCACTGAGGCGCGCAATCCTGCCTCGGAGCGGCTCGATGAGCTGGCCACGCCCGAGCTGCTGCGCCTGATGCACGCCGCCGACGAGGAAGCCGTTGCCGCCGTCGGCCGCGAGGTGCCGCGCATCGCCGCCGCCGTCGACGCCATCGTCGCCCGCATGGAAAAGGGCGGCCGCCTCTTCTACATCGGCGCCGGAACCTCCGGCCGCCTCGGCGTCCTCGACGCCTCCGAATGCCCCCCCACCTTCAACACGCCGCCCGACCTCGTCCAGGGCGTCATCGCCGGCGGAGACATCGCCCTCCGCCATTCCGTCGAGCGCGCCGAAGACGATCCCTCGCAGGGCGTGCGCGACCTCGAAGCGCGCAGCTTCTCCGCCCGCGACGTCCTCGTCGGCATCGCCGCCAGCGGACGCACGCCCTACGTCGTGGGCGCCATCGAGCACGCCCGCAGCCTCGGCGCGCTGACTGTCGGCCTCTCTTCCGTGCCCGGCTCGCCGCTAGCCCTCGCCGCGGAGATCGCCATCACGCCGGAAACCGGCCCCGAAGTCGTCACTGGTTCCACGCGCCTCAAGGCCGGCACCGCGGCCAAGCTTGTCCTGAACATGATCTCCACCGGTGCGCTCGTTCGTCTGCGCTACGTCTACAGCAATCTGATGGTGAACCTGCAGCCCACGAACTCTAAGCTCGACGACCGCGCCGCCCGCATCGTCTCCACCATCACCGGCCTCGACTATCGTGCTTCGCGCGATCTCCTCGTGCGCGCCGGATCCGTCAAGACCGCCGTCGTCATGCATCAGCTGGGGCTCGAGCGCGGGCAGGCCGAAGCGCGCCTCGCCGCCTTCCGCGGCCGTCTCAAGGACGCCCTAAAATAGCAGCCAGTAGCCAGTCGCCAGTCACAGCAGTCATTAGCTACCGTCAGGATTCAGGCTTGGCTTTTCGCTACCAGCTACCGGCTACGGGCTACGGGCTACCGGCTCCTCATGAAATCTACCCAATTCGAATTCCGCTTCCGCGTGGTGATCGCGGGCGTGCTCTACCTCCTCGGCTTCTGGGCGCCCTGGACCCGTTTCGGGAACGTTGCGCCCGACACCACCGCGTGGCTCGCGCTCTCCACCTGGATCGCCCGCCTGCACGCGTTGCGCCTCGACCAGGCCACGCTGCTCGTCACGGTTCTAGCCATCGTGTGCGCTGTCGCCGGAGCCGCGCTGCGCCTTTGGGGCACCGCCTATCTCGGCTCCACGATTGTGCAGTCTTCTGCGATGCACGCCGGCACGCTTATGGCCGCCGGTCCCTACCGCTTCGTTCGCAACCCGCTGTATCTCGGGCTCTGGATCTTCTCGCTGGGCGTTTCGATCCTGATGCCGCCGAGCGGCGCTCTTTTTTTCGTGGTGGCTCTGGGAATTTTTTATCTGCGGCTAATCCTCGGAGAAGAAGACTTTCTCGCGAAGCAGATTGGCCCAGCGTACCTCGAGTACTGTAGAACGGTGCCGCGGCTGGTGCCCAGCATCGCGCGCCGCATCCCCGGCTCCGGCGCGCAGCCGCGCTGGCTGGAAGCGGCCATCGCCGAGTGCTACCCTGCCGGATTCGCGCTCTGCCTCGCCATCCTCGCCTGGCGCTACGAGCCATTGCTGCTCATCCGGTGTCTGCTCATCTGCTTCGGCATCTCGCTCGTGGCGCGCGCTATGCTGCCGAGGCAGCGCCTGGCCTGATCAAGTTTTCAGCCTAGGACTTGCCCGGCGCCATGAGGTCTTCTTCGTTGGGATCGGGATCGGATGTGTGCCCTCCCGTGGCCCACAGAATGCACACCAGAAACAGAACAGCGAATAGCAGGATCAGACCGATCGTGTTCGGATCAGCAACCATCTTCGTCCTCCACTAGCAGAGAGTCAGATGCGGCAAGTCCCGTTGTCTGCGGATTCCGTCGCGTCGACTGCACAGCGCTCACGATGCACGCCATCCCCAGTGCACATCTGTCGGCCTGCGCGAGAAAGCCTTCCGGCCGCTGCGCGCGTCTAAGGACCCGTCCCCATTGCTGTCCGCTTCGTTTTGAAGGGGACAGGAGGCCGTCGTGACACAGTGCTGGAAGTTCCTCTCCCTGGCGTTGTTGTCCGTCTTCATTGCGGTTCCCGCGTTCGCCCAGGAATCGATTGCCGGCATCGGAAACCGCTCTGCCGGCATTTTCGCGGAATTCTCCATCGCCAACACCGGCCAGGGTCAGGGCTGGATCCGCGGAGCCAGCGGCGGTGGCTACTTCCAGGGGCGTCTGCTGGGCTGGAGCCTCCGCGGTCTGGCTGAGCCCACCGGCATCACTACCCACGTGTATGAGGCCACAGTCGGGCCGCGCCTCGCCATCACCCTGCCGTTCGTCAAGCCCTTCGTCGAGGTCGGCGCCGGAGCTGGCCACGCCAGCTACTCCACCGGATATGGCGCCTTCGGCCGCTCCTGGGGTGCCGCCTGGCAGGGCAACATCGGCCTCGAGCACCAACTGCTGCCCATGATCCGCTGGCGCATTCTCGAAGTCGGCTATGGACACATCTACGCCGGACCGGGCGTCTCCCCGCTGATCGCGAGCACCGGGCTGTCGCTGAGCTTCTGAGTTCTACGCACGCGCTGGTACAGAAGCCAGCGCCTGCCGCGCCACCGCAATCGTCTGCTCAATGTCCGCGTCGGTGTGCGCGGTGCTCAGGAAGGCCGCCTCGTACTGCGAAGGTGGCAGCCACACTCCGGCGTCGAGCAGCGCGCGATGGAATGCCCCAAACCGCTGCGTGTCGCTGCGCGCTGCGCTCGTAAAGTCCGTCACCGGCTCGCCGGTAAAGAACCACGTGAACATCGCGCCCACGCGGTTCGCTGTCATCGGGACGCCAGCATCGCGCGCAGCCTGCACGATCCCGTCCACAACTCGCGCGCTCAGCTTTTCGAGTTTCGAGTACACCTCGCTCCGATGCTGCCGCAGATAACCAAGCATCGCGATGCCCGCTGCCATGGCCAGCGGATTCCCGCTCAGCGTTCCCGCCTGATACACCGGCCCCAGCGGCGCCAGCTGATCCATGATCTCCGCTCGCCCGCCGAACGCCCCGCACGGCAACCCGCCGCCGATGATCTTGCCCAGCGTCGTCATGTCCGGCCGTATGCCGTACAGCTCCTGCGCGCCGCCCAGTCCCACACGAAATCCCGTCATCACTTCGTCGAAGATGAGCAGCGCACCGTGTTTCTCGGTCAGCGCGCGCAGGCCTTCGAGATAGCCCGGCCGCGGCGGAATGCACCCCGCATTCCCAACCACCGGCTCCACGATCACGCACGCGATTTCCCCATTGTGCTGGGCGAACGCCGCGTCGACCGCGGCGGGATCGTTGTAGGGCAGCGCCAGCGTAAAGTGCACCGCCTCTTCCGGAACCCCCGCCGACCCCGGAATGCCAAACGTCGCCACACCCGACCCCGCCTTCACCAGCAGCCCATCGGCGTGGCCGTGATAGCAGCCCTCAAATTTAATGACGTATTTACGTCCGGTGAACGCCCGCGCCAAGCGGATCGCCGACATCGTTGCTTCCGTCCCCGAGCTGACGAATCGCAGCTTCTTGATCGACGGATACGCCCCCACGACCAACTCGGCCAGGTCGCCTTCCGCCGCCGTCGACGCGCCGAAGCTCGCGCTGCGCGCCGCCGCCTCCCGGATCGCCTCCACCACCGGCGGAAATGCGTGGCCCAGGATCATCGGTCCCCACGAACCAAAATAATCGATGTAGCGGTTGCCGTCCGCGTCCCAGAGGTACGCGCCCTCCGCCCGCGCCACAAAGGGAGGCTCACCACCGACCGCGCGAAACGCGCGCACCGGCGAGTTCACCCCGCCTGGAAACAGCTTCTCGGCGCGCGCCTGCAGCGCCGCTGAACGACTCAGATTGCGGGACATAAGTTTCAGTATAGGCGGCGCGCTTTGGCATCACGTTCCCGTGCCCATTCCCTGGGTGCCCCACATCTCCTGTTTTTGGAGATGTGGGATTCGCCGCTGAGTCGAACGGCTCTCCTGTTTTTGGAGACGTGGGATTCAACAACGCCCTGCGCCGCCCTCGCATCCTATTCCAGTCTCGCGATAGAATGCCCGGTTCATCTCGAAGCCAGAATTCCGAGGAAGGAAAACAAACATAACGATGTCGATGAGAGTGCGCAAGGCGATTTTTCCCGCCGCAGGTTTTGGGACCCGCTTCTTACCCGCTACCAAGTCCATTCCCAAAGAAATGCTCGCGCTGGTGGACAAGCCCATCATCCAGTACGGCGTCGAAGAAGCCCTCGCCGCCGGATGCGACCAGATCGTCATCGTCACCGGCCGCGGCAAGTCCGCCATCGAAGACCACTTCGACGTCAGCTACGAGCTGGAGTGCACCCTCGAGAAGCGCGGCAAGACTGACCTGCTCGCCGTCAGCCGGCAGGTCTCACATATGGTGCGCCTCTCCTATGTCCGCCAGAAGGAGCCGATGGGCCTCGGCCACGCCGTGCTCATGGCGCGCGACCTGGTCGGCGACGAGCCCTTCGCCGTCATCCTGCCCGACGACGTCATCGACGCCAATCCGCCATGCCTGAAGCAAATGATGGACGTCTTCGAGCAGGTCCAGTCCTCCATCATCGCCACCCAGGTCGTCGAGGGCCCTGCGATCTCCGCCTACGGAGTGCTCGACGGATCGCCCGTCGACGGGAACCCGCGCCTCTTCGACGTCAAAGGCATGGTCGAGAAGCCCAAGCCCGCGGAAGCGCCTTCGAAGAACGCCATCATTGGCCGCTATATCCTCACGCCGAAAATCTTCGACCTGCTCGAAACCACGCCGCTCGGCGCGGGCGGAGAACTCCAGCTCACCGACGGCATCAAAGGCCTGCTGCAAACAGAGAAGGTCTACGGATACAGCTTCGAGGGCACGCGCCACGATGCCGGAGACAAGTTCGGCATGCTGAAAGCCACAGTGGAGTTCGCCCTGAAGCGCGACGACCTCGGCCCGGCGTTCCGTGATTATCTGAAGTCGCTTAAGCTATGAGCGATGACCGGCAAGCTTAGCCAAACGAGTCCCTGGCGCAGGCCCGGGATCGTGTTCGCAATTGCGGTTGGATTTTTCCTTGAGTTTTTCCTCATTCCTCTTCCGCCGCACCCGGAATGGGGTCACGTAGGAGTGCTAAAGACGATATTCAGTTCGAGTCAGTTCTACTACGCTCTTATTTCTCCAATTGTCATCTGGTGGTGGTTCTGCAGATTCCTGCGGCGGAAGAATCTCGACAAACGCGGAGAATGGTTAGCGTTCCTGATGTTCGGATTCTATTTGTCCTCGGTCCTTCAGGCACTAGCCGGAACGATATACATCATCCTGCACGTTAGGCGTTCCTGACCACATCTCGCCTAAACGCTGCCCGACCTCCGTCCTTACCATCCCATCCGTTTCAGTCCCTGCACGGCATCGAAGTGCCTGTCCAGGGTCATCAGCGGGAGCCGATGCTGTCGGGCGAGCGCCGCAATCCAAAGGTCGTTCGAGGGGATCGGCTGCCCCGCTTTTTTCAGCTCAGCACGAATCCGCGCGTAATGGGCTGACGTCTCGGCTTCAACCGGCAGAACCCGTGTTGCGGCGATCAGCTCATCAAGCCATTTTTCATACTCGCTGCGGCGGCGGGAGTGCGCGATGCCGAAGCGATATTCGCCGAGAACGATGACCGGCAGTTCAATGCTGCGCGCCTCGCTGAAGATGCGAACCGCCGCTGGCTGATTATCGGCTACAGCGGAAAGAGCGTTCGTGTCGAGGATCACTCCCACTCCTCGGGCTCGATCTGCTCAAACTCGCTCTTCATAATTTCGTTCACCCGCGCAGTCTCTTTGCGGAGGTGTTTCAGACCCCCCGCCAGCTTCACCCAGGGCTTGCCTCCCTTTTCAGATGTCGCGAGCTTTTCTTCGACCGCTTCGGTCACAAACGCGCGCAGAGCGATACCCCGCTGGGCCGCAGCGGACTTGGCTCGGCGGAAGATAGGGTCCGGGATTTCAAGGGTGGTCTTCACAACGTTGAGGGTCCCATATTTATGGGAGCAGGTCAATCCTGCCAGTGTTGCCCCCCCGCTCGCCCAGGCGTATCGTCATAGGTGTTCGGGCGGTATCCTCCGCAGCACAGAGGAGCCGCACTGGAGACAGCATGTCCATCACTTCCTTCCGCGATCCCTCCCGCGAGTCCGATCGGCCGGTTCCGGTCACCTTCCAGGCGCTTCAGGAAAAAAAGCAAGCCGGGCAGCCCATCACGTCGCTCACCGCCTACGACTACGCCACCGCGCGCCTCGTCGACGAAGCCGGCATCGACCTCATCCTCGTCGGTGACTCCCTCGCGATGGTCGTCATGGGCTACGACAGCACGCTGCCGGTCACTATGGACGAGATGCTGCACCACACGCGCGCCGTCCGCCGAGCCGTTCGCCGCGCTCTCGTCGTCGCCGACATGCCCTACGGCTCGTATCAATCCAGCCTCGAGCAGGGGATCGCCAACGCTGTCCGTTTCGTGAAGGAAGCCGGCGCGCAGGCCGTCAAAATCGAAGGGGGCGCCGCCCGCGCGGAACTCGTCGAGCGCCTCACCGCGGCCGAAATTCCCGTCGTCGGCCACCTCGGACTCACCCCCCAGTCCGTGCATCGCATGGGCGGCTACAAGGTGCAGGGCAAAACCACCGCCGCTATCGCCGAGCTTCTCCACGACGCGCACACCCTCGAAGCTGCCGGAGCCGTTCTGCTCGTGCTCGAAGGCATCCCCCGCGAAGTGGCCGCCCGCATCACCGCCGAAGTGGGGATTCCCACCATCGGCATCGGCGCCGGTCCCGACTGCGACGGCCAGATCCTCGTCTTCCATGACCTCGTGAACCTTAGCTTCTCACCCGCGCCGAAGTTCGCCCGCCAGTACGGCGACGCCGCCGCGCTCTTCCGTGACGCCATCGAAAGCTACCGTCGCGATGTGGAAGGCCGCGCCTTCCCCAGCGACCGCGAGAGTTATCATCTGCCCAGGGAAGCCGCCGCCGCGCTCGACCGGTCCACGATGCGCCGCGCCTGATCTTCATGCAGATCGTCCGCACCATTGCCGAAACCCGCGCCGCCGTCGCCGCCCTCCGCGCCGCGCCAGGCGCTTCGCCCCGAACCATCGGCCTCGTGCCGACCATGGGCGCGCTCCACGAAGGACACCTCTCCCTCATCCGTGCCGCGCGCTCGCAATGCGGCGCTGTCGTCACGACCATCTTCGTCAACCCAAAGCAATTCGCGCCGAATGAGGACTTTGCCACATACCCCCGCACTTTTGAAGCCGACTGCGACCTCCTCCGCGCCGAGAATGTCGACCTCCTCTTCGCGCCCTCCGCCGACGAGATGTATCCCCCCGGCGCGTCCACGATCGTCGAAGTCGAGCACATCTCCGACCGCCTCGACGGCGAGTCGCGCCCCGGACACTTCCGCGGCGTCGCCACCGTCGTCGCCAAGCTGTTCAACATCGTCGCGCCCGATAAGGCTTTCTTCGGCCAGAAGGATGCAGCCCAGGTCGCCATCCTCCGCCGAATGGTGCGCGACCTGAATTTCAATCTGGAACTGGTCGCCTGCCCCACGGTGCGCGAGCCGGACGGCCTCGCCATGAGCAGCCGCAATCGCTATCTCTCGCCCGACGACCGCCACCGCGCGCTCATTCTCAGCCGCGCTCTCCGCCACATCGAGCAACGCGTCGCCGAAGGCGTGCTCGACTCCGCTGCCCTCATCGATACCGGTCTGGAAATCCTCGCCGAGCAGCCCTACGCGAGGCTCGACTACCTGCGCATCGTCGATCCCGACACGCTGGAAGACGTCCGCGACGTAAGCCTGGGAGCGCTCGTCGCGATCGCCGCCTGGATCGGCCCTGCCCGCCTCATCGACAACATCCTGATCCCGCCGCGCTGATCAGAAAACAAGTTTGTCATCCTGAGCGAAGCGCGCAGCGCGGAGCCGAAAGCCTGCCCTGAGCGGAGTCGTTCGCGCCAGCGAGCGACGGAGTCGAACGGGGACCTGCATTTCTCAGTCAGCTAGAGCCCCGGCCCCTGCGGCGGCGCACCCTGCGGTGGTGTACCCGACGGCGGCGCTCCCATGCCCGGACCACCCTGTCCCGGCGCTCCCGGAGCCGCATGATGCTCCGGCGGAGGCACAAAGTGCTCTGGCATCTTGTGCCCGCGATGGCACGTGCCGCACGTCACCTGCTTGTCCTCCTGCGTCGCATCCGGATCATGGATCTGCGACATGTACTGCTCGTTCATCGCCTGTGTCATCCGCATCATGATGCGCGCCGTTGCCTTCTCGGGTTTGTCGTCGGAGGCGAAATTCATCTCGCGCGGCTTCGGTCCCGGAACGTGGCAGAAGTTGCACTCCACGCCCAGCGAGCCCGCAACGCCGCGCATGATGTGGATCAGTTGTTCCGGCTGTATGTCCTTCGGCAGCACCTGCAGATTCGTCGGCTTTGGCAGCGGCCGCCGCGGGCGCTGCCCCGGCTGCATCTGTCCCTGCCCCGCGCCCTGCTCCTGCTGCTGCTGAGGCGCATTCTCCTGGCTGAACGAAGGCGCTGTCGACACGGCGAGCGCCAGTGACGCGGCAATAACTCCAAACAACCTGCTCTGCATAGTTTTCAATTTCCTGGGGAACTGAGAATCGACTGCCACGGACCTTGTCCGCCATCTTACACAATCGATGTCGCGCGATTGTCAGCGCGAAACGAACCGGTTGCCGGCAATCACAAACCGCAGCGGACGCTCTGCCGCCTTGCGGATTCCCACCCGCGCCCCTGCCTCAATCTCTTCAGGACGAAACCCGTCGTCCTCTACGTGCAGCCCGGTGCGTGCGCTCGTCACGTCGATGCCGTTGTGCGTCGTGCGCGTGATGCCCAGCGCCTGGCACAGCCGCCCCGGTCCCGATGTCAGCAGTCGCGCCGGCGCATCCGCATCCAGCCCGCGCAACTCCGCCATCGCCTCCAGCCCTTCCAGCGGTTCCAGCGCGCGCAGCAACAGCGAGCCCGCCTGCCCCTCCGGCTCGCAGGAGATGTTCAGGCAATAATGCATGCCGTAGATGAAGTAGACGTAAGCGAATCCCGGCGGCCCGAACAGCACCGCATTGCGAGCGGTCTTCCCGGCAAAAGCATGCGCCGCCGGGTCGTCGAGCCCGAAGTACGCCTCCACCTCAACAATCCGCCCCGCCAGCCGCTTCCCCTCGTACCGTCGCACAAGGATTTTCCCCAGCAATTCCCGTCCCACCGTGTCGGGCGGTCGCGCATAGAACCCGCGGGGGACGATCGGCAAACTCCGCATCAGCCCATCATATTTGCGGACGCTTTCGGCCCTGTGGCCTACTGCCTACTGCCTGGTGCCTATTGCCTGCTTCTAAGCACTCAGCAGCCGGATTTCCTCCGTCACATCGTGCACGGTTTTGGCATGCATCGGCGGCATGGCGCCGCGCTGCGAAGCCATCCATGCGCCCCAGCGATTCCCCGCCTCGTTCAGCACAGCCAGCGGCGCGCCCTCCAGATAATAGTGCGCCAGCGCTGCCGTGAACGCATCGCCTGCGCCTACTGTGTCGCGCACCATGATCGGCAATCCACGATGCCGGTGCGACTCCTCGCGGGTGACCAGCATGCTGCCGTCGCCGCCCAGCGTCACGCAGACCATCTCCAGGGGATAGCACTCCATCAGCTGCCGCGCTTCGCGCAGAATCTCATCATCGCGGTCCGGCCGCGCAGCCTGTGCGCAGACGCGCGTTGCCCGCAACACCTCCGGCAGTTCGTGCACGTTCAGTTTCAGCACAGTCGCCCGCTGCAACGACTGCCGCAGCACCTCCACCGTCCAGAAGGGCGCCCGCAGGTTCACGTCGGCGATGCGAACGCACTCCGCGTGGGTCGCATCCAGAAATCCGAGGATCGTCTGCCGCGACTGGATGTCCCGCTGCGCCAGAGTCCCGAAGCAAACCGCATCGGCCTGGCGCGCCAGCTCCAGCCACTCCGGCGTCAGCTCCATCCGGTCCCAGGCCACCGGCTCCTGAATGGTATAGTGCGGCTCGCCGTAATCGAGCACAACTGTAACGGTGCCGGTTGCATGATTCTCGTCCACCTGCAACCAGCTCGCGTCCACCGGCAGCGACTTCAGTTCGCCGCGCGCTTCTTTGCCCAGCAGGTCAGACCCGATGCGGCTGGCGATCACCGAGTGATCGCCCAACCGTCCTGCCATCACGGCAAAATTCGCCGGCGCGCCCCCGAGGCGCGGACCGTCCGGCAACATGTCCCAGAGCAACTCCCCCAGGCCCACCACGATTTTCTGCTGATTCGCACTCATCGCTGCGCCTCCTGCGGGCGGCGATCCGCGCACGGCACATTCGCCGCTGGATGTACTGTGACCCCGGCATGTCGCAGCAGCGATTCCATCTCCAGATAGACGCCGTTCGTCCAGCCAAAGCCCACCACATTTTGCCTGTACCCGGTCGCCACCTGCACGGTCGACGACCCGGTCACTACGTTGTATTTCTCGTGGATGGTTGAGTCGCAGGTGAAGTTGTTGCGTACCGTGGTGGTGAACTCGCGCGACACCCGCGCCGCGTCGCGCAGATCGCCGTATTCGCGCATGCCCGCCACCGCCAGCCAGTTCACCGGCGCCCACCCATAGGGGAGATCCCACTGTACACCCGTGTCCTCCGTACTCATAGCCAAACCGCCGCGCCTTTCAAATAATGAAAGTTTCGCCTCCACGCCGCGCGCCTGCTGCGGACTGGCCGCCCCCGCCCACAGCGGATACAGCGTCGTCAGGTACGGATACGTCGACGGCTTGCCGGCCATAAAGTCGTAATCGAAATACATGCCCTTCGCCGGGTTCCACAAGTATTTGTCTATGGCCGCCCGCCGCGCCGTGGCCTCTGCGCGCCACCGCTCCGCCTCGGCCGGCTTGCCCAGTTGCTCGGCCATCCACGCCAGGTCGCGCTCATATTTGTAGAGCAGGGAATTGAGGCAAATCGGCGCAAAGTGGTGCGTCGCTCCGCTGAACGGGCCATAGCGGAAGGCCGGATCGAACCCCGATTCGCGCATCGCGCGGTCTCCCTTGTAGAAGTCCCGCGTCAGCCAGTGAGTGCCCTCATGCGCGCGCCCGCAAACGGCCGAGGCAGCCGGATCGCAGCTGATCTCGGCAATCTTCGCGGTGTCGGCGTCGGTCGGCTGCTCCGGTCCATCGACCAGGAAATCCGTCTGCACATCCGGATGCGCCAGCAGCCAGCTGATCACGTTCTGGTAGTACGTCGGATCGTCGCCCTCTTCCGGCACCGGCCCCTCACCGTAGTCGAAATAGCGGCTCAGCCCCGTGTCGCCGGCGCGATGCTCGGGCCGCAGCCAGAGCGCATGATCCCGCACGGCATAGCGATAGGCCCTCCCGAGCCAGGCGTGCGCCTGCGGCTTTTGACCGGCTGCGACCTCCGCGTCGTAGACCGCGCGGATCATCGACGACAGGAACGGCGGCTGCGAGCGCGTGAAGTAATACGTCCGGTTGGCGTTCAGCACACCGCCGTAGTGCTCGATCTCGAAAAAGAAGTTCTCCACGATGCCGCGTGCCAGGTCCGCATGGCCGTCGCGCAAGAGCCCGAGCAGGATGAAGTAGCTGTCCCATCCGTACATCTCATTGAATCGCCCCCCCGGCACCACATACGGATGCGGCAGGTACAGCAGCCCCGGCGCCGGCACGGCTACTGGCTGGCCAATACGCTGCACCACGACCGGAAGGCGCTCCACGTGAACGCCGCACTTCGTCTTCAGCCGCGCCACCGCCGCCGGTTCGGGAAAATCCTTCGGCAGATAGAGCACCGGCGCCTCCTGCACCTTCGGATCGACCAGCGAGGTGCAGCTCGTCATCGACCGCTGCAGCGTCTTCCAGGCATCGTGGATGTATGCGTCGATCGGCAGCCCGGGAGCGGGAGCCGGTTGCAGCGCCCGCTCTCCAGACTGCGGCGGAGCTGTCGCTTTCGGCTGTTGCGCCTGTAAACAAACCGCGATCGCCAGCAGCAGAACTGCTGATCCCATCCGCTTGCGGCATTTCTGCGCGTTGCTCATCCCGCCAAACATTTGCCGTTGCATGATAAACCGGAAAATCGCTGCTGACGATGGCAGCCGGATCAGCCGTGCCGGGTTCTAACCGAAAGGCACGCAGCGCGCGTGCCAGGCTGTGACGTTTTCGCGCGAAAGAGGCAACCGGCTTTGACCCACAGCGCTCACCCGGCTGAACCCCCAACCGAGGCCGCCCACGAACACCGGCTCCTCCGGCGTTTTCTCTTCATCATCAGCGCGGTCGCGCTCGCCGCCTTTGCCGGCCTGCTCGTCGCAGGCGACATCCTGCTCCATCGCGCCGGCCCCATGCTCAAGGCCAAAGTGATTGAAACTCTCAGCGCCCGCTACGACAGCCGCGTCGAACTGGAAAAGTTCCAGGTCTCGATGATCAAAGGCTTCGAGGTTTCCGGCACAGGTCTCCGCCTCTACCCCAACCACCTGGACATGACCGATCCGATGCTGGAAGCGAACAGCTTCAGCTTCCACATGGTGCACTGGCAGCAGCTCTTTCGCTCGCCCATCTTCGTCAACCGCGTCCAGGTGCACGGACTAACCGTGCGCATCCCGCCTAAAAACCAGCGCTCCAGCGTCGCCCGATTCTCCCGGGGTGGGCCCGGCCAGGACGCCGGATCCGCCCAGCCCGGTCCGCCCGGCAGCGCCCTCAAAATCGCCGCCGGCGAGGTTCTCATCGACCAGGCTGACCTGATCATCGAAAACGGCAACCCCGCCAAACAGCCGCTCCACTTCGTGATCCATCGTGTGCGGCTCGACTCTGTCGCGGCCGGCCGTCCCCTGAGGTTCCACGCCACCCTGATTAATCCCAAGCCGGTCGGCAACATCGACTCCACCGGCGACTTCGGCCCCTTCAATCAGGACAGCCCCGGCGATACCCCCATCGACGGCACGTATTCCTTCACGAACGCCAATCTCAATCCCTTCAAGGGAATCGGCGGCATCCTCTCATCGACCGGCAGCTACGGCGGCCAGCTGGACCGCATCGACGTCACCGGCGAAACCCGCACCCCGAACTTCAGCCTCGACACCGCCCATCGTCCCATGCCGCTGAACACCACCTTCCACGCCACCGTCGACGGCACCACCGGCGATACATACCTCAGTCCCGTGGATGGGTGGCTGCGCAAGACGCACATCGTCGCCACTGGCAAAGTCATCCGTAATCCTTCCGGAGGTCCCGGGCACGAAATCCACCTCAACGTCACCATCGGCCCCGGCCGGGTGCAGGACATCCTCGACCTCGCCTCCGATCGCAATCCGCCGCTCATGAACGGCGACCTGCAGCTCCACGCCGATCTGCTGCTGCCGCCCGATCCCGGCTCAGTCACCGACCGTGTTCGCCTCAATGGCACCTTCGCCATCGCTCGCGCGCGCCTCACCAGCCCCAAATTCCAGCATGAGGTGGATCAGCTGAGCCTCCGCGGTCA
Source organism: Acidobacteriaceae bacterium (assembly GCA_035933815.1). Classification (GTDB taxonomy): domain Bacteria; phylum Acidobacteriota; class Terriglobia; order Terriglobales; family Acidobacteriaceae; genus Palsa-343. Next base: position 16,816 of record DASYYN010000191.1, read on the forward strand.
GGGCAAAGCCGATCAGGCCCAGCAGGAAAACAATGCCCTGAAGGCCGGCAATGCCCAGGCCGCCACAGCCGCCGACATCGCCAGCGACATGCGCGGCAACTTCCTCTTCGCCAATCGCCGTCTCTCCCTCACCACCCTCAATTACCAGGTGCCAGGCGCAAAGATCGCCCTCAGCGGCGTCTATAACCTCAACGGCGAATCGCTCGACTTCCACGGCACCGCCCGCATGAACGCCCACATTTCCCAGATGGTCACCGGCTGGAAAGCCTTCCTCCTCATCCCCGTCGATCCCTTCTTCGCCAAACACGGAGCCGGCACCGAAATTCCCGTCGCCATCACCGGCACCCGGGCCAACCCGCAAATAGGCATGGACCACCACTAAGGGCGGTCCATGCACCCTGCGAACCAAGGCAGATCAGCTAAAGCAAATTACTCGTCGTCGTCCTCGGGATGCCCCTTCCGCACCCCGATGCTCGTAATATTCGCCGCAAACCCCGGTGCTACCGGCGAGCCGGAGACGACCGTGTCCACCTGGCTGCCGTCTCGCGTCGCCACGATATACAGCTTCAGCTCGGGGCTCGCGTCCGCCGCCTGCGTCGGATGCGCCGTGATCGTCATCCACCCCGTGCAATCCGGATTGATGCCATACGATCCCGTTGCCGGCCTCCAGTCCTCCAGCGGCGCCACGCCGTTCTTCACCACATGATCCACCTGCGTCAGCCCGCCGTTGCCGTCAAACACCGTCATCGCCGTCCCTGACACCAGACCCGCCGCCGGTGCGGGCGCCAGAATCTGCCCCGTGATCGTAAAGGCGTATCTCCCGTGCAGCGTGCTATTGGAGCAGGCTGCCTGCGCATGGACCGCAACCATCAGCAGTGCGGCTCCGGCCATCATCCACGTCATCATCTTCCTCATCGTCTCTCCCTCTCCACCGGTAACGTCCGGGTGAAGAGAATCCTAGGCAGCCCCGCCTGCGATCACCATGGAGAGCGGCTGAAGTTTTCCTGAAGATTTACCGCCGTCCAGCTACACTTCTCGCCATGGCGGCGAACCGCATCCGTTTTGGCCAGTTCGAGCTTGATCCGGACGGCTTCGAACTGCTCCGCGCCGGCGCAAAAGTCCGCCTTGAGCGCATCCCCATGCAGCTCCTCATCCTGCTCGCCTCCAGCCCCGGCCGCCTCGTGCGCCGCGAGCAGGTCATCGAGGCTATCTGGGGCAAAGGCTCTTTCCTCGAAGCCGAAGCGGCCATCAACACCGCCATCCGCAAGCTCCGCGCCGTGCTCGACGACGACGCCAAAACCCCGCGCTTCATCGAAACCGTTCCCACCCAGGGCTACCGCTTTATCGGCATTGCGGCCCACGCCGCGCCTGACGAAGCAAAATCCCTCTACGCCCGCGGCCTTCATTTCTGGAACCGCAAGACCCCCGAGTCCTATCTGGAAGCCATCCGCCTGTATCAGCAGGCCATCGACCTCGATCAGCAATACGCCCTGCCCTGGCTGGGCCTGGCAAAGTGCTGGATCCTCTTTGGCATTCACGGCCTGCAGCCCGCGCACGACGTTTATCCGCGCGCCCGCGCCGCCGTCGCCCGAGTCCTGCAGCTCGATGCCTCGCTCGCCGAAGCCCATGCCGCCCTGGCCGACATCGTCAAGGGCTACGACTGGGACTGGCCCGCCGCCGAATCGCACTACCTGCAGGCGCTCCGCCTCGATCCCGCCTGCGGCGTCGCGCACCAGTGGTACGCCAATCTGCTCTCCATCACCGGACGCCACGACGAAGCCATCGCTCAGGCCGTCGCAGCCCGCGACGTCGAGCCCCTCTCCGTCGGTCCCGCCGCTTTTGTCGGATACACCTGTTTCCGCGCCCGCCGCTTCCGCCAGGCATTGCAGGAGGCCGAGAGCGCCGTCACCCTCGACCCGAACTCCCCTATCGCCAACTGGTTCCTCGGCCACGCTCTCGAATTCCTCGACCGGCTTCCGGAAGCGGTGACCGTTTTTGCCCGCGCAGCCGACCAGGCGCATGGAGCCCCGATGTACCTCTCCGCCCTGGCCCGCGCTTCTGCCAAAGCGGGAGACGCTCCCCGTGCCGCCGCGATCCTCGGCCGCCTCACCGCAACCGCCGCCGAACGCTACGTCTCGCCGTTCGACCTGGCCATTGCCTCCCTGGCCGTGGGACAAACCGAAGCCGCCCTCGACCACCTCGACGCCGCACACCAACAGCGGGTCATGCGTCTCACCGAACTCCCCATGCCCACATTCGACGCGATCCGCGCGCACCCGCGCGTCGCCGCCATCCTCAGCGCGATGAAGCTGCAGCCCGAACCCGCCGCCGTCTCGCGCTAGCCGGGTGCCCCATAGCCAGGCCTGAGCGGCGCGCCGCAGGCGCGGAGTCGAACGGCTCTCCCGTATTTGGAGACGTAGGAGGGTTCCTTACTTCTCGTTCTTCTCGTCCTGCTTCAGAACCGGCGTGTTCAGCCGAACCCGCCGCAGCGGTTCGCCCACAAACGCCATCAGCAGCACCGCGCCGATCATCACCGCCGCATCCACGGGCCTCTGCAGCAATCCCGCTGCAATCAGCAAGGCCGTCGCCGTCGCCGCCGGCTGGCTCGCCTGGATCAGCAGGTTCACGAACACCGTCAGCGCCGCCGCCAGCACGACGCAACCCACGCGAGCCAGTGGCACGCCCGCGCTGGATACCGGCGGCGCCCACCACGCCCGCGTCACCCACAGCGAAAAGAATCCCGCGCCCACGCCCACCAGGTGACCGACGAGCAGGCTGTAGGGCTGGGCGCTGCGCCGGTGCGGCGTCTCGATCAGCTCGTAGGCCGTCGGGCCGAGGCTCGCGAAGATCATCGGCTGATGGACCAGCCACCCCGCGATTCCCGCAATCAGAATCAGCAGCCCCTCGCCCACGGGCGCAATCAGCAGATCTTTTTCGGCATGTGAGTGTGCGCAGCGCTCTCCGTTGGTCACTTCGGCCGGCGCCGCACCCGGTAGGATGCCCACCCCTGCGCGCGCCGTGGTCCGCAGCACAGAGTTGCTGCATGGGGGCTGGTACACTCCACTCAAATGCCCCGCCCAGAAGACGCCGAGCGCCTGGTTTCCGCTGCCCGCGCTGAAGATGAGAACTCCTTCGAACTGAAGCTCCGGCCCCGGCGCCTGCAGGAATTCATCGGCCAGTCCAAAGCCAAAGAACAGCTCGCCATCGCCCTTGAAGCCGCGAAATCCCGCGGCGAAGCCCTCGACCACGTCCTCCTCTTCGGACCGCCCGGCCTCGGCAAAACCACGCTCGCCACCATCATCGCCAACGAGCTCGACGTCGCCTTCCAGCAAACCTCCGGCCCCGCCCTGCAGATCCAGGGAGACCTCACCGCCATCCTCACCAACCTGCGCGAGCGCCAGGTCCTCTTCCTCGACGAGATCCACCGCGTGCAGCCCGTCCTCGAAGAAAAGCTCTACACCGCGCTCGAGGACTACAAGCTCGACATCATCATCGGCCAGGGCCCCGCCGCGCGCACCCACGTGATGGACATCAAGCCCTTCACCTTCGTCGCCGCCACCACCCGCCCCGGCCTGCTGTCCTCTCCATTACGCTCGCGCTTCGGCATCCTGCTGCGCCTCGAGTTCTACACCGACGACGATCTCCGCTACATCGTCACGCGCTCCGCCGAAGTCCTCGGCATCTCCGTCGACGAGGACGGTGCCGCCGAAATCGCCATGCGCTCCCGCGGAACTCCGCGCATTGCCAACCGCCTGCTGCGCCGCGTGCGCGACTACGCCCAGGTCCGCGGCCCCGGCCGCATTGACCGCGACACCGCCTGCCAGGCCCTGAAGATGCTCGAAGTAGACGCTCACGGCTTCGACGAGTTAGACCGGCGACTCATGCTCACCATCATCGAAAAATACGACGGAGGTCCGGTCGGCCTCGGCACCCTCGCCGCCACGCTGGCCGAAGAAGAAGACGCGTTGGAAGAAGTCTATGAACCCTTCCTCATCCAGATCGGATTCCTGGACCGCACCCCCCGCGGCCGCGTCGCCACCCGCCTCGCGTACGAACACTTGGGCTTACCCATGCCAGGACGGCAGAGCGGGCTGTTTTAGATAGAGAGCGGACGGCTCGAATAGCTTCCGGTTCGCTACACTTAGTCTCTCAGGTTGCTATTGAAGAGGGAGTCATGTTCGAGAAACCGAGGCGGACCTACCAGGTCTTTGGAATTAGCAATACAGTTCTTCCCGATTCGTACGTAGACCGCGGTGCTTTGGACGAGCAGATCCAGACGCTGCTGGATCGTCCGACGCATATTGCACTCCGAGGAGAGTCAAAATGTGGCAAATCATGGTTGCGGCAGCGCAACATCCCAAACGCCATTACTATCCAGTGCCGACTCGACCGCGGAGTTCACGACCTGTACATCGACGCCCTTTCTCAGCTAGGAATCAAACTGATTCTCGACGACACAAGGTCGGGGAAAATCAGCGGGCACGTGAAGGCTGAAGCTGGCATTGGCGAGGGCTTATTAGCAAAGGTGTTGGGAGCTTCTGCAACGGTAAAGGGGGGAGTAGAGGGCGAGAAGGGGTCCGAGACCAGAGAGAAACCCGTCGGCCAAGACGTTAGCGATCTCCGTTTTGTTGCCGACATTTTGGCCGCTTCCGGAAGACGACTTGTCATCGAAGACTTTCATTATTTATCGGTTGCGGAAAGGACGAAATTCGCGTTTGACCTCAAAGCTCTTTGGGACTATGGAGTTTTTGTCGTCATTATTGGCGTCTGGAGCCAGAGCAACATGCTCGTCTACCTCAACCCGGATCTCACCGGTCGAGTAGAGGAGATTCCCATCTACTGGTCCAACGACGATCTGAAACGCGTACTAAACAAGGGCGGCGATGCTCTCAATCTAGAGTTTGCGACCTCGGTTCAAGACGCCGCAGTGAGGGACTGCTATGGGAATGTAGGGATTCTTCAGGCACTGACCTTGAAGACGCTTGATGTCCTTAACATAAAAGAAGCGTGTATCAAGAGGCAGAGTATTGACGAGCAAGGTGCGATTGAGGCAGCGGCACTCCAATATGCAGATCAGCTAAATCCCCTCTACCAGCAGTTTGCAAAGAGAGTCTCGAGCGGGATTCGTACTCGCAAGGACTCAACCGGCATATATGCGTATGCAATGGCGGTCATCCTTGAGGCGCCAGATGAGTTGGCCCTGAGGGGACTAAGCTTGGACTACATTTACCAGCAGGCCTCAGCGAGGGAACCGCGAATCCAAAAAGGTAACCTACGCGTCGTGCTCGAACGATTCGAGCAGCTGCAGGTGGACGAACAGGGACGCGGACTGGTGCTGGCGTACAACGAAGCGACAGGCGAAATAACCGTTGTAGACAGACAACTTCTTCTTTATCGGAAGTACTCGACGGTTAAGTGGCCATGGGAAGACTTGATCGCTGAGGCCAAGCCGAGCTAGCGCAAATCGTCCATGGACTCTGCCGAGTTCCGACTCGCTCTTTCCGCACTGCCGATTTCCGTCCTGCGCAGCAGGACTAGGGAGAAGCACCGGCCTTCAGTCCCGGCACAGTTCACCACAAGTCTGAAATAGCAAAAACACTGTCATCCTGAGCGAAGCTTCCGAATTGTTGCGCGCGTTGTTCGCGCAACATCAATTTCAGACGCGAGTCGAAGGACCTGCGGTTCCGGCATCATTACCCCGGTTATCTGGCGCTGAACGCAGCGGGCAGTACGCTCGCAGCATGCGTGAGCACACGTACTACACGTACATCGTAGCCAGCCGAACGCACGTTCTCTACATCGGGGTTACCGGCAACATCGAGCGCCGCATGCTGCAGCATAAGAGCAAATCCTTCGAAGGCTTCACCGCCGACTACAACTGCAACCGGCTGGTCTGGTACGAACGCTACGGCGATGTCCGCAGCGCGATTGCGCGGGAAAAGCAGCTCAAAGGCTGGACGCGCGCAAAGAAGCTTGCTCTCATCGAAAAAATGAACCCCACGTGGATCGACCTCAGCGAGGACTGGGGAAAACCGCTCCAGCCGCTGCCCGCAAACTTTGAACCCAAACTACCCGCGGCGAAGCGATGATCGGAGCGCGGAAGAAAAACGCAGGTCCTTCGACTCCGACGCGCTTTGCGCGTCTGCGCTCAGGATGACAGCGCTTGTTGCCAAAGCAGCAAGAGAATCGAAGACCAGCCGACTACGCCACCTTCTTCTTCCGCGGCCGTCCCCCCAGCCGCCCATTCTTCTTCGCCGCCGAGCGTTTCGCCCGGCTCCTCGACTGTCCGCCCGCCGCCCCCATCCGGCTCGCCGTCCACTGCCTCGACCCGAGAAACCCCTCCAGCAGCGCCGGCAGATACAAATCCGCATCGAGCTTCGGAAAGTGCAGCCCGAAGCCGGACGGCGAAATCTCGATTGGCTCCAGATCCTCCTCGGTCGCGCGCTCCAGCCCCTGCGCATCCCCCGGAGCAAACGCCACCATCAGCCGATTGCTCAGCTCGATCACCACCCGCCCAAGCCCCCGGTCATACCGAGCGCTCACCGCCCGCGGCACTTCAGCCTGCATCTCCCGGCCAGCTTCGTTCGCGCGTTCCACTTCAGACGAGTCCATGAAACTCCTCCCATCGCCGGCATAGCTCCTCGATATGCCCGGCGAGCACCGCAGCAATCCGGCCCAATTCTGCGCGGCCGAAGCGTTAGTTCTCCCGTAACCGCACGAAACCCGCTGCACAGATCAGCTCAAAGAGGGCTTCGCAGCCGTTCCCGATAACATGCACATGCGCGGGCCGGTGATCGTTCGGGTAGATCACCACTCGATAAGCGCCGAACCGCAGAACAGTCGGCATCTAGACTATCACAAACCGAATCGCTTGGGTTATTTCAGAATTCTGCACAGGTCATCGTTTCATCCGCGC
>DASYYN010000247.1:0-1870 GCA_035933815.1 Acidobacteriaceae bacterium
CCCTGTGCTATGTGCCGGGTGCGCTGCTACTGGCGGCGCGGCTGGCTGCCATGCGACTGCTCGAGGCTAGCGGGCGGCTAAGCCGCAGCGTAGATCGCCTGGACGTTTCTTATGGCGCACTGTTTTTCTTGATTGCGGCCGCGGTGCTGTGGGATAGCTACCGGCGCGCCAACACTACTATCCTGCGCCAGCAATTGAAGTGGGTCACGCGCGGCACCGTGCTCGCGATCGCGCCTTATACGCTGGTCTACGTCCTTTCCTATGTTTTCCCGCATGCCATGGCCTGGGTGCCGAGCGTGCTGACGAATGTCTCGGTGGTGTCGCTGGGATTGTTACCCCTCACGTTTGGGTACGCTATCTTCCGTTACCGGCTGATGGATGTGGACCTGATCTTCAAACGGGGCGTGGTGTATACGCTGGCCGCGGCGACGGTGGTTGGCTTGTATTTCGGCCTGGTCGCGGGCGTAGCGGAACTGGTTCACATGCAGAAGAAGGACAGTGGGCCGATCGGGCTGATCCTGGCTGTTGTCGTAACGGCGCTGCTGTTTGATCCGGTACGCAAGTGGATTCAGGATCGCGTGGACCACTGGTTCTACCGGACGGTTTACGACTATCGCAAAACATTGATCGAGTTTGGCCGCGAGCTCAGTTCGGAACCCGACTTGAATGCAATGCTCTCCTCGGTATTGGACCGGCTGTCACGAACGCTGGCGGTGGATCGGATTGCGATCTTTGCGCGCGCCGAAGAAGAAGAGCGGTTCGCGGTGGCAAAGTCCATCGGCATGAGCCCAGTCGGGAAACTGGATCTGACATTCCTGAGCGCGCCGCGTCCGCAGCCTGCCGGTCACATGTTCTTTGAGAATACTCATCAGGTGCCGCGCGAAACCGCAGGATCGCAGGAAGCGATCGCGAAGCTGGACCTGAATTACTACATTCCCTGCCTTGCGCAGCAACGAACTGTCGCAGTGTTGGGCCTCGGCAAGACCAACAAAGGCGATTACCTCTCGAGCGAAGATGTGGAACTGCTGGAAACGCTGGGCGGCTATCTTGGCATCGCCATCCAGAACGGACGGCTCTACGCATCGCTGCAGCAAAAGGTCGCAGAGTATGAACGGCTGAAGGACTTCAACGAAAACATTGTCGAGTCGATCAACGTGGGCGTAATGGCGCTCGACATGGAAGACCGCATCGAAAGCTGGAATGCGCAGATGGAAGTGATGTATGCGCTTCCGCGCTGGCAGGCTCTGACGCAAACCGTGCACACCGTCTTTCCGGCGGAATTCGTCGAAGAACTGCACCGCGTGCGGCAGAACGCGGGCATCAACAACCTTTACAAGTTCCGTCTGGTAACTCCGGCGAAAGAGACACGCACGGTGAATGTGGCCATCGCTCCGCTGGTCACGCGCAAGTTCCAGGTGATCGGGCGGCTGGTCATCATGGATGACATCACGGAGCGCGTGGAGCTTGAGGGCCAGTTGTCGCAGGCCGACAAGCTATCGTCGATCGGCTTGCTGGCAGCCGGAGTGGCCCACGAGGTCAATACGCCTCTGGCGGTCATTTCCTCGTACACGCAAATGCTCGCCAAGCAACTGCAAGGCGATCCGCAAAAATCGGGATTGCTGGAGAAGATCACGCGGCAGACGTTCCGGGCGTCGGAGATTGTTAACAACCTGCTGAATTTCTCGCGCACCAGCGGCACCGAGTTCGCCGATGTCGACATCAATAAGGTCATTACCGACACGCTGGCCCTGCTGGAGCACCAATTCAAGACGGCGAAGATCCAGGTGCAGTCGGAGCTGACAAACGGCATTTCCGCCATCCAGGGAAATCCGGGGCGGCTGCAGCAAGTCTTCCTGAATCTGTTTCTCAA
>DASYYN010000298.1:0-3519 GCA_035933815.1 Acidobacteriaceae bacterium
CCGGTCCTATGCTCCGTTGGTGGGGCGCGGTTCGGCTGAATCACGGCCTCAAGAGGTCCACTTCATTGCCGATCCGCCCCATCCAGAACGCCCCCCAAAAGCAATTCGGCCCCGCCTCGGCCGCGCCTTTCCCCCGTTCTCCACAGCCAAATGCCCCAAATTGCCGCGCCAGATGCCCGTCGTGCATCAAAAATACTAGATGTTGTGGTTATCTCTTGACACACACCATTAACAGAGCTAACTTCCCATCTGCGGCCCCAAATTGCCAGCCCGGCCCAGCAGAAATCTGCGAGCCCAGGCGGCTCTGGGGACCGCATTCAGAGTCAGCCGTTCGTTGTACATTCCGCCACCGGTTCCTCCGGATCCCCCCATCCGGCTCCCGGTCGCGACTTCGTAGTTTTTGCCCTCTGGGTTTTGCCGGTTCGTGAACAATCCAGCACGGTTGCAGTACAAGTTCACCGCAAGGAAGGATTCCCCCTTATGGCCGAGGCTTTCAAGAAAACCGCCAGCGTCGCGACCGCCACCGACTCTGCCGCGTCCCGCACCACTGCCGCCCCCACTGCCGCCGTCCGCTTCCCGCGCTACTTCTCGCGTCCGGGCGTTTCGTCCTACGACGAGCTCCAGTGGGAGCGCCGCACCGCCGCCATCACCGATGCGGCCGGCAAGACCATCTTCGAGCAGAAGGACGTCGAGGTTCCCGTCGACTGGTCGATGACCGCGACCAACATCGTCGCCAGCAAATACCTCCACGGCCAGATCGGCACCGATGAGCGCGAGACCGGCGTCCGCCAGCTCGTCGGCCGCGTCGCCGAAACCATTCGCGACTGGGGCCTGGCCGGCGGATACTTCGCCACCCCCGACGACGCCGCCGTCTTCCACGATGAGCTGGTCCACCTGCTCGTCACCCAGAAAGCCGCCTTCAACTCGCCCGTCTGGTTCAACGTCGGCTGCGACCGCCTCGAGCCCAATTCCGACGCGCAAAACTGGCACTGGAACCAGCACTCCTGCGCCGTCGAGTTCTCCGTCACCGGCTACCGCAAGCCGCAGTGCTCCGCCTGCTTCATCAACGCCGTCGAGGACTCCCTCGACTCCATCCTCACCCTCGCCAAAACCGAGGGCATGCTCTTCAAGTGGGGATCAGGCACGGGCACCAACCTCTCCTCGATCCGCGGCTCCCTCGAGACCCTCTCCGGCGGCGGCACCGCCAGCGGCCCGCTCAGCTTCATGCGCGGATTCGACGCCTTCGCCGGCGTCATCAAGTCCGGCGGCAAGACCCGCCGCGCCGCCAAGATGGTCATCCTCAACGTCGATCATCCCGACATCATCGACTTCATCGAGTGCAAGGCCAAAGAAGAAGCCAAGGCCTGGGCCCTGATGCGCGAAGGCTACGACGGCTCCTCCGGACCCGACTCCGAGGCTTACTCCTCCATCTTCTTCCAGAACGCCAACAACTCCGTCCGTGTCACCGACGAGTTCATGCGCGCCGTTGAAAAGGACGCCGAGTTCCAAACCCGCACCGTCAAAGACGGCAAACCCGTCCAGACCTACCGCGCCAAACACATCATGCAGAAGATCGCCGAAGCCACCTACCAGTGCGGCGATCCCGGCATGCAGTACGACTCCACCATCAACCGCTGGCACACCAGCAAGAACACCGGCCGCATCAACGCCTCCAATCCCTGCTCGGAGTACATGTTCCTCGACAACTCCGCGTGCAACCTGGCCAGCTTCAACCTGCTCAAGTTCGTCTCGCCCGCGGGAACCTTCGACATCGCCGCCTACCGCGCTGCGATCGACATCATGATCACCGCCATGGAGATCCTCGTCGACAACTCCGGTTACCCGACCGAAGCCATCGCGAAGAACTCGCATGATTACCGGCCGTTGGGCCTCGGCTACGCCAACCTCGGTGCTCTGCTCATGGCGTTCGGCCTGCCCTACGACTCCGACGCCGGACGCGACTTTGCCGCCACGCTCACTGCCATCATGTGCGGCGAAGCGTACCTCCAGTCTGCCCGTATCGCCGAAAAGTGCCCTCCCCTCGCCTCAGCCACTCCCCGCACCGCCGGAGCCAATGCCGACAACGGTGGCGCGTGCCCTGGCTTCTACGTCAACCGCGAACCCTTCCTCGACGTCATCCGCATGCATCGCGCCGAGGTCAACAAAATTGGCAAGAGCAAGACCTCCACTGAACCCTTCACCGTGCCCCAGCTCGACACCCTGATCGAAGCCAGCAAGGAATGCTGGGATCAGGCCCTGGCCCACGGCGAAAAACATGGCTACCGCAACTCCCAGGTCACAGTCCTCGCGCCGACCGGCACCATCGGCTTCATGATGGACTGCGACACCACCGGCATCGAGCCCGATCTCGCCCTCGTCAAGTACAAGAAGCTCGTCGGCGGCGGCATGATCAAAATCGTCAACAACACGGTTCCGACCGCGCTCTTCAAGCTCGGCTACAACAACGCTCAGGTCGACGCGATCGTCAGCTACATCGACGCCACCGGCACCATCGAAGGCGCGCCAGGACTCAAACCCGAGCACCTGGCCGTCTTCGACTGCAGCTTCAAGCCCGCCAAGGGCACCCGCTCCATCCACTACATGGGACACGTCCGCATGATGGCCGCCACCCAGCCCTTCCTCTCCGGCGCCATCTCCAAAACGGTCAACCTCCCCCACGACTGCACCCTCGACGACATCGCCGAGGCCTACCTCGAATCCTGGCGTCTCGGCCTGAAAGCCGTCGCCATCTACCGCGACGGATCGAAGGGCGCGCAGCCGCTCAACGTCTCCGACGGAGCGAAAGCGAAGGACATCAAAGGCGCCTCGGCCAATACCGAACTCACCGCCGCCGCCGATCGCGTTCTTTCTGCGATCGCCTCCGCACAGAAGCCCGCCGAAGCCGACGTCAAGTCGCTCGAGGCGAAGCTCGCCGAGAAGGTCGAGGTCACGTCGAAGTCGGTCCTCGCCGCAGCCAATCAGGCTGTCATCCTGAGCGAAGCCGCGTCAGTGGCGGAGTCGAAGGACCTGCGTTTTGACGAGCAGGGCGGCGCATCGGAGCCGCCCCGCGCCGTCCGTCACCGCCTGCCCGACGAGCGCGCCTCGCTCACCCACAAGTTCGCCATCGCCGGCCACGAGGGATACATCACCGTCGGCCTCTACCCCAACGGCCAGCCCGGCGAAATCTTCATCCGCATGGCCAAGGAAGGCTCGACCGTCTCCGGCCTCATGGACTCGTTCGCCACCGCGGCCTCGCTCGCCCTGCAGCACGGCGTGCCCCTCCGCGTCCTGTGCGAGAAGTTCGCCCACTCCCGCTTCGAGCCCTCCGGCTGGACCGGCAACGAGCAGATCGGCTTCGCCAAGTCGATCATGGATTACATCTTCCGCTGGCTCCAGCTCCGCTTCCTGTCGGGGCAACAGCTCTCGCTCTTCGCGAACTTAGCGCCACAACAAAGTGCTGTCATCCTGAGCGGAGCGGAACCCGAAGGGTCCGCGCAGTCGAAGGACCTGCATTTATCC